>NZ_CALMSV010000198.1 GCF_937872355.1 uncultured Sphingorhabdus sp. | reverse complement strand
TGGTTGCCGAACGCACGTCAGTAGCCGAAACAACCGCTCCCAAACGGCGGGCCGTCGCAATTGCCTGAAGGCCAGCGACACCCACGCCCATAATGAATGCCTTGGCGGCGGTAATTGTACCTGCAGCGGTCATCATCATCGGAAAGGCGCGACCATAGGCCGCAGCGCTGTCAATCACAGCCTTGTAGCCAGAGAGGTTCGACTGCGACGAGAGGATGTCCATCGATTGCGCGCGGGTGATACGCGGCATGAATTCCATTGCCAGCGCCTCGACCCCGGCTGCAGCATATTCGTCAACGCGCTTGCGCTGACCAAAAGGATCCAGCCCGGCGACAATCCATGCGCCTTTGGCCGCACCTTTCAGCGCCTTGGGATCGGGTCCCTGCACGCCAAGGACAATGTCTGCATCCTTGATAGCCGCGTTGGCCGTGCCGATGGTCGCACCGACAGCTTCATAGTCTGCGTCGGAAATCGAAGCCGCAAGGCCCGCGCCTTTTTCGACGGCGACACTTGCACCCAGTCCGATGAATTTCTTCACCGTCTCTGGAGAGGCCGCAACCCGGGTTTCGCCGGATGCGACTTCCTTGAGAACTGCGATTTTGGTCACGTTATGCGATAATCAGCACGACGAGAACGGTGACCGCAACCGACGCAATGGTTCCCCATTTCAACAGCGAAAGAAATCCCGAATAGGTTTCACTTGCTGCGCGCATGTCCTGATTTCCAGCCATTTCAGCCTCCCTAAAAACCTGCCCCAAATATAGGCTATGCGGGGCTAATAGCCAGATGGGCGGTATTGCTCAAGCGCCTCGACCACAGAAATTTTACTGCATGCTTAATCGCCTCTTTACCTCTTCTTGTTACCGCATTGCTTCACCAAGTGCCCGATGGGATTTCGATGGCGGAAAAAGAGACACGATTGCTGATGCTTGTCGACGACGAACCTGCCCAGTGCAGGTTGGTGTCGGCTATTGCCAGTCGTGCCGGTTGGCGGACGATTTTCGCCCGCGACGCCGAAACCGCGATTGCCATGCTGGGTACCCAAGACGGCATGATGCTCGATGCCATCCTTCTCGATCAATGGGTTCCGGGATCGGATGCCGCTACACTGATCGCCGAACTCAAGTCGCGCCGTCCCGCTTTGCCTGTGTTGCTGATGACCGCCATCGGATCGACCGACAGCGCGATCGAGGCGATGCGTGCAGGCGCTTCGGACTATATCATCAAGCCCGTCGCGGCAGAGCGTCTCATCGCAGCGCTCAGTCTGGCCGCGGATCATGCCAAGGATTTTGGCGAACTCCAGCCATTGACCGAAAAAATCGGTCACCAGCTTGAATTTGACGAGATCATCGGTTCGGCACCTGCCTTCCGCACTGCTCTTGCCATTGCGGCAAAGGCGGCGCGCAGCAAGGCTCCGATTTTGATCGAAGGCGAAGGCGGGGTCGGCAAGGAAGTCGTTGCCGATGCCATTCATGCCGCGTCACCGCGCGCGCGGCTGCCGTTCCTGAAAGTGAATTGCGGCGCTCTCGCACCCAATCTGCTCGATTCCGTACTTTTCGGGCATGAAAAGGATGCATTTGCCGGCGCCTTTGATCGCCGCGTCGGCATTTTGCAGCAAGCCGACACCGGCACCGTGTTCCTTGACGAGATCGACCAGTTGCCAACGGAAACGCAGGTCCGGTTGGTGCGCCTGCTAACCGAGGGCGAAATACAGCCATTGGGTTCTCCGCACAGCTACCGCATCGATGTGCGCGTAATTACCGCCTGCAACCATGACTTGATGGCTAAAGTGGCGAGCGGCGCACTCCGCGAAGACCTGTATTACCGCATCAACGTGGTACAACTCCATATCCCGCCGCTACGTGACCGCATCGGTGATATTCCCGCACTTGCCCGTCACTTTCTGGGTCGCATGTCAAACCAGCCCGGCCTGCGCAGCTTGGGTATTACCGAAGAAGCCCTTGAGCTTCTCCGAAACTATGACTGGCCGGGAAATGTTCGCCAATTGCAGAGTGCGCTTTTCCGGGCCGCTGTGCTTTGCGATCGCGATGCGTTGACGCCCGACGAATTTCCCCAAATCGCAACTGCAGTCGGCAGACGAACCGAAGCTGTATCCAGCCATAAAGAAGGCGCCGGCGTTTCGTTGTTCGAACAGGACGGCAATATGCGACCGCTTGAGGAAATCGAGGCAGATGTCATCCGCCTCGCCATCGGCCATTATCGCGGTCGCATGACCGAGGTAGCCCGGCGCCTCGGCATTGGGCGTTCGACGCTGTACCGAAAGCTTGCCGACCTCGGCATCGAAAGCACAGCCGCTTAATTCTTCCCGAGGATCAGCGTGGTCGCCCCCCATCCGCAAAGGGATGCGGAACCGGTCAGTAATGTGCCCCAGATGATATCGAGCACAGTCACCTTGGTGCTCCAGACCTTCAGCGTAGCATAGTTGGTCAGATCATAGGTCATATAGCAAAAGAAGCCGAGCAGCGCGCCCCAAAGCAAGGCGGTCTGCCACTTACCGTTGTGCAACGCGGGGCCGACAGCGAAGATCATCATGCCCAGTATGTAGAGCAGATAGAAGGCCACCGCCGGCCCAAGACGGAAGCCGCCTTCATACATCAAGCTGCCAATTTCCGGCTTGTACAGACGCTCATACATGGTTCGCAGCCAAATGCTGTCGATCAATGCGAAAGAGACGCCTGTCGCGATATAGGCGACAACATATTTTGCGATCATGCTTGAATCTCCTGCGTGAGAGATAGCATCCGAGCCAACACAAACGATACGGGTGAAACCCGCCGCCTAGCCCGCCGTTAAAGCTGCATCGCGCAAGCCGCGCCAGACGTGGATCGCCTGCACCGTTTCGGGCACGTCATGCACGCGAACGATATGTGCGCCCTGTTCAACGGCCTTCATCGCAAGGAAAATCGAACCGCCCAATCGTGCATCAGCGACCGCCTCGTTTGACAAGGCACCGATCATGCGTTTGCGACTGGCCCCGAACAGCAGCGGGCAACCGATGCCGTGGAACAGTGACAGGTTGTTTACGAGCGTCAGATTGTCCGCGAGTGACTTACCAAATCCGATGCCTGGATCGATCAAAAGGCGATCACGCGCAATTCCGGCAGCAACCAGCACCTCAACGCGTTCCTCAAGCCAGTCATACACATCGAACAGCACTTCATGATAGCCGTCACTCTTGTGCGGATCGCTCGATTGGCTAGGCGCGTGCATCAGTACAATCGGGCAATTGCTCGCCTTGGCGACTTCGAGCGAGCGGTCGTCGAACAGCAGTGCCGAGATGTCGTTGATCATCATGGCACCTGCCTGCAACGCAGCCTCCATGACAGCAGCCTTGCGGGTGTCGATCGACACGGCATGCCCTGCATTGGCCAGACGTTTTATAGCAGGCTGTACCCGCTTTATCTCGTCACCTTCCCAAACGAGCGGCGCTCCGGGACGGGTGGACTCCCCGCCGACGTCGATGATCGCTGCACCCGCAGCCGCCATTGCACCACCGGTCTCGGCAAGCGCATCTGGATCATCGCCATGTTTGCCACCGTCGGAAAAGCTGTCCGGCGTGCAGTTCAAAATACCCATGACCCGTGGTTGATCGAGCAGGATGTTGCGTGCACCCATTTTGAGCGCAGGTCGTGGCGAAGTTATATTGGAAAGTTGCGACCGGGCCTTTTCAGCCAGATCCGTTGGCAGACCGCCCAGGTGAGCGTCCAATGCGGCAAGAGATACCAGCGCTTTCGACGCCCTCTGACCACCCTCGGTTTCGATGACTTCAACTGCCGAGAAATACACCATGGTACCAGCAAGCCGCGCGGCCTGCCCGTCAAACCCGATGGGCGTTTCAATGAATGCGCAGGGCCTAAGGTAGATTTGCCTCACGGCTCATTGGCGAGCAGATAATTCTGCCGCAACTCGTCAATTACCTTCAGTTCGCCCTCGCGGGTCTGGTAATACCAGAACATCCAGCCATTACAGCTCGGCGCATTCTGCACCAGCGCACCGATTTTGTGGATCGAACCATATTTGTTGTTCCACACCAGCGAGCCGTCGGCCCGGACAATCGCACCAAAGCGACGCTTCTTGTCGGTCAATTGCGCGCCAGCCCGCAAATAGCCATTCTCGACCAATTGGCCAAAGGCAACCCGCGGTTGCGACTTGGGCGATTGCATCGTTTCAAGTGAGCTTTCATCGAGCGGCAGCGCCATTTCGATCCGCTCTTCAGCGACCTTGCAATATGTGCTGTCACGCTCGCAGCCGATCCAATGGCGTTGAAGCCTCTTCGCCACCGCACCCGTGGTGCCAGTGCCGAAAAACGGATCAAGCACGACATCGCCTGGATTGGTGCAGGCAAGAAGGATGCGATAGAGCAATGCTTCCGGCTTTTGCGTGGGATGCGCCTTGGTGCCGTTGAGCTTCAGCCGCTCCTTGCCGCCGCAAATCGGGATCACCCAGTCCGAACGCATCTGCAACTCATCGTTCAGGGTTTTCATCGAGCGATAATGGAAGGTGTAGCGCGCCTTGTCGCTTTTCGCCGCCCAGATCAGCGTTTCATGCGCATTGGTGAAGCGCGTACCTTTGAAATTCGGCATCGGGTTCGACTTGCGCCATATGATGTCGTTGAGGATCCAGAAACCCTGGTCCTGCAACGTCGCACCTACGCGGAAGATATTGTGATAGCTGCCAATAACCCACAAGGTGCCATCGGGCTTCAGGATACGCCGCGCCTCAGCCAGCCATTCTTGCGTGAATTTGTCATAGGCCGCAAAATTGTCGAACTTGTCCCAATCATCGTCAACCGCATCGACTTGAGTACCATCGGGGCGCTGAAGATCGCCGCCAAGCTGGAGATTATAAGGCGGATCGGCAAACACCATGTCGACGCAAGCGTCGGGCAAGGAGCGCATCGCCTCGATGCAATCCATCTTCAGGATGCTGTCTAGCGGCAGAGTTTTCTTGTCGACTTTTGCGACCTTGGTTGCGGTTTTCGGTTTGACCGCAATTTTTTCCATAACACCCATTGTACGAGGCTCCCCGCCTGAACAGCGTAAATCAGGGGCCTGCGATGAGTCTTCGGGACTCGCAGGTCAAGCAGTTTCGATTACCGCGACTCGTTGGATTCCCTTGTAGAATCGCAAATATGGGCGGAACGAAAGGAGTCCGGCACAAGATATGGAGTCTCGCGATTCCAGCAGGACTCAACCCCTAGTGGTGTTGCCCGAAAGACTCACCCATAAAGATTTTACATTCAGTTACAGTAATTCCAACTGCGCCACCGGGGCAAAACTCCGGCGATGCAGAGGCGTCGGCCCCAAGCGACGCAACGCTTCGAGATGCCCGGCAGAGCCATAGCCCTTGTTGGAAGCCCAGCCATAGCCGGGGTGCATCGCGTCATAACTGCGCATCAAACGGTCGCGATGCTCCTTGGCGATGATACTGGCAGCAGAGATGCAGGGGTGGGTGGCATCGCCGCCAATTACCGCCTTTGCCGTGTAACGCCATTTAGGCAGGCGGTTACCGTCTACCAGCACTTGGACCGGCTCAATCGCTAACGCATCGACCGCGCGCGTCATCGCGAGCATCGTCGCCTGCAATATGTTGATACTGTCGATCTCCCCGACATCGGCAACGCCGATTGCCCAGCGACAAGACGCCTTGATCTGCATCTCCAAGATCTCGCGCTTTTTGGCACTCAGCTTCTTGCTGTCATCGAGACCGTCTATGCCGCCGTCACAAAGCACCACGGCCGCCGCGACTACTGGGCCGGCCAATGGCCCCCTGCCCGCCTCATCTACACCTACGATCATATGCGCCAGGCTGGATAGCGCCGGTTTTCGCCTGCGCTGTACAGGCAGACGATATTTCCGGATGGGTCCAACAGCCGTGCCTCGCGCCATCCCCAGCTTTCATCCTGAGGCATCTGTTCGAACGCGAAACCTTCGCTGACGAGTTCATTCACCCAGGCATCCAGCCGCTTGCTCTCGAAATAGACGACAGTCGAGGTG
>NZ_CALMSV010000197.1 GCF_937872355.1 uncultured Sphingorhabdus sp. | reverse complement strand
GCTGATTCACAAGTGATGGCACGCCGCGCAACCGCAGCCGCCGCTCCCAGAGCGCTCGCCGCTATCGCGCTGGTTGCGGCCTGCATTGCCGCCGCGCCCGCCCGCGCCGACCTGAAACTGTGCAACCGCATGAGCTATGTCGTCGAAGCCGCCATCGGCATCGACGACAAGGGCGCGAGTGCGACGCGCGGCTGGTTTCGCATCGACCCGGCGCAATGCCGCGTCGTCGCGCAGGGCAAGCTCGCTGCCGACCGGCTGATGCTTCATGCGCGCGCGCTGCCGGTCTATGGCTCCTCGCCCGTTCCGCAGAACGGCGCGGACAATCTGTGCATCGCCAGCGGCAACTTCGTCATCGCCGCCGCGCGGCAGTGCCGCGCCGGGCAGACGATGGCGGCGTTCACCGAGGTCAAGCCGACGCTCGACGAGGAGAGCGGCAACGCCACCACCTATCTCGCCGAAAGCAGCGAATATGACGACGAGCAGGCGCGCCTCGCCGGCATCCAGCGGCTTCTCGTGATCGCGGGCTATGACGCCGCGCCGATCGACGGCGTCGACGGTCCGAAGACGCAAGGCGCGCTGGCGAAATTTCTCAGAGATCGCGGGCTCGACGCCAACAGCGTCTCCGCCGCGAACTTCTTCGAGACGATGATCGCGGCGGTGCAGACGCCCTCCACGACCGGGCTGACCTGGTGCAACGACACGCCGCACAAGGTGATGGCGGCGGTCGGCGCCGACGACGGCAAGCAGGTCACGACACGCGGCTGGTATGGCATCATGCCGGGCAAGTGCCTGCATCCGGATATTCCGGGGCAGCCGCGCAAGGTCTATTCCTTCGCCGAGGCGGTCGATGCCGACGGCCGCGCGGTGGCGATGTCGGGCAAGCCTTTGAACTGGGGCGGACCGACGCTGCTGTGCACGCGCGAGGCGAAATTCGAGCTGAGCGAGCAGAGCGACTGCGGCGGGCGCGGACTGAATGCGACGGGCTTCGCCATCGTCGATCTCGGCAGCGGCGGCGGGCAGACGGTGCGGTTCAAGCTGCCGTGAGATGCGAAGGGTGTGTTGGCCCGTGACAGCGCCGCAAGAAAAGTCGTCATTGCCGGGCCGTCGCATAGCGGCGCGACCCGGCAATCCATCCTCTAAAAAGATGGATGCCCGGGTCAAGCCCGGGCATGACGAATGGACTCGGGGATAGCTCTCATGCAACGCGAAACTCAAAAGCCGACATGACCCTCAAAACCAACGCACCCGCGCCCCGCGCCTTCGCCCATGTCGAGACCTGGGTGTTCGACCTCGATAACACGCTCTATCCGCGCGAGATCAATCTGTGGCAGCAGGTCGATGTGCGCATCCGCGATTACGTCGCGCAGTTTCTCGACGTCTCGACCGACGATGCCTATCGCATCCAGAAGGACTATTACCTGCGCTACGGCACCACCATGCGCGGCATGATGGAAGAACACGCGATGGACCATCGGGCCTATCTCGATTTCGTCCACATGATCGACCACTCGATGCTGGAGCCGAACCCCGCGCTCGGCCACGCCATTTCAGCGCTGCCCGGCCGCAAGCTGATCCTCACCAACGGTACCGTCGCCCATGCCGAGGCGGTGCTGAAGCGGCTCGACATCGACACGCATTTCGAAGGCATTTTCGACATCGTCGCCGGCGAACTCGAGCCCAAGCCCGCGCCGCAGACCTATGACAAATTCCTCTCGCGTCACGACGTCGACCCGAAGCGCGCCGCGATGTTCGAGGATCTCGCCCGCAATCTCGAAGTGCCACACCAGCGCGGCATGAAGACCGTGTTCGTCGTGCCGAAAGGCAGCGATCCGGCGGGCCGGCAGGCATGGGAATTCGAGGGCCGCGACGCCCCCCATGTCGAATACGTCACCGACGATCTGACCGGCTTCCTGAACCGGATCGTCGCTTGACTCCGCCTGTTTCTGCCCTGAAAACCTCCCGACCTTTTTAGCCGCCGAGGAATTAGCAATGTCTCTGTCTGCTCTTGAGAGCACCATCAACAACGCCTTCGAGGCGCGCGACACCATCTCGACCTCCACCAAGGGCGAGGTGCGCGACGCGGTCGATCATGCGCTCGAACTGATGGACGACGGCAAGGCGCGTGTCGCCGAGCGCCAGGGCGACGGCAAGTGGAAGGTCAATCAATGGCTCAAGAAGTCGGTGCTGCTGTCGTTCCGTCTCAACGACATGGATGTGATCGACGGCGGCCCCGGAGAGGCGAAGTGGTGGGACAAGGTGCCCTCGAAGTTTCAGGGCTGGGGACCGAACCGCTTCCGCGACGCCGGCTTCCGCGCCGTGCCGGGCGCTGTCGTGCGCAAGTCCGCTTTCATCGCCAAGAACGTCGTGCTGATGCCGTCATTCGTCAATCTCGGCGCTTATGTCGATGAAAGCACGATGGTCGATACCTGGGCGACGGTCGGCTCCTGCGCGCAGATCGGCAAGCGCGTGCATATCTCGGGCGGCGTCGGCATCGGCGGCGTGCTCGAACCGCTGCAGGCCGAGCCTGTCATCATCGAGGACGACTGCTTCATCGGCGCGCGCTCCGAAGTCGCCGAAGGCGTGATCGGGCGCAACGGCGCGGTGCTGTCGATGGGCGTGTTTCTCGGCGCATCGACCAAGATCGTCGACCGCGCGACCGGGAAGATTTACATGGGCGAGGTGCCCGAATATTCCGTCGTGGTGCCGGGCGCGCTACCAGGCAAGCCGCTGCCGGACGGATCGCCGGGACCGTCGCTCTATTGCGCGGTCATCGTCAAAACGGTGGACGAGCGCACGCGCTCCAAGACCAGCATCAACGAACTGCTGCGCGATTGAGGTTATCGGGAGAGTAGAGACACCTTGGCGCAGCTCGCGCCGCGGGCGTTACAGAGCACGAGAGGCGGACATGGACTGGACGACGCTGTTGTTCGGTTTCAGTGGCCGCATCAATCGCGGCAAATACTGGTTCGCGCTTCTGCTCAACATGCTGGCATGGGCCTGTTTCGTCGCGTTGTGCTTCGCGTGGCTCGGCGAACTCGATCCCGCCCTCCTGCTCCGCACCGCAGGCAGTGCCCCGATGATACGTATCTCGGCCCTCATCCTCGCTTTCTTCTGGGGCTGGTTGGTCATCGCCATCGGCATCAAGCGGCTGCATGACCGCGGCCGGAGCGGCTGGTGGCTGCTGCCATTCTGGTTCGTGCCGGGCATCCTCTCCAGCGGCAACCTGCTGATGGATGAACCCGGCAGCAGCGTGACGCTCAATCTTGCCACGCAGGCAATCGGCACGTGGGCCTTCCTCGAACTCGGCTGCCTCAAGGGCACTGACGGACCCAACGCCTACGGACCCGATCCGCTGGGACCGCAAACACAACTCATCATCGAAGGCTGAACATGACTGATGCGCTGTCCATCACCCGCGATCTCGTCCGCTGCCCGTCGGTGACGCCGGCCGATGCCGGCGCGCTCGGCGTTCTCGAAGCGCTGCTGACGAATGCCGGCTTCGAGGTGCATCGCGTCACCTTCAGCGAGGCCGGCACCGCCGACATCGACAACCTCTACGCACGGATCGGAACGGACGCGCCGCATCTGTGCTTCGCCGGCCATACCGATGTGGTGCCGGCGGGCGACGAGGCGGCGTGGACGCAGGCGCCTTTCGCCGGTGAGATCAAGGATGGCATGCTCTACGGCCGCGGCACGGTCGACATGAAAGGCGGCATCGCCTGCTCGGTCGCGGCGGTGCTCGACTATCTCAAGGCCAACGATGGCAAGCCGAAAGGGTCTGTTTCGTTTCTCATCACCGGCGACGAGGAAAGCGTCGCCGTCAACGGCACCGTCAAGCTGCTGAAGTGGATCGCGGCGCGCGGCGAGAAGATCGATCATTGCGTGCTCGGCGAGCCGAGCAATGTGGAAGCGCTGGGCGACTGCATCAAGGTCGGCCGGCGCGGCTCGCTGTCCGGCACCGTGATCGTCGAGGGCACGCAGGGCCACGTCGCCTATCCGCATCGCGCCCACAATCCGATTCCCGACATCGCCGCCGTCGTCGCCGCGCTGAGCACCGAGCCGATCGACGCCGGCAACGAGTTTTTTCCGGCGTCGAACCTCGAATTCGTTTCGCTCGATGTAGGCAACCCCGCGTGGAACGTCATTCCGGCGCAGGCGCGGGCGCGCTTCAACATCCGCCACAACGATATTCGCTCGCAGGACGAATTGCGGGCGCTGATCGAGGAACGCGCGGCGAAGGCGGCCGGCAACCGCATCCGCCAGCGCATCGAGTGGGAGCCGTCGAACGCCGACGCCTTCATCGCCAAACCGGGCAAGTTCA
>NZ_CALMSV010000196.1 GCF_937872355.1 uncultured Sphingorhabdus sp. | reverse complement strand
CGAGCGCACACTGACCACGGCAGAGTTTGACGAACGCGCGCGGCGAGCCGCAACGGTCATCCAAGGGCTGGGGGTGGAAAGCGGCGACGGCATCGCGCTCTACCTGCGCAACGACATCGCTTATTTTGAGGCGGCTTTCGGGGCGGGGATGCTGGGCATCTATCCGGTACCGGTGAACTGGCATTACACCCCTGATGAAGCCAATTACCTGCTGACCGACAGCGGCGTGAAGCTGCTCCTCATCCATGCCGACCTCTATGATCCCATCAAGCAAGCGATCCCGGCTGGCCTGCAGGTCATCATTGTCGAAACTCCGCCGGAAATCCGCGATGCTTACGGCATTTCAGAGACCCGTCAGCCTGAAGGGCTGCCGCGCTGGCACGCGTTGCTCGATGCGGCAGCCCCCTTTTCGGGCGAGGCTGAAATGGCGCCAAGCACGATCATTTACACATCGGGAACCACCGGTCGGCCCAAGGGTGTGCGCCGCGCGGCCTTCACGCCCGAGCAGGCCGAGGCGGTCAACACCATGCTTGGCTGGTCTTATGGCTACACCGATGTGCTAGCGGGCAAACGCGACCCGGCGACGATCACCACCGCGGTTATCGGCCCGGTCTATCACAGCGCCCCCAACGCCCATTCCTCCTTCTCAATCCGCGTCGGAGCCAATGTCGTCATTTGCCCACGCTTCGATGCCGAGGCGCTGCTCGCTCTCATCGAAAATGAACGCATCACGCACCTCAACATGGTACCGATCATGTTCAACCGGTTGCTGCGTTTGCCCGAAGAGGTGAAGCGCAAATATGACCTGTCGAGCCTCGAATATGTAACCCATGCCGCCGCCCCCTGCCCGCCGCCGGTAAAGCGCGCGATGATCGAATGGTGGGGGCCGGTGATCTGGGAATATTATGGCTCGGCCGAGATGGGCAATGTAACCTGCCTGTCGTCGGAAGAGTGGCTCGCGCATCCGGGGTCGGTCGGTCGGGTACAGCCCGGAGTAACATTGCGCGTTGTCGATCCGGACGGGAATGATGTGCCGCCGGGTACGATCGGCGAGGTCATAGGCAAGGGCCGCCACGGCACCAATTTCACTTACCAGAACTCGCCTGAAAAGCGTGCTTCGATGGAGAAATACGGTCTGATTACGCCCGGCGACATGGGCTATTTCGACAATGACGGCTTTCTTTATTTGTGCGACCGGATCAACGACATGATCATTTCGGGCGGTGCGAACATCTATCCCGCCGAAATCGAAGCGGAGTTACACAAGCTTTCTGGCGTCGCCGACTGCGCGGTGTTCGGCATTCCTGACGAGGAATTTGGCGAGAGCGTGATGGCAGTGGTGCAGCCGATGCCGGGCGTGTCGCTGACTGCCGAAGAGCTGCAGGCCGAACTCAAAAAGGTACTGACCGGATACAAAGTGCCTCGCCGGATCGATTTTGCCGACAGCCTACCGCGCGAGGATTCGGGCAAGATATTCAAGCGCAAGTTGCGCGAACCATTTTGGGAAGGACGGGAACGGAGAATATGAGCGAAGCGATACTCGAACCGGATCTGCCGATTATCGATCCGCATCACCATTTGTGGGACTGGCGCTCGCGCCTGCCGTTTCTTCCCGCCGAAATGTCGCACCCGTTCGAGACGATCTTGCGGCAATCACCACGCTACTTGCTCGACGAATTGCTGGCAGATACGGGCAGCGGGCATAACGTAATCGGCACCGTCTATGTCCAGTGCGGTGCGTTTTACCGCGCCGACGGGCCAGAGGCGATGCAGCCGGTCGGTGAAACCGAATTCGTCAACGGCGTCGCTGCTATGGCCGCGAGCGGGATTTATGGATCGACCCGCGCCTGCGCCGGAATAGTCGGGCATGCAGATCTTGGTCTGGGCGATGCTGTTGCCGAAGTGCTCGACGCGCATCTGGCGGCGGGTGGCGGACGATTCCGTGGCATCCGCCACATGATGGCGCACGATGATGACAGCGCGGTGTTGGGCCCCCTCGCCCATGCCGCCCCGAACCTGTGTGCGTCACCGCCGGTTCACGCGGCGCTGAAGCATTTTGCCAAGCGCCAGCTTTCACTCGATATCTGGGTGGTCGAGCCCCAATTGCCCGAAGCCGTCGAACTCGCGCGAGCTTTCCCCGATGTGCAGATGGTCATCGACCATGTAGGCACGCCTGTTGGGCTTGGCCGTTATGCCGGAAAACGCGACGAGCGTTTTGCCGGATGGAAAGCCAGCATGGCAAAACTTGCTGCTTTGCCCAACGTCCACATGAAACTCGGCGGGCTCGGCATGCCCTTCCCCGGCTTTGAAGGCATGGGGCCGGATGTACGTCCGTCGTCCGAAGCGCTGGCCAAGGCGTGGAAACCTTATGTCGAAAGCTGCATCGAACTGTTCGGCGCGAACCGCTGCATGTTTGAAAGCAACTTCCCCGTCGACCGCTGGGGTGCCGACTATCCGACCCTTTGGAACGCCTTCAAACGCATCGCGGCGGGGGCTTCTGCGGATGAAAAAGCGGACTTGTTTGCGGACACAGCAGCCCGCTTCTATCGTTTGGAAGGTTTGGCATGAAGGCCCTTCGCTATTTCGGCGAACGCGACATCCGTCATGATGACATGGCCGACCCGAAACTCGAATCCGATCGCGATGCCATCGTCCAGATGACCGCCTGCTCGATCTGCGGCAGCGACCTGCATATCTATCATGGCCACGGCTTTTCCGAAGACACCGGTTTCTGCGTAGGCCATGAGGCTGTGGGTGAAGTGGTCGAAGTCGGTCGCGCTGTGACGCGCGTGAAGGTTGGCGACAAGGTGATGATGCCCGCTGCAGTCGGCTGTGGTGCTTGCCGTTCCTGCCTGTCGGGCGTGGTCAATAATTGCGAGAACAATGCCAGCGGCTGTTACGGGCTGTCCGCCCGCCTTCAGGGCGTACAGGCCGAGGCCTTCCGCGTGCCCGCCGCCGACATGAACGCGGTAAAAATCCCTGACGGCATTAGCGAAGACCAAGCCTTGATGATGACCGATGCGATGGCAACCGCATGGTTCGGCGCGCGTAACGCCGATATCCGCCCGGGCAGCAGCGTGGGCGTGATCGGACTTGGGCCAATTGGCTTGATGACGGTCGAGGCCGCCTTCGTGATGGGTGCGCATGTGGTTTATGCCATCGATCCTATCCCCGAACGGCGGGCCCTGGCGGAGGCGGTCGGCGCGATTGCGCTGCATCCCGACGAAGCGATGGAGCGCATCAAGGAAGACACCAAGGGGCGTCGGCTCGATTGCGTGGTCGAGGTGGTCGGCAGCGACGCAACCGTCGATTTCGCGCTACGCTGTGTAAGGGTTCGCGGGACGGTGTCGGTGATTGGCGTACAGCAATCCCGCCGCTTCCCCTTCCCGCTTGAACGGGCCTTTGCCGGCGGCCTGACCTTCCGCGTCGGCACCTGTTCGGTGCCCGAGGAATTGCCCGCACTATTTCCGCTGGTGCAATCGGGCCGCCTAAAGCCCGAACGCTACATCAGCCATCGCCTACCGTTGAGCCACGGCGCCGATGCCTATGACATGTTCGACCGCCGCGAGGCGGGGGCATTGAAGATGGTGCTGGTTCCTTAACGCCTTGCCCCTTGCCGCTGGCCGGCGGGAGCGTCTAACAGGGCGGCATGAGCAGCCTACACTTCGTCCAGCGTTCGATCCTTGGCCAAACCTGGCAATGGAGGGGTACCCGGGCGGATGCAGGCGACCCCGATTTCACGCCTGACGATCTGGTTACCCAATTGCTGCTGGCGCGCGGTGTGGCACGCGACGATCTGGAGCGACACCGCAACCCGACGCTACGCGGCTTCATGCCAGACCCGTCAATCTTCCGCGATATGGATGTGGCGGCGGAACGGCTGGCGGACGCGGTTCAGCGCGGCGAGCAGCTGACTGTCTATGGTGATTATGATGTCGACGGTGCGACCAGCGCTGCCCTTCTGATCCGCCTCTTCCGCGAACTGGGACTGGAGGCAGGCTATTATATCCCCGACCGGCTGCTCGAGGGTTACGGCCCGTCCGGCGAGGCGCTTGTTCGGCTGGGAGACGCTGGCAACAAACTTGTCGTCACCGTCGACTGCGGCGCGATGGCCTATGAAGCACTTTCACAGGCACGCGAGGCGGGCATGGAAGTGATTGTCGTAGATCACCACAAATGTGCCGCCGAACTGCCGACCGCTTTCGCGCTCGTGAACCCCAATAGGCTCGACGAGGCAGACGACGCTGCCGCGCACGGCCATCTGGCGGCGGTCGGTGTCGCCTTCCTGCTAGCTGCCGCCATAGTACGCGTGCTTCGCGGGCGTGGCTATTTTACCGACCGCGAAGAACCGCAGCTGATGGCATTGCTCGATATCGTCGCATTGGGAACAGTCGCCGACGTTGCCCAGTTGAAAGGCCTGAACCGCGCCTTTGTGGCACAGGGACTGAAAGTGATGGCGGCACGGCGGAATATCGGGCTCAACGCGCTTGCAGCCGCCGCACGGCTCAATCGCGCACCGACCTGCTCGGACCTTGGCTTTGCGCTGGGCCCGCGCATCAACGCCGGCGGGCGTGTGGGCAAATCCGATCTTGGTGTGCGCCTGCTGACTACGACCGATCCCGAAGAGGCACGCCTCATCGCACAGGAGCTCGACCGGCTTAACGAAGAACGTCGGGCGATTGAAGCCCAAGTGCAGGAGGCCGCCGAAGCCGCGATGGCAATGCAGCACAACCGAGCCGTCGCATTGGTATCGGGCGAAGGCTGGCATCCCGGCGTGATCGGTATCGTTGCCGGGCGCATAAAGGAGAAGTTCGGCAAACCAGCCATTGTCGTTGCGGTGGATGCGGACGGCACGGGGAAAGGATCGGGGCGGTCGATCAGCGGTGTCGATCTGGGCGCGGCTATCATTTCAGCGCGCGAAGCCGGGCTGTTGGTCGCTGGTGGCGGCCACGCCATGGCGGCAGGTCTCACGGTGGAGGCTGGCAAGATCGATGCCCTTTCCGATTGGCTTGATGAGCGCCTTGCAGGCGATGTTTCGCGTGCTGGTTCTGAAAAGACGCTGTCAGTCGACGCGATGGTCAATCCGCGCGGATTGAACCCGATGCTGGTCGAAACGCTCGAAGCAGCAGGCCCTTATGGGACAGGCTGGCCGGGGCCGCGGGTAGTGACAGGCCCGGTACGAATCATAAAATGCGATATCGTCGGCAAGGACCATGTCCGCGCGATCGTTTCGGGCGACGATGGCGCATCGTTTAAGGCCATGGCTTTCCGCCAAGGTGAAAGTGCGTTGGGCCAACAACTGCTACATGGCGAACACGGGCAGAAATACTGGCTTGCAGGGCGCGCCCGCCTTGACGATTGGGGTTCGACGCCCAAGGCCGAATTGCACATCGACGATATCGCCATTGCCTGATTTTGGCGGGCGGCGGAAATCTTTGAAATAGGGCAAACTCGGTCCTTGACGAGCGCAAACCGAATCCGTAAAGGCGCGCTTCCATCTTCGATGGCCCCTTCGTCTAGCGGTTAGGACGCGGCCCTTTCACGGCTGAAACACGGGTTCGATTCCCGTAGGGGTCACCAGTCAAGCGTTTTATCTTGTTGTTTTTACACAATAAAATGCGATTTTTTGAAATTTTATCCCACAATCGTTCCCACATTTTGATCGGGATTTGGTGGAGCAATTCGGGGCGCGATGACATCGCCTCGGACTGTCGATGAACGCCCCAGCGCAGTGAAGCAACAGGATTCGGGGCGCGTTTGACGCGCCCCGATTGGCCTTCACTGCCGGGGCTGCGGTTCGCGCAGGACGATCTGGCCGCTGATCGGGATGACCGAGAGGATGAGCGACAGCCCCTTGCCGTCGCGGTGGGGCCATGCGGCTCCAACCTTGGTCCAGAAACTGTCGTCGCCCTTGTTGGTGACATGCCAGGCTTGGAAGGCCGGGGTCTTGGGTTCGGCTGTTGCTGCGGTTGAAGTTGTGCGTGCCATGATGAAATCCTTTCGTGTCCGTGTGGCTCGTTGCCACCCTCCGCAAAGCCGCGCGATCAAGGTCGGGCGTCATGTCCTACACGGGTGCGCTGGCGCACCGGCGCGGGCCGGACATTGACGCTCGACCGCGCGCGGTCAGGAAAGGGTGAATGAAAACGGGTTGCACGGAAACGAACGACGGTGGCCGCCAACTCGCGCTGCACCGGCCCTGTAAACACCCGCTACCGGGCCTCCGGAGTCGGCGGCTTCAAGGTTACTTCGCATTTCGTGGGCCGCTGAGCCTTGGCCGCCGCGTTCAGGCAATTGGCAATACGCTCGCGGCTGCTTTCGGTCATGCGCTCGAAGTCTGATCGTAACAGCCAGCGATCTTGGTCGGCGCGGGCCTGCAAGCGCTCGCCCGCAAACCACATATCGCCGCCCAAAATGCTCGTCGCGCGCTTTTCAGGCCAATGCCAGCTTTCTGGCGCAGCGGTTATGGCGAAGACCGGCAGGGCGATGGCGACGAAAGAGCCAACGACTGCACCGATCAACCCGGCCCGCCATAGCCAAGTGCGCTGCTCTTCGGCGGTTCGGGCCGATACAACCACGTCGGCGATTCGGCGCTCCGTTTCCCGCATGGTGCTGGTCGCTTTTGCGAGCGCCGAATGGTCGTCCGCTCGTGCGTCGGTGCCAGCCTTGACGATGGCATCGCTCAAGGCTTGGGGCGTCAGCCGCAAAGCGGGCTTCTCAGCCCATTTGGCGAGCTGATCGGCGGTAGCCTGCATCTGCTCGGAAATGCCTTCCAAAGTCTCGGTATAGTCGGGAATGACGATGCTCGCCGGTTCATCGGCGAGCTTCTCGACCGCAATCCGCAACAAGCCGACTTCGCGTTTGAGCTTTCGGAATTCCTTGCTGGCAGGATCGTTGCTTTCGATCTCCGGCGGCTTCGCGGCAATCACGTCTGGTTCCATCGTTCTTCTCCTTTACATACTGATGCCCAAGTCGCGGGCGCGACCGAGGCCGAGGTAATCGTTGAGCTGGCGGGCGATGCCGCCCGTTGCGCTGGCGTGGATGCCAAGCTCGACCTTGCGGTTTCGCAGAAGCGAATCGACTTGCGGGTCGCGCTCCAGCCCTTTTGCCATTGCCCCCATGCTAGCCGTGGTGGCGTCGGCGCGACGATAGTCTCCGGTGCGGAAAGACAGCTCGCGCTGGTGGTTGAGTCGCTGCCAGTCGCTCACAAAGCGGTCGGCGCGCATTTGCGGGTTGGTGCGGATTTCGGCTTCGAGCTGCATGGCGCGGATGGCATTGGCGGTGCGTCCGCTGGCGGCTTGGCCGACAAGTTCCGGTTCCTGCCGGAAGGCAGATGCTAAGTCTCGACCTGCGTTGGCCTTCAAGTTATTGAGGGCGGTATGGGCTTTATCGCGCGCGGCAATCTGGTGCGGCATGGCGTTTAAGCCTTTGGCCTGCGTTCGCCCGATGTCCTCAATGGCACGGGCGTAGCGTTCGACGTTGCGCTGCATGTTGAGCGGGTCAGCCTTTGGCTTCTGTTCGGTCGCAATGTCGCGCTGCGCTTCGGGTGCTGGGCGGAAGTTGGCAAAAATGCTCCGTGCCTTCTCCGGCACGATCCTTCGGACGATCTCGGCGACGCGCTCGCGGAAGGTGATCCCGCGCCGCTCGGCAAAGTCTCTCGCCGGTTCGTAATCGCTCGCCATGTCCTTGCCGCGTTCGCGGCTCAATGTGCGGACAAGTTTCGACTGGTCCGCGAAGTCATCGCGGCCATAGTGGAGGTCCACGCTGTCGCGGTGACGCGACAAAGCGACATAGGCGGAATGGCTGTCCATGCCGGGCGTGGCGAGGACGTGTGCGCGGTCCACCGTCATACCCTGCGCCTTGTGGATCGTGGCGGCGTAGCCGTGGTCGATATGGGAATAGTCCTTTGTATCGAAGGCGACGCTGCGGCCATCGTCGGTGCGCACTGCCATCCGCTGCGGCGACGCCTGCTCGATGGTTCCCAACGTCCCGTTTTTCACGCCCAAGCTGCGCTCATTGCGCAGGAACATGATGCGGTCGCCACTGGCGAACCGCCGCTCGCCACGCTCGGCTTTGACGGTCGCGTCATCGCCAAGCGCACCGGCCTCGCGCATCCGCCCGCGCGCCGCTTCATTCAAGTCGCGCACCTCGTCATTGGTGTGGGTGAGGATGATGCGGGTGTCGTCCGGGCGCGCCTGCCGGTCACGATCCCAACGGTCGATCAGCTCACTACGCGCAGCCTCGCGCGTTTCGGCTGAATGGACCATGCCGCGTTCACCGTAAGCCTGAATCGCAAGCCCCGTGCGCCCGGTGGCAAGGCGCCGAGTGGCGTCCTGCTGCCAGCCGTCATGCTGGCGGCGGACCTCGCTGATTTCGACGCCACCATGCCGTTCGTGGATCGCTCGGAAAGCCGCGCCTGCTTCGATGGCCTGTAACTGTTGCGGGTCGCCAACCAGAACGACTTTTGCTCCGGCATCGGCGGCGCGAGACAGCACGCGCTCCATCTGGCGCGTGCCGACCATACCCGCTTCGTCGATTACCAGCACATCGCGCGAAGTCAGTTGCTCGCGGCCATGACCCCACTGATGTTCAAGGCTTGCGATGGTGCGCGAGGCAATGCCCGAACCTTGCTCCAATCCCTCGGCGGCAACGCCTGACAGCGCCGCGCCGCGAACAGTGTAGCCAGCGCTCTCCCAAGCCTCGCGCGCAACGCCAAGCATCGCGCTCTTGCCGGTCCCGGCATAGCCAACGACGATGCTGAGGCCGCGCGCATCGGTGACATGCTCGAACGCTGCGCGCTGTTCGCCCGAAAGCACCAAGCTGCGTTCCTCGGCGCGCGCCAAAGCAGCCTCGCGGTCGTGTCCATTGACGCGGTGCCGCTCGCGCTCCGCCATCAACTGCGACGCCTGCTGCAAGCGCTGCTCGGTATCGATCATCTGGCGCGATGTGAAGCGGTCGTTGCCGCGTCCGTCCTGACCCAGAGCAATCAAATCTGGCGATCCGCGCACTGCACTAATCGCCAGATCGAATTGCTCTTTCCCGTCGCTGTGCCGATGCACGAACATGGCAAGGTCGCGGCTCGTGAAGGTAGCTTGCTGGTGCGTGATTGCGTCGAGCGCGACATTCGGATTGGCGATGATCCGCTCGCCGTTGCGCTGCGCTATGGCGCGGTGTTCTTCGATCCGTTCGGCTTCAAGGCCGCGAATGCCGATGCGTGAGGCGGCGGGACCGATCTTGTCCTGCGGCTCCAGCGCAATACCTTGCGCTTCCAGACTGCGGTGATCGATCCGCGCGTCGATATCGAGTTCGGCAAGCCGTTCGTTGACGTGGCTTGCCCAGCGCTCGCGCCACTGCTCGACCAGTTCGGCCTTGTTCCAGTCGCGCACTTTCGCGCCGAAGCCATCGCCCTTCACTTCGCGCATGGTCAGCATGACATGCGCATGGGGCTTCGGCTCACCGTCCGCGCCTATATCCCAATGGACATTGAGATCGGCGATCATGCCCTTTTCAACGAACTCGGCTTGGGCAAAATCGCGCGCCAGTTCGATCCCCTGCTGCTTGTTCAACTCGCGCGGAATCGCGAACTCGACCTCGCGCGCAAGCTGCGCGTCTTTGCGCTTCTCCGCAGCCTCGACCGCGTTCCAGAGCTTTTCGCGATCAGCGAACTCGGGCGGCGCGCCCTCGGGCAGCATAACTTCGGAATGGACGACGCCATCCTTGTTGGTGAAGTCATGGTCGCGGTCGAGACGCTCATCGTGCAGCCGTTCGGCTCCGCGATAGGCTGCCGCCGCCACCGCACTGCGCCCGCTCGCGCGGCTGATGACTTTGACCGAGAGGTGGAAGATCGCCATGACGGCAATCCATCTACGCCACCAAGCGCACGTCGGCACGACGTATAAGCGCGCCCTCCCATGATAAAATCCTGTTCGGGACTAGGTGGTTTCAGACTGTCCCAACGCCATTACTGCAAAGCGCAAAGCACAGCTTTATATTCGGCGCATCACCACTCGATGGAGACAATAGATGCGCAAACCCATAGACATCGATTCGGAACTGAAGGTGCTCGCCGACAAAGCGAAGCAACTGAAAGAGCGCCGCGTCCAACAGCTTGGCGAGCTGGTCATCGCCACCGGCGCGGATGCGCGGGACGCGGAAACGCTCGCGGGCGCGTTGCTTGAAATCAAGGAAACCAACGACGGCGCACGAAAGGAGAGCTGGCGCAAACGCGGCGCGGCTTTCTTTCAAGGCACAGCGCGCAAGCGTGGAACGCGAACTGAACGCTTGTCCGAAGGCGCTCAGGCGACTGACAGCGGCGCGGCATCGGCTTGAAGCGCGAAAGGCCCGCACCGACATGCGCGAATGGCAGGTCAAACGGCGCGAGCGGACGCGGCAGTTGATCGAACTGGGCGGCCTTGTCGTGAAGGCCGATCTGGTCGAACTCACCAACGATGATCGCGCCACGCTCTACGGCGCGTTCCTCACCGTCGCCACCAAGCTGCGGGGCGATGAACGCGACCAGGCGCTGATGCTGTGGAAGCGCAAGGGCAAGCGGGCGTTTGAAGCTGACGCGGATGAAGTGAGCTAAGACGTAAGCGCGGTTCTAAGCAAGCGGGTCCAAAGTTCCCAACCATGCGACGAGCGCGATTATGGCCGCCGCCGTTGCCGCTTCGACAACGACGCTACGACGCATCGCCATAAGTTCGGCGCGGGGTTCGCCGGTTTGCCGGGCGTTTGCGAGTGCCGGGGTCAAGCGCCACCGGTTGAGCGCCGCCAGTGCGAGCATCGCGACGAACGCAGCCAGCTTGGCAAACAGAAGCTGGCCATATGGCCCCGCAAGGCTGTCGCCGATCCCATTCCAGCCGACGATCATCTGACCGTTGACGATTCCGGTGGCGATAATCAGCGCAACGCAAGCGGTTCCAATACGCCCGAACTGCGCAAGTGCGCGCGCCGCAATTGCCGGTCTGCCGGACGATGCTGCACCGTCCGATGACCGCAACAGCCACAGGAAGCACAGGATTGCTCCCAGCCAGATCGCGGCAGACAGCATATGGACGGTATCCGAAACGCGATGCACCGTTCCGGCCACGCCCTCCGTCGCAGCGGCATGGCCCGACCAGACAAGCGTTGAAAGCGACACTGCGCCAAGTACCGCGACGGCGCACAGCCGAAAACCTGTCCGGTCGGTGCGCCAGGCAAGCACCAACAGGGCCGTAACCAATGCCGCCAGCCGCCCAAGTGCGGCACGGCCTGCGTCGGTCTCGCTCACCATCGACAGGAGCATCGTTCCGTCGATCTCAGCCAGCGTCACGCCCATCATGTTGGCACTCATCACGATGAATCCGCCGACTGTGGCGCATAATGCGATGGCCGCAAGGATAGGTAGGACCGCGCCCAATGCCAGGTTTACTGTTGCATCCGCCCGTTCGTTTGACCGCAAGGCATAAAGCGGAAAGGCAGCGATGCCGACAAGCAGCATCTGGCTCGCAAATTGTGCGAACCTGATGCAAATGCCGACCCATTCGGGCATAAGCGCTTACTTGACCTTGAAGCTGAACTCGCTGCCCATGCGGTGGCTGTCCGCGCCAGCTGCCGACCATTTGACGGTATAGCTTCCCGGCACCAGCGCCTTCTTGAGCAAAAGCGTCATCGACTTGCCATCCTTACCCATCTGCGACGTATGCGCCATCTTCATGGGCGGGTGATCTTTCATGCCGGGCATTCCGGTCATGATAACCTCGGTCTTGACCGTCGGTGCGATCAACCTTTCGCTGAGTTTGAGTTCAATGCGGCTTGGCTTTGCAACAGTCGCATTCGCAGCGGGCGTCGAAGCCGTCAGCTTGACATGAGCAAGCACCGCCGTCGGCAAGATTGCGAGTGACGCAGCGGCGACAGCGGGAATAAGGAACTTGAGCATTTGTATCTCCGTGGTGAGCTTTCAGAGGAAATACGCACGGGCAGCAATCGTCCCTCACGCAATGTCGCCTCGCCTGTTATGAGGGGTGAGATCATCCGATGCGTATGAGGATTTAGAACTTTGTCGAGAGTTGCGGTTATGAACGATCTTTTGCCCCATTTGCGCGATGCACCCGTGCCTGACGCATTAGGCGCGCTGGATGATGCGGTGTTGGCTGCACTCGCCACCCGCCGCCGCGAACAAGCGACCGGGCCGCGCCTGCTCGCGCTGGCGGCGCTGCTGTCGCTTGGCACCGGCGTCGCCGCTGGCAGCATATCGGGCAGTCCCGCAGTTGCTGCGCCCCCGCTATCCCCGTTCGCCAGCAACAGCGTGCTGGCACCTTCGACGCTGCTGGACCCGCGCTGAATGGTAGGCTGGAAGCGGATTACGCTGATTGCGGTCGTCGCTTTCGCGGCGGCGTTGGCGGGTGTTTTCATCGGCCGGGCAGTGTCCGATCAGCCGCGCCCTAGCGAAACCGAGCTCCATGCCCTGCTGCACAGCCGGTTGAAGCTCGATCCTGCGCAACATGCCAAGATCGAAGCCATTGAGGCGCGCTTCGCCGTCCGGCGCAAGGCGCTCGAACTGGAAATGCGCGCTGCGAACGCTAGGCTCGCGAGCGCCATTGAGGCCGAGCATGGTTATGGCCCGCAAGTGACAGCGGCGGTCGATCATAGCCACCATGTCATGGGCGAACTCCAGAAAGAGACGCTCGAGCATCTTTTTGCCATGCGCGCCGTCCTCAATCCCGAACAGGCGCGCATGTTCGATGCGACCGTGGTCAAGGCGCTAACCGCCGAAGCCCAGCCTTCACAGAGTAAGTGAGCCTCGATCTCTCCGAATGCAGCGATGCCGAGCTGAGGGCGCTTGCGCTCGGCGGAAACGAGGCTAGCTTCCGCGAATTTCTGGCGCGCTATAAATTGCCGGTCTATCGCCTGATCCGCAGCACCATCGGTGATGCCGATGAAGCGCTGGACCTGACGCAAGAGAGCTTCGTTTCCGCTTTCGCGGCACTCAAATCTTACGATCCGGGGCGATCCTTTCAGACATGGATTTCGCGCATTGCGCTCAACAAATGCCGCGATTGGGCGCGGCGGCGTGCGGTGCGCAGCTTCTTCACGCGGGCAGCCCCGATGGAGGACGGCCTCGCCGTGGCTGCCGAACAGCCCTTGCCCGATGCAGAAGCGTTCGACCGAGCCGAGCTGGCGCACGTCATGCAAGCAATGGCCCGCTTGCCGCACCGCTTGCGCGAGGTGCTGGTGCTGCGAACGGTCGAGGGACTTAGCCAGGCCGAAGCGGCGGAGGTTCTGGGGGTCAGCGAAAAGGCCGTCGAAACCCGGCTCTATCGTGCGCGGGGCCGGTTGGGCGAAATCTTGGGAGAAGATTGAGGGGTGGCGGCAAGGCGTGCGTAAAGAGGATATGGCAACCGACATATCGCTTCCGATGCAAAATCCCATGAATCGCCGCTCGCTGCTCAAGGGCGCGACAATGGCCGGGAGCGCAATGGCGCTTGGCGAGCTGTTCCCGGCTTGGGCGAAGAGCGGGTCACATGGGCTGCACGCTGTTGCCGGACAGCCGGGGACGCTCAACGGCCCTGAAATTGAGCTAAGCGTCGGCCAGTCGGCCTTCCGCCTCGGCAAGAAAACAGGCCATGCCTATACCGTCAATGGCACGCTGCCCGCGCCGCTGATCCGGCTTCGCGAGGGGCAGAATATCAAGCTGGTCGTGCGCAACACATTATCCGAAGACACGTCGGTACACTGGCACGGAATGCTGTTGCCTTTCCAGATGGACGGCGTGCCGGGGGTGAGCTTCCCCGGCATCGGTCCCGGCGAGAGCTTCACTTACGAATTTCCGATGCGGCAGCACGGCACCTATTGGTATCACAGCCACAGCCATATGCAGGAAGCAATGGGCATGTATGGCGCATTGATCGTCGATCCGGCGGGCGCAGACCCGATCAAATATGACCGCGAGCATGTGCTGGTGATTTCCGATTGGAGTTTCCAGCACGCCCACACCAACTTCAAGAAACAGAAGCAGAAGGCAGGCTATTTCAACAAGCGGAAGCAGACATTTGGGGGTTTGCTGAAGGGCAAGGATCAGCCGCTGTCCGAGCGAGTGATGTGGGGCCAGATGCTGATGGACCCGACTGATATCGCCGATGTGACCGGCGCTTACTACCATTACCTGATCAACGGCCATGACAGCATGGGCAACTGGACAGGTATTTTCCAACCCGGTGAGCGGGTGCGGCTGCGGATCATCAATGCGGCAGCGATGAGCAATTTCAACATTCGCATTCCCGGCCTGCCGATGTGGGTGGTGGCCTCGGACGGATTGCCACTGACACCCGTCGAGACTGATGAGTTCCAGATTGCCGTCGCCGAGACATGGGACGTGATTATCGAACCCAAGGAAGCGATCCCCTACGCCTTTATCGCAGAAAGCATCGACCGTTCGGGCCAATGCCGCGCGACACTTGCGCCGCAAATGGGGATGACGGCTCCCATCCCGCCACTACGCGAACGCCCGCTGCTCACCATGAAGGACATGGGCATGGATCATGGCGGGGGCGACATGGCCGGAATGGACCATAGCGCGATGGGGCATGATATGGCGGCGATGGATCATGGCGACATGAACATGCGCGATCCTTCGGTCGCGCCGCAGGTCAAGATGGGGCCGGGTGTCGCCAGCCTCGCGCCCACTCCGCTGGACCGCAATGCCGAGCGCCCAACCGGCCTGGAAAAGGTGCCGCACCGCGTGCTGACGCTCAGCCAGCTCCGCGCGCTCGAACCCAATCCTGACCAGCGCAAGCCGTCGCGCGAAATCGACGTCCATCTGACCGCCAATATGGAACGCTATATGTGGTCGATGGACGGCGTGAAATATTCGGAGAAGACCGAACCGCTGCCCTTCCGCCACAATGAGCGGGTGCGGGTGAACCTCATCAACCACACGATGATGCCGCATCCAATTCATCTGCATGGCCATTTCTTCGAAGTGGTGAACGGCCAAAAGGGCCAATATCCGCGCAAAAATGTCATCAATGTGCTGCCCGGCGCAAAAGTGACCTTCGATTTCACGGCTGACGCAATGGGCGACTGGGCCTTTCACTGCCACATGCTGATGCACATGCACGCGGGCATGTTCAGGGTGGTTACCGTGCGGCATGAGGAGAGCGGCGAATGAAGCTCGCTCTTGCCATTGCTGCCGGTCTTGCTTTGCCGGGTTCCGCCTTTGCGCAGGCGCATCAAGGGCAGCATGACATGGCTGCCGAGCCGGAAAAGCCAAAAACCCCGCCTGCCGAGGCCGACCCTCATGCCGGTCACGATATGAGTGGGATGGAAGAAAACCCGACCGCGCCCGCGCAGGCTGTCGATCCCGCTTGCCCGCCTGAGCACGCGAAAATGGGCCATTGCACGCCCAAGACAGATGCACCCGCGCCCGCTGCCGATCCCCATGCGGGCCACGATATGGGGTCAATGCCGAATGCCGAGCAGGACGGCGAAGTCGGCAGCGCACCCGCCCCGGCCCCGCCGGGCGATCACGTAGCCGATTCCATATATGGCGCGGACGTAATGTCGCAGTCCCGCAAGGAACTGGCCTATGAGGTCGGCGGCATGGGCTATTCGCTGGTCATACTCGATCTTGCCGAAGTCGGCTTTCACAAGGGCCACGAAAGCTACCGGTTCGAGGGCGAAGTCTTCACCGGCGGCAATATCAACCGGTTCGGCGTGAAGTTTGAAGGCGAAGGGGTTTTCGGCAAAACCATCGACGATCTCGAATTGCAGGCGCTCTATTCGCGCGCCATCGCGCCCTATTGGAACTTGCAGGCAGGAATTCGCCACGACATCCGGCCAGACCCCTCCCGCCCCTACGCCGCGGCAGGTCACGAATGGGCTGCCCCCTCATGGTTCAAAAACAAAGCCGCAGCCTTTCTGTCCAACAAAGGCGAGGTCCGCGCGCGCGCGGAAGGCTCCTATGACCTCCGGCTGACGCAGGAACTGATCCTCCAGCCCCGCATCGAAGCAAATTTGTCGTTCCAGGACATTCCGGCAATCGGTGTCGGTTCGGGGCTGACCGATTTCGAGGCGGGCCTGCGGCTACGCTATGAGATTCGCCAAGAATTCGCGCCTTACGTCGGTGTCGAATGGCGCAGGAAAACCGGCGATACGGCCCGTTTTGCAAGGCTTGCGGGCGATGACCCGGATACGCTCAGCGTCGTTGCAGGCGTCAGAATCTGGTTCTGATGGGAAAACGGACGCGCCTTCACCTTGCTGCAAGCCGTGTCCATAAATGGCTGGCACTCATTATCGGCGCGCAGCTCCTGATCTGGTTTTCCAGCGGCGTGCTGATGAGTTTCCTACCCATCGAAAAGGTGCGCGGCGAGCATCTCGTTGACCGCGAGCGCGTTGTCGCCGTTCCTGCTACGCCCGATCTCGTGTCGCCGACCCAGTTGCTCGCATCGGCCAAGGCTCCGGTCGAAAGCATCTCGTTTGTCATGCTTGCCGGTCGCCCGGTCGCGCAGGTGGCGACGGCGGACGGCATCAAGCTGTTCGATGCGGTTTCTGGCAATCCGCTGCCGCCGGTCGATGCGACGCTCGCCCACGCCATCGCCAGCGATGCGTGGAAGGCCCAGGCTAAACCTGACGCCAAGGTCATTAGCGTCCTTGCCGAAAGCCCGGAATATCGCGGCACGCTTCCGGCATGGCGGGTCGCCTTCGCCGATCCCGACAATACCAGCGTCTTCATAGCCGCCGACACGGGCAAAATCTCGGCGGTTCGCACCGGCACATGGCGGCTCTACGATTTCTTCTGGAGCCTTCACATCATGGACTGGAAGAACCATGAGAATTTCAATACATGGTGGCTCCTCACCTTTGCCATTGGAGGTCTTGTCATGGGGCTGGTGGGAACGATCTTGCTAGTCATGCGCTGGCCGATACGCCGCAAGCGGCGGGCAGCATGAAGGGACTGAGCCTCATGATTCTGGCCTTGGCGCTGGTGTTCCGCGCCGCGCCAATCTGCGCAGCCCCACCCGAAGCACCGCACGTCATAATGGCCGCAAATTGCGAGAGCATGGCTGATCAGGGCGCACCCGAGAGCGATCATGACAAGGGTAAGGCAGCACAAATCTGCCATGCCTGCGCCTTCGCGGTTTCCGAGCAACCGTCATCGCTCGGCGCGTGGTTCTGGAAAGCACCGGCGGTCCTAGTGCCGTCACAGCGCCAAATGGCAGGCACAATGCGCAAACCACCGACACCGCCCCCGCGCCTTGGCTCCGCTTCAACATTTCAACATTTCAACATTAATATTGGAGTTAAATCATGAAAACCAAATATCTACTCGGCGCGCTCGCGCTAACCATGTCCACCGCCGCCTTCGCCGCCGAACCGGCACCAGCGCCCAAAAAGGAATGCTGTTGCTGCAAGAAGGACGAACAGGGCAAAATGGCCTGTTGCAAGGACAAGGACGCCATATCCGGCGAACAGGGCCATGAAGGCCATGACATGAAGGATATGAAGCATTGACGAAAGATGCCGGGGGACGGGCAAGCGACCCCCGGCATCTGCCTTTTTTTCTCATTCGAGGAGTCGAATCATGATTACGAAAATTTCGCTCGTGCTCGGAACACTCGCGGTAGTCGGGACGAGTGCCCCGGCCTTTGCGACTGATGCTCCGAAAAGGGGCCATTTCGAATGGCTCCATTCTCCGCAGCCCGGACCAAATAAGTCAAATTTGCCTAATTACCGTCGCATCTGGATTGCGGATTCCGCGCCCGATGTGACGGTTGATGAGGGCCGGTGCATGACGATGGCCTGCTGTAATGCCGACGAGAAGCAGGCGTGAATGAAAAGCTGGAGGTCGGGCAACCGGCCTCCGGTCCTGCCGCTGGTAAATAGCCAAAAGATGTCCCGATCCCAAACATTCACGCCCGCCGCAGGACGCTTTCTGCCAACAAGCGCCTATGACCGACTCCTGGCGTTGCTCACGCGCGAAGCGCGTTGGCGGTCAGCGCTGCTGGAGGCGATTGCACCTGCGCCCGGTGAGCGCATACTCGATGTCGGCTGCGGAACCGGTTCGCTTGCCATCTTGATCAAGCAGGCGGCACCAGACACGATGGTTGTAGGGCTCGACCCTGATGAAGTCGCGCGATGCATTGCTTGGAAGAAAGCGGGGGAAGCGGGCGTAGGCATCGAATGGGAAAGTGGTTTTGCACGTGACGCCGGAAATTATGGCCAGTTCGACAAGGTCGTTTCCAGCCTTGTCTTTCACCAGGTACCGGTCGCCGAAAAGCGAGTTGGTCTTGCCGCCATGTTCGCCGCCACCAAGTCGGGCGGCACCATGATTGTCTGCGACTATGCTGCGCAAGGACGCTGGCTTATGCGTCAGGCGTTCAAGGTCGTGCAATCGGTCGATGGTCGAGCGAATACGCAGCCCAATGCCGACGGATTTCTTGAAGCGGAACTGGAACGTATTTGCGGCAAGCCGATCACCGCTGAGCAATCGTTCGACACGCCAACGGGAACCATTTCAATCTTCAGACTGCAAAAGGAGTCAGTAAAATGAAGGCAACCACCCTAGCGATGGCCATTGCGCTGGTTGCAACGCCAGCCTTGGCCGCGACCGAGGCGGTGATGCACCGCGACCCCGGTTGTGGTTGCTGCGAAAAATGGGCGGCACAAGTCCGCAAGGCATTCGGGCGCAATGTGCGGATCGTCGATGACGCCAATCACCCGGCACTGCAAAGACGGGTTGGCCTGCCTTCGCTATTGGCATCGTGCCACACCGCCCTGATCGATGGTATGGCGTTTGAGGGTCATGTGCCGGTTGCGGACATGAAGCGCGTGCTTGAGGCTAAGCCAAAGGGTGTGCGCGGCTTGGCGGTTCCGGGGATGCCAATAGGTTCGCCAGGAATGGAAGCCCCGGGCGGTCGCGCGCAACCTTACAATGTCATAGCGTTCGGCTCGGGACCGTCCACGGTGTATGCCCGCCACTGAGCCCGTCAGCGCGGCCCCATCGTCTCGATGATCTTGCAATCGGCGACGGTGCCGTGGCTGCAAGAACCTATCACTCGGCTCAATTCCAAACGCAGCGCGGTCAGGTCGCCAATCTTGCGGTCGATCTCGGCCAAATGCGTTTGCGCGATGCCATCGACCGCTTCGCAACTCTGCGATTTGTCATCTGACAGCGTCAACAGCTCGCGCACCGCTTCGAGCGTGAAGCCCAGATCGCGGGCGCGGCGAATGAAGGACAGGCGCGCCAGATGGTCGGTGCCATAGGCGCGATAGTTGGCGAAGGTGCGCGCGGGCGGCGGCAACAGGCCGATTTTCTCGTAATAGCGCACTGTCTCGACCTTGGTCGCGGTGGCGCTCGCCAGTTCGCCGATTTTCATGTCTTGACCCTGTAGTTGCTACAGGGTGTAGATAGCTGTCCGACTCGGAATTTGTCGAGAAGGATTTGAGCGTGTCAGACCATTGTTGCGAAAGCGCCTGCGGGAGCGAAACGGCCAAGGCCGATCCGCGCTGGCGGCGCGTTCTTTGGATCGCGCTAGTCGTCAACGCGACGATGTTTCTGGTCGAAATGGGCGCGGGCGCAGCGGCGGACAGCCGCGCGCTGCAAGCCGACGCACTCGATTTCCTTGGCGATGCGGCCAATTATGCGGTGAGCCTTGCCGTCGTTGGGATGGCGCTCGCTTGGCGCGCCCGCGCTGCAATGCTCAAATCGCTGTTCATGCTGGGCTTTGCCGCATGGGTATTCGGCAGCGCGGTCCTTGCTTTCGTAAACGGCGCATCGCCCGATCCGGCGACGATGGGGGCGGTCGGCGCGTTGGCACTCGCGGCCAACGTCGGCGTGGCGCTCATGCTGTTTCGCTACCGCACCGGCGACGCCAATATGCGCTCGGTCTGGATATGCTCGCGCAACGACGCGATTGGCAATGTCGCGGTGATGCTGGCGGCGCTCGGCGTGTTCGGCACCGGGAGCGCGCTCCCGGACCTGATCGTCGCCGCGATTATGGCGCTGCTCGCCCTGACAGGCGGCGTGCAAGTGCTGCGGCAGGCGCGCGGAGAATTGCGCACGCCCGAACTGGCGGGGCAGTCGTAACGTCATGCTTCAAGCCCTCCCCTTTTTGTCGATCATCGCCGTCGTCGCCGCGACATTACTGCGCGCGGTTGCCATCCGGCGACGCACCGGTGACCGCGCCTTTGCCTTCATGTCTGCCACTGGGATTCAACGCATCGCCGGAGTCAGTTTCGCTTTGAGCGTTGCCGCGTTGGTTCTGGCATCGGCGCTTCCTGCATCCGGCAGTTCGCTCGCCGTTGCCGTGCTGGCTGCAATTCTCGCGCTGGTAGGCTGCTTCATCGTAATCGTTGCCCAGGTCCAAATGGGCCGCGCATGGCGCGTCGGGGTGCGGCAAGGCGACGCACCGCTATTTGTGACGCATGGTCTGTTCAAGTTCAGCCGCAATCCGATCTTTGTTGGAATGATCCTGCAAGGCGTAGCTGCCGCTTTGACTGCAAACGCCGCATGGGCTTGGGCGGCGCTGACGGTCTTCATCGGGTCATGCGCGGTACAAGTCCGTGTTGAGGAAGCGCATTTGGAAGCGAGCTTCGGACAACACTACCGCGAGTTTCGTGCGTCGATCCCGCGCTGGATCGGGATTGGCGGTCGAGCATGACGATGTTGATGCGCGAACGTGCCGAACTGCTGATCACCGCAGAAATGGCTGCCTATCACGCTGCCCGCGCTTCGGGCGACAATACCGCCGCGTGGGTTGCGCTCGAACGTGCGCATATCATCTCGCAACCCTATCTGGGGCCGCATCTCGCCAATCATTGGGCCATGCTCGGCTTCGCTTTCGATTTGCGCGATTGGCGGGAAGCGGCGGGGCAACTTGTCCGGCTGGCACTCGCGCCGCTCGGCGCGCTGACAGGGCGCATTCCCATCGGTAATTCCGGGCGCTCGAATGTGAGCGCGTTCAAGTCGATGCCGATTGCCGACGATCTTCTCGCCAAGATAAGTGGCGGGCGGGAGGGGCAGTTTTCTTGCCCCGCCGTGCGGCGACTGCTAACCGCAAGGTCATGCGGGGTCGGACTACCAATCTATTTGTGCTTCTCGCGCTGATTTTCAGCGCGGTGATCGTTCCTGCGACCGCCCACGCACAGGATTTGAGAGAAGTCCATGCCAATGACATGCTAACCAACGTGGACCACAGCGATCACGAAGCCCCCGATCATGATGGCGATTTGCCTTGCCATGCGGTGGTGCATCATCATTGCAGCGTCGCACTTGCCTATGAGGGGCATGCGGTGACTTCGGAGCGGCTTGCAGCGGGTGAGTTGATCCCGCTCGCTACCAGCCCCGCGATGTCTAGTTTCGCACAGGCTCCGCCGACCGAGCCGCCCGCCGCCTGAACCTGACCGCCCGCGCGGCATGATGCCGCGCGACCCGTTCAAGGTTCAGGAGAATTTCAATGATTTCCAGATTGCGAGCGTTACTGCTTGCGGGCGCAATCGCCGCCTGCGGGCAAGCCGCTCAAGCCGAGCCCATCGCGCTCGGCGACGCCCTAGCCCAAGGCGTCCAGACTTCGCCCCGTGCGGCCCAGGCCAAGGCGCTCGCCGACGCCTCCGAAGCGCGGGCGCGGCAGGTGGGCGTTGCGCCCAACCCCGAACTCAGCCTTGAGGTCGAGAATTTTGCAGGGTCGGGCGCGTTTCAGGGGCTGCGCAGCACCGAGGCGACGCTTGCTCTGAGCCAGCGGATCGAACTCGGCGGGAAGCGCAGCGCGCGGCTTGGCGTCGCGCGGGCCGAACGCGATTTCGCCTTCCTGACCTACAAGGCGGCGCTGGCCGATCTCGAACGCGATATTCGCACGGCCCATGCCGAACTGCGCGCGGCGGAAGACCGTGCCGTGCTGGCACGCGACAACACGGCAGCCGCCGAAGAGCTGGCGCGCACTGCGCGGATATTGGTCGATGCCGGACGCGATCCGCCGCTACGCCAGCTTCGCGCGGAATCGCTGCTGGCCGAAGCCAGGGCGGAGCAGGCGCGGACATTTAGCGAGTTGCTGACCGCGCGCCGGCTGCTCGGCAGTCTGATCGGCAGCGACGATCCCGAATTGACCGCGACCGCCAGCGAGGACGCCGCCCCTGCTGCGCCTGCCCCCGACGCTACAAGCCTCAACGAGCAATTGGCGACGGCAGAGCGCGAAGCGGCCCGCGCTAGGGTGCAACTCGCACGTTCGGACGCGGTACCGGACATTACGGCGAGCGGCGGGGTGCGGCGGTTCCGCGAGAGCGGCGATACTGCGCTGGTCGCCGGAATCTCGATCCCGCTTCCCATCCGCGACCGCAACCGGGGCAACATCGAAGCGGCTGGCGCGGAGAGCAACGCCGCCGCGTCCGCACTGCTCCTCGCGCGGATTGATGCCAACCGTGCGCGATATGACGCACGGATGCTCTTGGGCGCTGCCGAGGTCCGCTACGAAGCACTGGCCGGGCTGGGGTTGCAACAGGCCGAGGAGGCGCTGCGGCTCGCGCACATTGGCTACAATGCGGGCAAGTTTTCGCTGATCGAACTGATCGACGCACAGACCGCGCTCACCACCGCCAAACTCAACCTCATCGAAGCGCGGCTCGACCGCGCTCGCGCGCTCGCCGCGCTCATCCGCGCGAACGCGCAGTGAAGGACCGTCTCATGGAAACCGAAACCAACAGAAACAAACTGATCGCAGGGGCCGCCATTGCCGCGCTCGTGCTAGGCGGGGGCGGCGTGATGCTGGGCCGCACCGTGTTCGCCCCGTCTGCCGCCACCGCGCCTGCCGAAGAAGGCGAGCATGGCGAAGAAGGCAAAGAGGAAGGGCATGTCGAAGGCCTCGTCGAGATGGACGATGCCCGCGCAAAGGCGGCGGGGATTGTGACCGAAGCTACGCAGGCGGGTGGCCTTGGTGCCGAAATCATCGCGCAGGGCGTAGTCGCTGCCGCACCGGATGGAGAGGCGGTGCTGACTGCCCGTGCCGATGGCGCGCTGACCAGGGTCGTCAAGCGTCTGGGCGACAATGTGCGCGCGGGCGAGACCATCGCCTATCTGGAGAGCCGCGATGCGTCGGCAATCGCAGCCGAACGCAGCTCCGCTTCGGCAAGGCTGATTGCAGCGCGCTCCGCATATGCGCGCGAGAAAAAACTTTATGAGGCAAAGGTGACGGCGCGGCAGGATTTCGAGGCAGCACAAGCAGTGCTGGCCGAGGCCGAAGCAGAGGCACGGCGCACCCAATCGGCGGCGGGCGCTGCCAAGATTACCGGCGATGGCCGGTATCTTGCGGTGACCAGCCTGATTTCGGGCAAAATCACCAAGGCCGATGCCACACTCGGCAGCTATGTGTCTGCAGGCGCTGAATTGTTCCGCGTCGCCGACCCGCGCAAGATCCAGATC
>NZ_CALMSV010000195.1 GCF_937872355.1 uncultured Sphingorhabdus sp. | reverse complement strand
CGCGATGGTGGCTGGCATTTCGGAGCATGGATCGCAGGGCGTGACGATTGGGATGGCGAGGAAATCCGCCACCATCTGCGCGCCTGGGCGGTGAAGAGCTTTTTCCTCGCCTTCATGGTCTCGATCGTGCCGCCGGGTTTCCGCGATCTGGTGAATATGAACTTCACCGAGATCTGGCAGAATCCGGTTTGGCTGGCGAATGCCCTGATCACGACGATGTTCGTGGTCGATGTGCAGTTTGCGACGGTTGGCTATGCCCTGACGATGAAGCCATTGGATGCGCATATCCGCACCGCCAACCCCTATCTCTCGGGCTGGGTCGCGGCGCTGATCTGCTATCCACCCTTCATCCTGATGAACAATGGCGGCCCGCTCGACTATCATGTCGCGACCAGCGACTGGGCCTATTGGTTCGAAGGGCAGACCGCGCTGTTATGGATATGGGGTGCAGTCCTCGTCATCCTGACCGCCATCTATGCCTGGGCGACCGTTGCCTTCGGCTTGCGCTTTTCGAACCTGACGCATCGCGGAATCTTGACCCACGGTCCCTATAGCTGGACCAAGCATCCCGCTTATGTCAGCAAAAATGCCTATTGGTGGCTGGCGACAATGCCGTTCCTGGTCACGAGCGGTAGCATGACCGATATGGTGCGGAATACGGCGCTGCTCGCGCTGGTCAGCGCCGTCTATTACTGGCGCGCCAAGACCGAGGAAAAGCATCTGATGAGCGATCCTGCCTATGCTGAATATGCTGCATGGGCGGATCGCAATGCCCTGATTACGCGCGCCTTCAATCGCCTCCGCGCGCTGCTCGGTTCACGGGTGAGGGCGAACGCCCCGGCGCATCCTGCCGAATAGGGGTTTAATCGAACGCTTAATATGATAGCCTCCTTGCACTTTAGAGGAGGAGAGTCGGCCATGCATGATATGGTTATCCGCGGCGGAACGATCGTCGACGGCACGGGCGCAGCGCGCTTCACAGGGGATATTGCAATCGACAACGGGCTGATCAGCCAGGTTGGCAAAGTCAGCGGCAGCGGCAAGGAAGAGATTGATGCCACCGGCATGATCGTCGCGCCCGGCTGGGTTGATGTGCACACCCATTATGACGGCCAGGCTACCTGGGATCAGGAAATGGCGCCTTCAAGCTGGCATGGCGTAACGACTGTGGTGATGGGTAATTGCGGCGTCGGCTTTGCGCCTGCCAAGCCCGACCGTCACGAATGGCTGATCAGCCTGATGGAAGGCGTCGAGGATATTCCGGGCACTGCGCTGTCGGAGGGCATGAGCTGGAATTGGGAAACCTTCCCCGAATATCTCGATGAGCTGGAGCGTATGCCGCGCACCGTCGATATCGGTACGCATGTACCGCATGGAGCAGTGCGTGCCTATGTGCTGGGTGACCGTGAACAGCCCGGGGCCATACCGACCGACGATGATATCGCCGAAATGTCGCGCATCGTCGAAGAAGGCGTGCGGGCAGGGGCCTTAGGCTTCTCGACCTCGCGCACGATTCTGCACAAGTCTATCGACGGTGAGCTGGTGCCCGGCACCACCGCAACCGCGGAGGAACTGATCGAAATCGGGCGCGGCATGGGCCGCGTCGGCTATGGCGTGTTCGAAATGGCATCTGACCTGAAGCGTGAGTGGAAAGAATTTGAATGGATGGGCGCGCTTAGCCGCGAAACCGGCCTGCCTGTCACCTTTGCCGCGCTCCAGTCGATTGCCAAGGAATTGCCGCTACACGAGCAGATTTCCGAAATGCGCGCACAGAACGACAATGGCGCCAATATCGTCGCGCAGATTGCCTTGCGCGGCAATGGCATCATCATGGCGTGGCAGGGTACGGTACACCCGTTCCGTTTCTCGCCCGTCTGGGCAGAAATTGACGCCCTGCCTTGGGAACAGCAACTGGCGAAACTCAAGGATCCCGAATTCCGCCAGCGGATGATCGACACGCCGTCGGAAATCCCTGATGTCGATGTGGCTGACCTTTATCGCATCATCGCCGGCGGCTGGATGGTGCAATATGAAATGGGCCCGGATTTCGATTATGAACCGACAGCCGAAGATAGCATCATGGCGCGTGCGGCAGCGGCAGGAAAATCGGGCATCGAATATGCCTATGACCTGCTGATGAAGGATGATGGCAAGGGCTTCATCTATTTCCCGGTCCTGAACTATGCCGACGGAAATCTAGACTTCCTTGAGGCTTTGCAGGAATCAGATGATACGGTGAATTCGCTTTCCGATGGCGGTGCGCATTGCGGCACCATTTGCGATGCGGCCTCGCCGACTTTCATGCTCCAGCATTGGGTGCGCGACCGCAAACGCGGCAAGCGGATCAGCCTTGAAAATGCAGTCAAGCGCCAGTGCCGCGACACCGCGGTGCTTTATGGTCTTGAAGATCGCGGCGTTCTTGCGCCCGGCTTTCTTGCCGACATCAACATCATCGATTTCGACAAGATCAAGCTTGGCAAGCCCTGGCTGGCGTTCGATTTACCGGCAGGCGGCAAGCGTCTGCTGCAAAAGGCCGACGGTTATGTCTGCACGATCAAATCGGGGCAAATTACTTTCAAAAATGGCGAATGCCTGGGTGTTTACCCTGGCGGACTCATTCGTGGTCCACAACGCGTTGAGCTGGCGATCGCTGCCGAATAAGTCTGGCCAGAATGCTATTAGGAGTGGGGCGTCCTGCGGGGCGCCCCATTTTTTTCATGCCTAATTTTTGTTTAACCGCGCATCGCGGCAGGAAGTTAACCAGCAATGGCGATAAGTTTCTTCACTAGAAAAAATGGTCTTTTGTTCAGGAGGAAATAATGTCGCCCGACACCGCAATGGTCGCAATTACATCGCTTGGTTTTGCCTCGGTATTCCTCGCGATGGTGATTGGATTGACCGATGCCGATCCAAAATCGGTCGTCTCGTCAATGGCCAGCCTGACGCCTTCGGCGCGTAAGCAGGCGCGGATTGCGCATCTGAACTATCTGACCGGCGTGGCGGACGAAGCCATTGAGGCACGCAAAACCGGCAAGAAGCTGGGCCGCTGGGAAGGCGAAAGTTAATTCGGATATCCGGGGACGATCTGGTCCACCACGGTAGCCAACCACGCAGGCACCGTCATCTGTTCCCTGGATTATAGCGGTCGTGCCAGCCCCCCGGCACGACCGCTTTTTTTGACCCTAATTTTCGCGCGGACCACGATCTATGGTTTGCCGTCCGCGTCCACCACCCACATCAGATTGAGCACGCGTCGCTGCCCTTGGCTGGGGAACCGCAGCCGGAGGAGAAGCGGACTGCGGTGTTTGTTGCTGAGGCCGCGTTTGCGGGTTACGCCGATTGCCGTCCCCAATTCGGGGCGCAGATCTCTCGCCACCTCGGCGCCAATTCTGGCCATCGCCTCTTCCGGCTTGAGGAACCGATGGCGCTGCAACGGGCGGCACTTGTTGTACTGCGTCACGGCCGTTTTGCATGTCATCCCGACGCCGCTCGCCACGACCGTCGCCTCGACGGTCGCGCTGCCAGACATCGGGTTGACTTTTGCCGACCGCATTGGGTTCGCGATAGCCATCACGCGGGCGACGGTCTTCGACACGGCCGCCATGCGGTTCAGACCAGCCTGTATTGCCATTGGCACGGCTGCTATAATTACGTTCCTTGTCATGACCCCGACGTCCATCATGGCCGTCACGATTGCGATGATGTTCGCGATACCATTCGTGACGCTTGCTACCCCAATAGCGACGATGATGATCGTACATCTTGTACCGTTTGCCGCCACGGTCGAAGATGTAAAATCCATAGCCCGGATACCAGTAATCCTGATACCAGCCACCGCCATAGCCTATGTTGTAGAAACCGCCGCGATAGTCGCAATCATAATAGCTGTCGAACGGGCTGTAGGGATCGCAGCCATAGCCGTCGTCATAATAGCTATAGCCATCGTCATAATAGCCAAGGCCGACACCTGCATCATAATAGCAGGCCGAAAGACCCATAGTCGCCGCCCCCAGTGCTGCGATCCGCGCGGCCAATTTTGCACGCATTCCCGTCATAAAACTTACCCCAATATGTACCCGTCGGCTCTCTTTCCCAGCTGGCCGATTCGCAGGCACGGTCCATCGTAAGTGCGGGATTGCGCTTCGCCAGTTGAATTGCATCTGAATGTGTCTGTTGGCTGCCGTTCAGCTTTGTAACCACCTTCTGCAACCTGCTTGCACCTTGTTAACACTAATGGCAGTAAGCGAGTTAATCGAATAATTAAAACCGACCGGAGATCTCCCATGGCCCTTGCCAGCAGCGAAGCCGCAAACCCGCATTGGACGCCCCGCGCGACACCGCAATCGCTCGACCATATTCCGGGCGAGAATGGCCTGCCGTTCATCGGCAACACCTTCCGCATCCTGCGCGATCCGCCTGCCTTCATCAATTACATGATCGGCAAATATGGCAAGGTGTACCGGTCGAGCGCTTTTGGCGCGGTCAATCTGTCGCTGATCGGGGCAGAGGCGAACGAGCTGATGCTGTTCGATCGCGAAAAGCTGTTTTCATCCGAGCAAGGCTGGGGACCGGTCTTGAACCTGCTGTTCCCGCGCGGCCTGATGCTGATGGATTTCGACCATCACCGTATGGACCGGCGCGCGCTGGGCATTGCGTTCAAGCCGGAACCAATGCGCGGATATGTCGCCGACATGAACCGCATCTTTGCCGAACAATTGCCCAAATGGCGCGGCGATATGCTCTTTTATCCGGCGATCAAACAGTTGACGCTGGATGTTGCCGCCGACGCCTTTCTCGGCGTGCCGCTGGGGCCCGAGGCGGACAAGATCAACAAGGCATTTGTAGACATGGTGGCTGCCTCGATTTCGCCGGTGCGTCGCCCGCTTCCCTTCACCCAGATGGGGCGCGGCGTGGCTGGCCGGAAGTATCTGATCAACTATTTCGGCCCGCAGATCGAGGAACGCCGTCGCAACCCCAACCGGCAGGATATGTTCAGCCAGTTCTGCCGCGCCACCCGCGATGACGGGCAGTATATGAGCGATGGCGAGATCATCGACCATATGAACTTCCTGATGATGGCGGCGCACGACACCATCACATCGTCAGTTACCTCGATGATCTGGCTGCTCGCCAAGCATCCCGAATGGCAGGAAAAGGTGCGCGCTGAATGCCTGTCGATCGCACCTGCCGGCAGCGCGATTTCGCCCGATCAGCTCGATGCGTTTGAACTGACCGAATATGCCTTCAAGGAATCGCTGCGGATGATCCCGCCGGTACCCTCAATCCCGCGCCGTGCGCTCAAGGATTTCGAATTCATGGGCTACACCATCCCGAAGGGAACCACCGTCAGCATCAATCCGACGGTAACGCACATGATGCCCGAATATTGGGAAAATCCGGAAGTCTTCGATCCGATGCGCTTCACGCCGGAAAATTCAAAGGGGCGGCACAAATATGCCTGGGTTCCCTTTGGCGGCGGCGCGCATATGTGCCTCGGTCTGCACTTTGCCTATATGCAGATGAAGCTGTTCATGCACCATTTGCTGACGCAGGTGCGCGTGGAGGTGACAGAAGGCTACGAGCCTGCATGGCAGGCTTGGCCGATCCCGAAGCCCAAGGATGGGCTCCGGGTCCGGATGGTACCGCTTTAAGCTTTCTTCTGCGAAGCAATCCAAGCGTCGACCTGCTCTTCGAGCACATCGAGGGGCACCGGGCCGGATTTCAGCACGGTATCGTGGAAACCGCGCACATCAAACTTCTTGCCTAGTGCCTTTTGCGCCTTGTCGCGCAGTTCGCTGATCTTCAGGCGGCCGACCATGTAGGCGGTCGCCTGACCCGGATAGATGATATAGCGCTCGATCGCCTTCACAATGCCGCCCGGCGCATCTGCCGAATTTTCCTCGACATATTTGATCGCCTGTTCACGCGTCCAGCGCTTGTGGTGCAGGCCTGAATCGACGACGAGACGGATGGCGCGGTGCAGTTCGAGCTGCAGCCTGCCGAAATCGCGCGCCGGATCGGTGTAAAGCCCCATATCCTTGGCGAGCTTCTCCGAATAGAGCCCCCAGCCTTCGCTATAGGCGGTCACGCCGCCAAATTTCCGAAATGCCGGAACGTCTTTGAGCTCGGTCTGGATGGCCAGTTGCAAATGGTGGCCGGGAACACCTTCATGGTAGAAAAGCGCCTCGACCTCGGTCAGCGGCATATCGGACATTTTGTAGAGATTGGCGTAATAGGTGCCCGGGCGCGAACCATCGGGTGCCGGGCGCTGGTAAAATGCCTTGCCGGCGGATTTTTCGCGGAAAGCTTCTACCGGTTTCACGACCAATGGAGCCTGTGGCAGCACGCCGAACCATTTGGGCAGCAACGGCTTGACGGCGTCATAGGCCTTTTGCGTCTCGGCCAGATACAGCGCGCGGCCTTCTTCGCCATCGGGCGCGTAGAATTTGGGTTCGGTGCGCATATAGTTGAAGAAAGCCTTGAGGCCGCCCTTCACGCCCATCTTCTTTTGCACGACCTGCATCTCCTTATGGATGCGGGCGACCTGCGCGAGGCCCAGATTGTGGATCTGGTCCGCCGTCATGTCGGTAGTGGTGTAATTGCCGAGTAACTGAGCATAATAGCCAGCGCCATCCTTGAACCGCCAGATACCGTCATCGGTGCCGGCGACTTTCTCCTGTGCGGTCATTTCTGCGATCAGTGCTTCATAAGCGGGCTTCACTGAAGTGGTCAGCGCTTGCGCAGCGTCAGCAATCAGCAGGTCCTTTTCGGTCTGACTGATAGCCAGCTTGGCAACCTTGCCCTTGAAATCCGCAAACAGCGGCGCGTCGGCGCCGTCGCCAAAGGGGGCACCAGTGATCACATTGCGGGCGTCGCTGATGACATAGGGGTAAACCCATTTCGGCGGCATGATACCCTTAGCTGCGCGCGACTTCGCCTGGCTAATGGCTTCGTTCAGGACGGGGCCGATTCCGTAGAGGCGATTGATATAGGCACGCGCGTCCGATTTGCTGTCGATGCGGTGTATATTGATCAGGAAAGCGGGGATCTGGCTCTGCGCCCCATTCATCTGGTCAAAGATATAGCCGTAATCATTATATTGGTACGCAGCTTCGCTGCGCGCAGCGCGCTTTTCGAACAGGCGGTAGGACAGCCGATTTTCCGGCGAAAGCTTGGCCGGATCAAAACGCGCGCGCATTTCTTTCAGCGCAGATCGCCCTGCCTCCATAGCGCGCGCTTCGGCCGCTTCGGAGCCGTCGTCCCACTTGCCATAATCACTGTCTTTGATGCCGCGATAGGATTTGCTGAGCGGAGACTGCGCAAGTTGTTCCGCATCGACTTCGTCAAAGAACGCCATGATCGCAGCATTCTGGTCGGTTTCAGTCTGCTGTGCGGTGGCCGCACTCTGTGCCAGTGAAGGTGTCGCAACACCCAGAGTGGCTATTGCGATTGCGACGGCGGAAATTGCAGTTTTGGTGACACGCATGGGAAAGCTCCGGATTGATCGATTGGGCGAGCTTTACCAGCCACTGCGCGATGGTGAATACGCAATTTCTCCGCTGGTCGAATGGCGATGCGCGTTTATCGAAGCCGGACCTCAGCCGCTGTTCCTGAGAGCCGTCGCTATAGCGTTGATCGTAAGCTGGATGCCTTCGGCGATCCGGGGGTCGTCTTCTCCCGAACGGTGCCGTTTCATCAGTTCGATCTGCAAGTGATTGAGCGGTTCGATATAGGGCATGCGCAGCCGGATCGAGTTGTTGAGCGAGGGACTGGCCTCTAGCAGTGCAGATTGCGCGGTCGCGTCAAGCAGGCTGTCATGCGCCGAATTCCAGCCCGAACGTATTTCACCAAATAGCCGCTCGGAAAGTGCTTTGTCCTCGACCAGCGTGGCATAGTGTGCGGCGATCTCCATATCGGATTTGGCGAGCACCATTTCCATATTGGCGAGGATGGTCTGAAAAAAGGGCCAGCTCTGTGCCATCGCGCGCAACAGCCCTTTATCTTGGAAATCAGCCAGCGCTTGTCCTGCGCCATACCAGCCGGGCAGCATCACGCGGGCCTGCGCCCAGCTGAAGACCCAGGGAATAGCGCGCAGGTCTTCGATCCGATCGCTCTTGGTGCGGCTCGACGGGCGCGATCCGATCTTCAACGTGGCGATTTCGGAGATGGGGGTCATCTGGCGGAAGAAAGTGGTGAAGCCGTCCGTTTCATATACCAGCCCGCGATAGGCGGCGAAGGCGTTCGCCGATAGTTGGTCCATCGCCGCTGAGAAACGGTCCGCGTCTGCGTTCGGCACCGGATCGGGTTCCAGCGAAGCGAGAAGCGTTGCAGAGGCAATGGTTTCGAGATTGGCGACGGCATTGTCGACCGTGCCATATTTGGCGGCGATGACTTCGCCCTGTTCGGTAATGCGGATGCGGCCATTGACGGTGCCCCGTGGCTGCGCTTGGATTGCACCAAAGGCGGAACCACCGCCACGTCCGACCGCGCCGCCACGGCCATGGAACAACTGCATGGTGACACCGGCTGCCTCGAATACGGGAGCCAGCGCCAGCGAGGCCTGATTGAGGCCCCAAGTCGAGGTCAGATATCCGCCATCCTTGTTCGAGTCCGAATAGCCTATCATCACTTCCTGATGCCCGCGCGCCCGTGCCAGCGATTTCATGGCCGGAAGTTCGAAAAAGGCAGTCATAATGGCAGGTGCGGCCTCAAGGTCGCCGATGGTTTCAAAGAGGGGTACGACCATGATCGGAGCTTCGGTCTTGCCGTCGGCATCGATGCGATAGAGGCCGGCCTCTTTCAACAGAACATAGACCTCGAGCAAATCAGACAGGCTGGTCGTCTTGCTGATGATATAAGTGGTAATGGCACCGCGCCCGAAGGTGTCGTGCGCATGCGCCGTCGCGTGGAGAATGGCGAGTTCGGTATTGGCTTCTTCGCCTAGTGCTGTGGCTGCTCCGCAAAGAGGGCGGTTGTGCGCCAACTCTTTGGTCAGCAGGGCGATGCGCGCTGCTTCGTCGAGTTCGAGATATGCGGGCTCAACGCCGGCTTCGCGGAGCAGTTCGGCAATCACCCGTTCGTGCACATCGCTATTCTGGCGCAGGTCGAGCGTTGCCAGATGAAATCCGAAAGTTTCAACAGCACGAATCAGCCGCCCCAATGCCCCGCCACTGGAAAGTGCGCCTTTGCCTTCCGACGCCAGTGCTGATGCAATGGCGACAAGGTCGCGGCGGAAGCTGTCCGGGGACGAATAAGGGGTGCCAGCCAGCCGCGAGGGCCGTGGCGGTGCTTCGCCAACAATCTGGACATAGGTCGAAGCAAGCCTGGCATAAACGCCAGAAAGCGCGCGGCGATAGGGCTCGTCAGTTCGGCTTGCCGCCACATCGCCACTCGCTTCGGCCAGATCGAGCACCGCATGCGGTACATGCGCTAATTCCGATGAGATCGAGATTTCAGCCCCCAAATGGTGGACGCATTCGAGATAATGACCCAAAACGGTTGCGGCCCCGCGCGACAAGGCGGTGTCGAGCGTCTGGGCGTTGACGAACGGGTTCCCATCGCGGTCTCCGCCTATCCAGCTGCCTAGGCGCAGGAAAGAGGGCGGGCGCATGCCCAGATCGCGCTCCCAGCGCGCATAGAGTTTGGGCAGGGCGACGAGGAAGACATCCTCCATATAGGCGCGAGCGTTTTCGATCTCGTCGGCGACAACCAGTTTCTCGCGACGCAGCGGTCGAGTTTGCCAGAGGAGGGCAATCTGGCGGTATATTGCATCCTCGATCCGGTCGCCCGATTCGGTCACGTCGTGCCCCGCATCGCGTAGCCGCATCAATGCGGCGATCCGGTTCTTATGGTCGATCATGCTCTTTCGGCGGACTTCGGTGGGGTGTGCGGTCAGCACGGGGACAATCAGGCTTTGCCCGAGCAGTTCGCCAACCTGTGTGGGGCTTATGCCTTCGCCCTGCAGCCGCTCGACTGCTTCCGCCAGTGTTGCCCCGCCTTCCTGCAAGTTCGACTGCCGGTCCTCGGCCAGATTGGCGAGCAGTGAGAAGAGCATGAAGCCGCGGACGAAGGCGATTGTGTCATCAAGGCTCAATGCCTCCAGACCGGTATCGACCGCACCTTCGACGCCGCGATGCCGATCCACGCTGGCTGCACGGATATATTCGGTCTGCCGGAACAGTTTCTCCCCGCCATAAGCGCGAATGACATCGCCCAGCATCTTGCCAAGAAAGCGGATGTCCGGGTTTTGCTGGATAGGTTGCGGCGCGGTGCGGTTCATGGCTTGAGGATTGCTGCGATGCAGCGTGATCGTCAAGCGACATAGCTATGCAGGCAGTTTAGCCAATAAGGCGGGCCAAAGCCTCGATTTCCGCGGTTTGTGCAGCGACTTCCGCTACAAGGCGGGATTGTGGCTCCGCGAGCAGGCCAAGCAGGCCCGAATCGGCCCCCCGTTCCCGCTGGTCGGCGATCAGCTTGTCCAGTTCGGCCAGTGCCGAGACTGAATCGCCACGTGCTACCTCCAGCCTGGAAAGTTCAACCTCTGCCGATGCCCAGCTTTCTGATCCGATTGCCGATCCAGCCGCTGACTGTGCGGCTTTCCGGACGCCTTCGAGATTGGTACGAAAGGCTGATTCTGCCTTTTGATGCCTCGCAAGCAAGAGATTAACTGCTGCGGTAACATCGGCAGGAAGAGTTGTCGTCAACTGCTCCGGTTCCGCTGATGGTTCGCTCACCGGTTGGCTGGTTTCATATGGCCGCTTCGCCAACGATGGAAATTCTCCTTCAGGCAGCGAACAGCCTGCCAGCAGCAAAGCGGCAATGACGGGCAGGGAATAAGCGGGATTGTTTACGCGGGACATCGTGAGGGTTTAGGCGGCCTGCAGCGTGCAGGCAAGCTTGCGCAACCCATTGCCCGGAAACCGCCGAATTTTGCGGCGAAGACCGTTGACAAAGCCGACTCAATAAACTAGCTGCGCGCCTTCCAATGCGGGCCTTCGGGACTCGCGTGTCGTTGTTGCGCGTTGGAAAAGCCCGGAAAACGGGCACAAAGCAGATATAAAGAGATTGAGATAAAGCCATGTTCGCTATCGTGCGCACAGGCGGCAAGCAATATCGCGTCGCCGCCGGAGACAAGATCGCAGTTGAAAAGCTGCCCGGAGAAGCTGGTGACACCGTGTCGCTGGACGATGTGTTGCTCGCGGGCGACGGTGGCGAGATCAAGGACGCCAAGGGTCTGGTCGTTTCGGCCGAGATCATTGCACAGGAGCGTGGCGAAAAGGTCATCGTCTTCAAGAAGCGCCGTCGGCATAACTATCGCCGCAAGCAGGGCCATCGCCAGTCGCTGACGCTGCTTCGCATCACTGCCGTTGGTGGCGCCGCGCCCAAAAAGGCTGCTGCCCCCAAGGCTGAAGCAAAGGCTGATGAAGCCGCCCCCGCCAAAAAGGCCGCGCCGAAAAAGGCTGCAGCCAAAACCGCTGAATAATCGCAGGAGTTTAGACCATGGCACATAAAAAAGCAGGTGGTTCCAGCCGTAACGGTCGCGACTCAGCAGGTCGTCGCCTTGGCGTGAAGAAGTTCGGCGGTCAGGAAGTGATCGGCGGCAATATTATCGTGCGTCAGCGCGGGACCAAAGTGTACCCGGGCGCTGGCGTTGGCATGGGCAAGGACCACACCCTTTTCGCACTCGTCGAAGGTCGCGTCCGATTCCACGCCGGTAAACTCGGCCGCAAATATGTGTCGGTGGACACTATGGCGATGGCAGCCGAATAACATAGGACAACCAAGAAGGGTTGTCCGTCTGGACGACCCGGGGAGCGTGGCAACACCTCCCATCGCGCAAGGGAGACGGGTCATCCGGCTCCCTTTCTTTTTGCCCCATTCTCCCTGCACCCCACCCCATCAGGCGTGGAAAATTTCACAAGGCTGTCACTAAATAGTTTCAAGGGGCAGCCGTCAGGTCAGGAGAGAGACCATGTTCGCAAGAACCGAAAGACTGTTGTTGAGACCCAGTTGGCCCGAAGATGCGGGCCCGCTCTATCGTGCAATCGCCGATGAAGGCATCGTCCGCAATCTTGCGAAAGCACCCTGGCCCTATTCGTTCGAGGATGCGCTGCGCTTTGTTGGCGGTGAACAAGCCGAATTGTTCCCGACATTCATCCTGTATCTGCGCACCGAGGGCGCGCCAGTCATCGTCGGGGCTTGCGGCCTCAGCGAACGCGATGATGCCACCGAGATGGGCTATTGGATTGCGCGCAGCTATTGGGGCCGCGGCTTTGCCAGCGAGGCAGGTCGTGCCGTGGTCGATATTGCGAAGACAGTCGGCCACAAAAAGCTGGTGGCTTCGCACTTCATCGACAATCCCGCATCAGGTGCTGTTTTGCGCAAACTGGGTTTCAGGCAGACCGGTCGGCGTGAGGAGCGTTTCAGCGCAGGTCGGGGCTATGCCGCAACGACTGTGTTGTATGAGCAGGATCTGTCGGGCAGTGACAGCGACTGTTCCGAAACTATGTCAATGTGGCGAGTTCGACCCAGCATGGGTGAAGCTTTGCGCGCCGCTTAGGCGTTGACGGCACGCTTATGACGAATGGCAGGGGCTGTTCGTATGACATCGCCTGCGTTCCCTTCGGTCACCAGTTTGATGGCCGCGAGCATATTCTCTCCACGAATCAAAAGCTCGCTGTCATCAATCTGGTGCGGATGGAAACCGGGGCGGAAAAATTCGGCCCACGGGGCCATGACATTTCGTCCAATCGCACCCTTAGCAAAACCTTGACGGATACATTGCCACCAGGCCTTCGACTTGGACAAGCCATCCTGTTGGAGCAGTTCGACCTGCCCGCGCGTGCGGTTGATGAAAAAGCTCAGCGATACCGCGAGCAGCAGCGCGCTGCGGGTCAACCAGCGCCGCGCGCCGCTCCACTCGCGGGTCGCGAACATCCAGACGTCAAAGGCGACTGCCTTATGCTCGACCTCTTCGACCGCATGCCAGAGCCACAGTTTGCGGAGTTCGAGATCGGTACCTTCCAGATGCTCGCGATTCTTGAGGATCTCTGCCGCAACGATCGCGGTCAGATGCTCGATGCACATTGTTGCGCCCAATTTGGTGACTTCACCGCAACCTGAGAAGAAGGACACGAACTGCTTGATCGCGCGATCAAGCGCCTCGATGTCATAGCCTGCGTCAATAATCGCCTTGTTAAAGCCGACATGCTCGCGGCTATGTGCGGCTTCTTGCGTAATGAACGTGGCGATGTCCTGTGCCAGTTGCCCTTCGGCGCGGTCTTTCCAGGGACGCAAAGCTTCAATCATGAAGGCTTCGCCGCGCGGAAATACGACCGACAAGGCGTTGAGGAAGGCGGTCGCAAACATGTCACCGCGCACCCAGTGCCGTGCAGCTTGCTGTGCCGGTTTCGCGCGGAACTGGCGCACATGCATACGCTGTGTGCCCGTTTGCTCCTCTGGTGAGGCTGCTACTACGCTCAAACTGTTGGTCTGATCCATGCAGCCCAGAATAGGCGCGGCGAGATAAACCCCGCTTAACGGGAAAGGTTAATCCCGGGGAAGGATTAGCGATTTTACAGTTTGCTCAACGTGTTGCGGCGTTAACGCCAAATCACGCCGCGACGGGATTTTCGGCCTCGTAGCGCGCAATCAGGTGCTTTTCATCGCTATTCCACGGGTGGAAACCTGGCAGGAAATAAGCGGCCCATGCCCCCAAAATTTTGCGGAACATGCCGGGATTTCCAAACGCATACCATAAAATGCCGCGCTTCGCTTTCCAGCCGGTGATGTCATCCTGCTCTAGCAGATTGAGCATGCCCTTGATCCGTTCAGGGATGAAGCGGGTGGTAATGACCAGCATCATCATCGATTTCAGTTTCCAGCGGCGCCAGCGGCTCCAGCCCTTGGTTGCGTGCAACCACGTATCATAGGCGACTGCCTTATGCTCGATTTCTTCGACTGCGTGCCAACGCCACAATGCGGCGGCCTCGGGATCTGCTCCATCCAGATGCTTTGGGTTTTCAAGCAATTCGCGGGCGAGGATCGCAGTGAAATGCTCCAGCGCCATGGTTGCTGCCAGATTTACTATGGCCGGGCGTGTCTTGATCAGCTCCAGCACATGATCGACCTGTTCGTCGAGGAATGTCACATCATAGCCCGAATCGACCACACGGCGGTTGAACGCGACGTGCTCGCGCGTGTGCATCACTTCCTGCATTGTAAAGGCGCGGATTTCCTCGGCCAGCTTGGGCGATGCGCCATCGCGGAATGCCTTCACGCTTTCGATGAAGAAGGCCTCTCCCTTTGGGAAAGTGGTGGAGAGGGCGTTGAAGAAGGCCGTGGCAAAGGGGTTGCCATTGTTCCACCAGCGGCCCTGTACATGGCCTTCGCTACGTCCGAAGCGGCGGTCGCGCGGAGTTATTGTCAGGTCAGCAGGTGTCGGAACCGCTTTTTGCACAGCTATTTCGGTGTCGATCTTGACAGGAGCGTTCACGAGTTGTCCCTTTGCAGATGGGGAAGGCTTTACAGTACAGGGCTTTTAGGGTAACTAACATCAATGTCAATAGTGAAATTCCCGATCAAGGGTGAAGCGGTCGCACGCAAACGCCTGTCACCAGAGGCCAGCCGCCTTGCGGCGCTGGAGGCCGCGCGTGACATATTGATGGAGGCAGGTCCGCAGGCGGTTACCTTGAAGGCGGTTGCCGGACGGATCGGTCGTACGCATGCCAATTTGCTTCACCATTTTGGTTCAGCATCTGGTTTGCAGCGTGAATTGGCCGCTTATCATGCCGAGTCGATCTGCATCGACATTGGCGAGCAGATTCATCGCTTCCGCGGCGGCGATATTGGCCCACGCGATCTGGTCGACATGATATTTGACCATTTTGACAAGGCAGGAGCCGGGGCGCTTGCGGCATGGATGCTGCTTAGCGGGAATGAAGACGCGCTCAATCCAGTGGTAGAGGCGATCCACCGCCTCGTTGATGAAGTGGGTGAGGGCGGCCACGAAGATGGCAATCTGCACAAATTGACGATGGAGCTGGTGCTGCTGGCTCTAGGCGATTCGTTGATGGGTGGCCCGCTATCGGCCTCGCTCGGGCTCGATCGCGGTGCCGGGCGCGATATTGCTGCCGAACGTCTGGCGCAGTCTTTTGCCGCGTGGCAGGCTCTGCAGAATCAATAAATACCTTGGCAAGCGCCGCGGGCGCTTCCTATATTCGTGATGCTGGAACGGGGCCGTAGCTCAGTTGGTAGAGCGCGTCGTTCGCAATGACGAGGTCAGGGGTTCGATTCCCCTCGGCTCCACCAGCCTTTACTCAATTAATTTGCCTAAGCTGCCCGACGCATATTTTCGTTCAGCCAAGCGCGGGCGAGTTTCTGCGCTTCGGCAATTTCGCGTGCGGTCATCTCGTCGGATATTTCGGCGCGGCAATAGACGGCTTCTTCGTTTCCGTTGAGTGCTGCCAGATTGAACCATTTATGTGCTTCAACCAGGTCGACATCGATGCCGCCACTTCCGGTTGAGTAGGCTACCCCCAGATCGAACAACGCACCAGCACTGCCCCGTGCCGCGTCCTCCATCCGGCTTTCCATTAAAAAGGTCGCACTTTTCAGGCTATTGGCCATGACAAAATCCCCTCTGTTGTCGAAGGGAGTGTTCGCTCGAACGTGCCTAATAAATGGTTAACGCGAATCGAACTTTTTTAATCCGCGATGGAGAAATGCTACTCTACAGCGAGATTATCGATCAGCCGTGTCTTCCCGATCTTGGCCGCAGCCAGCAAGCGCAGTGGCCGTCCAGTGAGCGCCGAAACGGGAGCAAGCGTTTGCGCGTCAGCCAAGGCAAAATAGTCCACATTGGCGAAACCGGCGGCCAATATGGCTTTCTGCGCATCGGAGAGAATCAAGGCTACGTCGTCGCCCGAAAGGATCGCTTCGCGTGCCTTCTGCAACGCATGCGGCAGGGTAAGTGCGGCCTGGCGGTCTTCGGCGGAGAGGTAGGCGTTGCGTGATGACAGCGCGAGGCCATCCGCATCGCGTACGATGGGGACGCCGACAATTTCGACATTGATATCTAGGTCGCGCACGAACTGGCGGATCACTGCAAGCTGCCGGGAATCCTTTTCGCCGCAGCAGGCGAGATCGCGTTCGACCTGACTGCACAATTTGGTCACCACCAGCGCGACGCCATCGAAATGGCCTGGACGTGCGCCACCGCAATAACCGCTGCTCGGCCCAGCGACGTGAATCTTTGTGGCAAAACCCTCTGGATAGACTTCGCTGACCGGCGGCGCCCAGAGCAGATCGACCCCGGCAGCGCGCAATTTGGCGGAATCTTCATCCAGCATACGCGGATAGGCGTCGAGATCTTCATTGGGACCGAACTGCGTCGGGTTCACAAAGATCGATACTGCGACTGCATCGGCGCGCTGTTTCGCTTCCTCGACCAGCTGGAGGTGCCCGGCATGGAGTGCGCCCATGGTCGGGACAAGTGCCAGAGACTTATCCGCAGCTTTTATGGCTCGGGTGGCGGCGCGAAGCTCGGTTAACCTATTGATGGTTTGCACGTCATTTGGGCCTTGGTTATGGCAGGTCATCGCATACAGCGCCGCGCACAGCACTGTGCAAGACGAATTTCGGAACCAGGGGTAAAGCCGGCACATGGCCAAGGCACATCATATTGTATTTGCAAACGAAAAAGGCGGAACGGGGAAGTCGACCACCGCCATTCATGTTGCCATTGGCCTCGCCTCGCGCGGAGCTCGTGTCGCATGCCTAGATCTCGATTCGCGCCAACGTACGCTGTACCGCTATCTCGAAAACCGCCGCGACACGATGGCGCGACGCGATATCAACCTGCCGCTTCCGGTCTTTGACGTCTTCGAACAGGAATCTCAGGCGCGGCTTGAAGAGCAGATTGCCCGGCTGGAAGCTGACAGCGATTTTCTGATATTTGATACGCCAGGTCGTGATGATCCCTATGCGCGCTTCGTCGCGACGCGCGCCAACACGCTGGTCACACCGATCAACGACAGTTTCATCGATTTCGATCTGATGGGCCGCGTCGATGCAGAAAATTTCAAGGTCAAGAAGCTGAGCTTCTATGCCGAACTGATGTGGGAAGCGCGGATGGCCCGCGCCCGCGCCGATGGCACGACGATTGACTGGGTGGTGTTGCGCAACCGCCTGCACAATATGGAGGCGCGCAACCAGCAGCGCATGACCGATGCGATTGCTGAACTCTCAAAGCGGGCGGGTTTTCGGGTCGTGCCGGGACTCAACGAACGCGTCATCTATCGCGAACTCTTCCCGTCAGGGCTGACACTGGTAGATAAGGGGCATCTCGGCAATCTTGGCACAGCACACATTGTCGCGCGGCAGGAATTGCGTGAGCTGGTCTCGGCGCTCGCCCTCCCCGAATTCGCACAGCCGCAGCTGGTCTGATGATTCCCTTCCTCCTCCTCGTCGCTGCCGGAATTGGATGGGGGCTGTGGTCGGGGAAATTAATGCCAAAGCAGTTGTTGCCGTTGGCACTGGTGATTGCCGGCGCGGTGTTATCGCTGCGCGGCGCATGGCTGCTGGGGCTTCCGGCCATCGGTGTCGGTGTTTTCTGGTTCCGCGGTATGACGCTGCGCCTGTCGAAATTGCGGCAGATACCGAGCAGCGAATATGAACTGGCCGCCGCGCGCTGGTTGCTTGGTGTTTCGGCGAATGACGATGCAGAGAAGATCAGGGCGCGGCACAAGGAGCTTGTTTCCAAAAACGATCCCGATCGCGGCGATGGCGATGAACGCAAACGTAAATTGAACGAAGCGCGCGACCTTTTGCTGGATGATTTGAAAAGGAAAAAGGGTTAGGGGCTTCCGGATACGATTGAACCGGAGTTCTCCCATGCCGCACAATTTCCACCCAACCTCGCTGCGCGAATATGACATCCGCGGTATCATCGGCGAAACCTTGGGGGCGGAGGATGCCTATGCCATCGGTCGCGGCTTTGCGACACTGCTGGGCAGGGCAGGCGGCAAAAAGGTCGCGGTCGGCTATGATGGCCGCACCAGCTCGCCGATGCTCGAAAAGGCGTTGATCCGGGGCATCAACGACAGCGGGCTTGATGCAGTCTCGGTCGGAATGGGCCCGACGCCGATGCTATATTATGCGGAAGCCGTTCTGGAGGATGTTGACGGCGGCATCCAGATAACCGGCAGCCATAACCCCGCCAATTATAATGGCTTCAAGATGGTCTTCCAGGGACGACCCTTCTTTGGGGCGGACATCCAGCAACTCGGCGCGATGGCGGCGGCGGGCGATTGGGCCGAGGGGACGGGCGGCGCTTCGTCGTTCGACATCATGGACCAATATGTCGCGC
>NZ_CALMSV010000194.1 GCF_937872355.1 uncultured Sphingorhabdus sp. | reverse complement strand
AAGATCAGAAGGAAGGCATGGCTGCCTTTATCGAAAAACGTCCGGGCAACTGGAAAGGACAATAAGCATGAAAATAGCCTTTATCGGTCTAGGCAATATGGGCGGCGGATGGCTGCGAACCTTGTGAAAGCAGGGCATGCGGTTAATGCGTTTGACCTGTCGGCGGATGCTCTGGCGCGCGCGAAGGAAAATGGCTGCGCGACCTTTACCAGCGTGCGAGAGGCTGTGGCCGACGCGGAGGCGGTCGTCTCGATGCTGCCTAACGGCAAGATCGTCGACAGCGTCTATGAAGGCGATGTCATTGGCCAAGCGCCTGCGGGGGCGATCCTGCTCGATTGCTCGACCATCGATGTCGATACCGCGCGTAAGGTGACGGCAGATGCGACCGCTGCAGGTTATGAGATGGTCGATGCGCCGGTATCCGGTGGCATTGCCGCCGCGAATGGCGGTACGCTGACCTTCATGGTCGGTGGAAGTGACAGCGCTTTTGCACGTGCAGAACCGATCCTCGCTGTCATGGGCAAGGCTGTAATCCATGCAGGGGCAAGTGGCGCCGGGCAGGCAGCGAAGATCTGCAATAACATGCTGCTCGGCGCATCGATGATTGCAACCTGTGAGGCATTTGTGCTCGCTGAAAAACTGGGTCTCGATCTGCAGACCTTTTACGACATCTCATCCAAGGCTTCGGGCCAAAACTGGTCGATGACCAGCTATTGCCCGGTTCCGGGCGTTGGCCCTCAATCGCCGGCAGACAACGACTATCAGGGCGGCTTCGCAACCGCACTGATGCTCAAGGATTTGAAGCTGGCGAAGGAGGCGGCTGCCTCGGTGAACGCCGACGTGCCGATGGGTGAAAAGGCCGCTGCGCTTTACGACGCCTTTGACAAAGCAGGACAGGGCGGTCTCGATTTCTCGGCGATCATCAATAGTTTTTGAATTCTGCAAAGTCGTGCGTGATTGTGAGGGCAAGAATTCAGTTTTGGAGCTAAAGGCACACCGATGTATCAGGGCAAATCCGTAATCATAGTCGGGGGCGGGCATGGAGGTGCGCAAGCGGCGATTGCGCTCCGGCAGAACGGCTATTCCGGCCCGGTGACGATCATCGGGCGTGAAGAAGAACCTCCTTATGAACGCCCGCCGCTTTCCAAGGAATATATGGCGGGCGAAAAGGAGTTCGAACGCATCTACATTCGGCCGCGTGCCTTTTGGGAAGAAAAACACGTCGACCTGGTGCTGGGGCGTTCGGTTGAAGTCGTCGATTCCGCAGCGAAGACCGTGAAACTCGATGATGGAACGACGCGCACCTATGACTCGCTGATCTGGGCAGCAGGTGGCGATCCGCGCAAACTCCCAATCCCCGGTGGCGATCTGGGCGGCGTCCATTGTGTTCGAAACCGCGCAGATGCGGATGCCATCATGTCGGAACTGGCTGCGGTCAATCAGGTCGTGGTGATCGGCGGCGGTTATATTGGGCTTGAGGCCGCAGCGGTGCTGACCAAACTGGGCAAGAAGGTCGTGCTGCTCGAAGCCTTACCGCGCGTGCTTGCGCGCGTTGCCGGGCCAGAGCTGTCACAATTCTATGAGGCTGAACATCGCGCGCACGGCGTAGATTTACGAACAGACGTGGCGGTCGATGCGCTGGAAGGCCGAGACGGCAAGGTAACTGGCGTGCTCTTGGGAGATGGCAGCGTCATCCCCGCGCAAATGGTTATTGTGGGCATTGGCATCATCCCATCGGCCTTTGACGCTACCAAAATACATTTCCTTGGGTCGGCCTTTCAGAGCATCCAACCGTGCTGCCGTTCACCGGGTGTTTGAATGTCGCGTTTCGCGACTTCATCAGTGGATTGTCAACGCCCCCTGAATCTCTGCTTTGCGGCCAATGGCGCCCGTATCAGACTGGCTCTGGAAAACGAGATATCTGCCAATCAGGCACGTTCCTATGTTCGCTGCCACCAGATCAGCTAGCAGGTCGACACGATCGCCTGGAACCAAAGAGATTCGGAAGATCGGCCGGCGGATGCGCGAAGCCCGTTGCAGGCGGTAGAAATCTTCGCAGAAATTTAAGGACCTACGATCGCCGCTATTATCGATACCATAATTGGTATTGTGAGTCTTACGGTTGATCGACACGATAATGACTGCAAATTCATGCCGGTGCGTCGGGGCCGCCAAATGACAGAAATGAGGGGCGTTCGCACAGACGTTCATAATAATGCCGAACATTGGGCAGATCGCGTCGATCAACGGCCATCGCAAACCAGCGCCGGAGTGAGAGGCCGATGGGGATGTCGGCGAGGGTGAACTCCTTGTCCGCGATATGGCCACCCGTCTTCGCGAGTTGCTCCTCGACGATCTTGGCTTTTGCATCGAAGGCCTCGATCGATCGGTTGATCAGTTCCGGATCATCGAAGCCAGGGCGCTTACGGACCAACGCCAAAAAGGCATAACGCCAGCTGTCATTGAAGTCGGTCGCCTGCCAATCGATCCATCGTTCGACATTTGCAGCCGCCACGGCTTTTTGAGGTAATAGGTCAGCTCGCTGTTCCCGTCGGCAAAGATAACGCAGGATTGTATTGGATTCAGGCAGAATGTAGCCGCCGTCGTCAAGCACAGGGACAAGGCCGAATGGGTTGAGACGCACGAAAACGGGGTCGTCGACTGGATTTGTTGCCGTTCCGCGATCGATCAGTTCGACATCCAGCCCAAGCTCAGCGCAGAGCCAGAGAACCTTGCGCACATTGATTGAGGTGGCATAGCCGTGCAAGCGCAGCATATCATCAAACCTCGATCTGACCCGACATATAAGGAGCGCATTGGCCACGCATCTCGACCCTTCCATCCGCAACGCGGCATTCCATCGACCCGCCGCGCGCCGATGCTTGATAAGCGCGAAGATTGGGACGCCCCAGCCGGTCGGCCCAATAAGGTGCAATCATTGTATGTGCGCCACCTGTCACGGGATCTTCATCGATTCCGTGGGCAGGCGTGAAAAAGCGGCTGACGCAATCGAATTGCGATCCACCTGGAGCGGTGATTATCAGGCCGTCGCGATCAAGCTCCAATATTCTGGATCGGTCGGGAACGAAGCTGGAAACGGCTTCTGCGTCGGGCAGCACCACCATCGTAAATGCTGCATTTTTGTAGATTTCAGGAGTTTCGGTACCGAACAACGACGACAAATCCTCTTCAACGCGATCAAAAGATTTGGCCGGGAAATCCATGCTGATTTTGTCACCCTGCCGATGCACGCTCAGCTGGCCCGATTGCCGGGTGTGGAACACGATTTTCCGCGCTTCTGGGATGACATGGGTAAAAAGCACAAAGGTGCTGGCAAGCGTTGCATGGCCGCAAAGCGGGACTTCTACCGTCGGCGTAAACCAGCGCAGGTCCCAATCACCGTCGCTTCGGCGCACCGGAAAGGCGGTCTCGGCGAGATTATTTTCGGCGGCAATGGCCTGCAAGACGACATCTTCGGGATATTGGTCAAACAGAACAACCGCGGCGGGATTTCCCGCGAACCGCTCGCTAGTGAAGGCATCGATGACATAAATGGGATAAGGCATGGCACTCTCTTTTTTTGATTGAGCTATAAAATTGTTGCGATTGACTCACGTGTCAATCTTGACATTGTCATGCAATACAATACTCCAAAGCTTGACATTTGGAACCGCAGGAACCCACGGAGGCTATTTTGAAGCTCAATGCGAACGAGTTGAATGAGTTGGCTGGGCTTCCTTTCACCTTCAATCCCGATGAAGCAGCTCGGATAGTGATGGACGCCGAACTGAACTCTCTAGCGCTGCCCAATTCTACCGAACTGGTTAAGCCGAAAATTGGCCATGCATGGAAATCCCATTTGGTGCCCGTCCTTCGCGATCTTGGTTTCTCCGGCAAGGGAAGTGATTTTTGTCGCGTGACGCAGCGTTCCTTTCAGGCAATTTCGCTCCAGCGCTTAAATTATGGCGGCTGTTTTGTAGTGAATTTTGGAATGCAGCCGATAATTCTGGCGGCCGAAGGGCGCACCCCTTTTAAGGAAATTGAGTGCGCAGTTCGCTCGCGATGGACGAACGGCAACGGCGAAATATGGTGGTGTTACGAGAACAATGCAAAGTCGATGGCGGCCGCGGCTCAGGCGGCAGGTACGCTGCTTCGTAAACATTGCGATCGTCATTTCGAGTGGCTTGAAATGGCCGTCTTCGGCAATACTGAGCCAGACTGGGATGAAATTCATTCGATTGGCCGCGCTTCTGTCGTTCATGCGCGCATTCTCTTGCGGTCGGTCGATGGTTGACAACCATTTTGAATTGGGATGACAATGAACTGGATACCCACGCTGAACCGGGACAAGGCACCGCTCTATCTTGCATTGGCAGACGCAATGCAGCGCGACATTGATTGCGGCGCGCTGAAGCCTGGAGACCGCTTGCCCCCGCACCGCGAACTGGCGTTTCAACTGAAACTCGGCGTCGGTACAATAACGAAGGCCTATGAAGAAGCAGAACGCCGAAACCTGATCGAGGCACATGTCGGGCGTGGCAGCTACGTGACCGATCGAAGCCGCCGTTCGGCAAATTTGCAAGATTCAGAGATCGACCTTTCGATCAATGTTCCTCCAGCCGCACCTGCGAACGCTGAGCTATCAGCTACCTTTCGCACGTTTGGAAAACGAGGCTTCGACGCAGATGCTTTCATCTATGCGCCGCCCATCGGTACCGAGACTGCTCGCAAGGCAGGTGTCTTGTGGATGCAATTGGCTGGTCGAGTGGCGGAAGCCGACTGGCGAGCCACAGCCTGCACGATTGGCGCACAACAGGCGCTTGCCGTCGCATTTGGCATCGCATTCGAGAAAAGCGACTTGATCTTATGCGAAGCCGCAACCTATTGGGGGGCTAGAGCTGCGGCCGAGCATCTGGGTGGGCGCCTATATGGCGTTGCCCTTGACCGGGAAGGTTTGTGCCCGGCGGCCTTGGAAAAGGCGATCGCAGAAACACGTGCGCGGGCTCTGTTTTGCACACCCACCATCCAAAACCCAACTGCCCGCACGATGAGCATGGCACGGAGGAGCGAGATTGCCGAAATCGCCAAGCGCCATGATTTGCTGGTCATCGAAGACGACGTTTACGGTCATTTTGCGGCTGACCTTGCCCTCGAACCGCTGGTGAATTTCATCCCCGAAAGAACGATATATATTACCAGTCTCTCGAAATCGGTTATGCCGGGCCTGCGATCTGGTTTTATGCAGGTCCCTGATCGGCAGATGCTCGACAAGGCCATACTTGCCATGCGGGCTACCACCTTTTCCGCCGCTGGAATTGCCAATCGCATTGCGACCGAATGGATATCTGACGGTCGGGCGATCACGATTGCCGAAAAGGTCAGAGCTGAAATGGCGCTGCGGTTGGCGGTTGCGCTGGAAGAACTGAATGGCGTTGCTGAAATCCCTTCCCCCGCCTCCACTCTCCATTTGTGGTTGCAGTTCAACCACCTGCAGATCGACGACATAATGCGACAATCGCACGAACTTGGCATCAGGGTCGCTGACCCTTCACTTCAGCGCGCGAGTGAAGATGCACCTTGTGGTATTCGGCTTAGTCTAGGAGCTCCTTGTAGTTCAGATGAGTTGCAAAAAGGGCTAAGCAAGCTCAAGCAAGCCATCATCCGCCCTTCGCGGGATAACAACCGGGTGGTCGTTTGAAGTTTCCTCGCACGAAGGTATAATCAGACCAACCAGTTTGCCTTGCAAGCATCTGGGCCCGACGGCGCAAGCGCCGGAAAACGGCGCCAAGTTGAGTTTCAGCTAACCAACACCAGTTGCGAGCCTGGCCCCCGCGCAGAAACCCGAACGTCGGGATTGTACGGTGCACATTTCTTCAGCGAAAGGCAGCCGCAACCTATACAGCTATCAAGGCGGTCGCGCATACGCTCTAAAGTCGCAATCTTGGCGTCCAGCATGGTGCGTACCGCTTTGCTTATCTTGGTTCAGTCTGAAGCCGTCGGTGTACGCCCGTGTAGCAGCTTCGCCAACTCCGCTCCAATGGCTTCAATAGACGTAAACCATCCATTACAATCCCTTAGTTTCGACCTGCGTCAATTCTACTAAGCCACCTCTCATATTGAATATCCGGGGCGATCGACCTCGTTGGTTGGCGAAAAGACGGAAGTTTCTTGGGGTCAGATATTTACTCTGGTGGCTTCTTAAAAGCGCATTCGGATATAGGGAATTGACGGCCTTATGTCGCTCTTGGCCCAGTTTTGAGAGTACGAACGGAAAAATTTTTGGGAATGTCGCTTTTCGCAACAACGTGCTCTCCGCCCTAAAACTACGAACTTCCGCAACCGGCCAATAGCTGTCATCGTCTCTCGCGAAACCGTCACAGCCAAATTCCGCGCAGAGACTCTGGCCAAATCTGGCCGGTTTCCACCCCTGTTTTCGACAGCTAGAGACCAAATAAATGCAGAACTGCATACAGAAAATCGCCGAAATCGGCGACTTTCCGGCCGGAGATCCCGTTCTGCGGTTTAGAGGTAATATGCTTGGAGGCCCGAGCCGGAATCGAACCGGCGTGCAAGGATTTGCAGTCCTCTGCGTCACCACTCCGCCATCGGGCCTCGCGCTGCGACAGAAAAGCGTCACATGTGGTGCAGGAGCGCGTCCCTAGCGGCTGGATTTGCGCTTTGCAATCCGATTCGCGACCATTTGGCAACAGGCCGGAAACAAAGCGACGCCACTTGCATGGCAAATTCGTACGTTTGTCCGAAAGCGGCTTGGACTTTGCGCCTGCGCTCACTAGAAGAGAATCGAAAGGCTGTATTGCATCTACAATACAGTTGTGTCAGTAACAATCGAGCCATAAAATAGCGGCAGCGGAAAGTCTTATGCAGTCAGCGCAATCGGAAACCAACCGTCGGCACATGATCGACAGCCAGCTAAGAACCAACGGCATTACCGAAGCATGGATCGTAAAGGCGATGGGCGAACTGCCCCGCGAAAAGTTCCTGCCTGCGGGTAAGGAGGCGTTTGCCTATTTGGATCGGTCGGTTCCGCTCGGCAATGGCCGTATGCTCAATCCACCATTGGCGACTGCCGAAATGTTGCAGGCTGCCGGCATAACGGGGAAGGACAATGTGCTGCTGATAGGGGCTGGCACAGGATATATGGCAGCGTTGCTGGCCGGACGTGTCGCAAAACTGGTTGCCATTGAAGCTGAAGCGGAATTGGCTTCGGCAGCTCGCGCCAATGTTCCAGGGCTCGACATCGTCGAAGCCGCGCTTAGCGAGGGTAGCAAGAAAAGCGCTCCATATAGCCTGATCCTTATAGACGGCGCCGTTGAACAGCTTCCCGAGACAATTGAAGGGCAACTGTCCGAGGGCGGCCGGATCGTTACGGGGATTGTCGAAGGGCCAGTGTGCAGGCTGGCAAGCGGTACCAAATATGGAGGCCATGTCGCGTTGCGCCCATTGGCCGACATCGAAATTGCCCCGTTGCCTGGCTTTGAGCGCGCGAAGGAATTCGTGTTTTGAGCAACAAACTAGGGAAAGTTCATGCGCTTCTGCTCGCTGCGACGGCTGCGCTGGCGATAGCTACGCCTGCGTCGGCGGACACGCTGCGTGAGGCGCTGGCCGAGGCCTATCAGACCAACCCGACGCTGACGGGTGCGCGCGAAGGCCAGAAGGTAGTGAACGAAGCGGTTCCGATTGCCAAGGCCAATGGACGTCCCGATGTCAGCACCAGCGCCACCTATACGGAGTTGTTTCCGAGGTCAGATGGCACCAATTTCACGCCCGACCGTACGCTGAACGGGCGGGCTGACGTGACTGTGCCGCTCTATCTCGGTGGTGCAGTCAAAAATGCGGTGCGTGCAGCCGAGAATCGGGTCGAGGCAGGCTTTGCCGGATTGCGGGCAACCGAAAGCGCGATTTTCTCTGCCGTTGTCGCTGCCTATATGGACGTGATCCGCGACGAAGCGATTGTCGAACTCAACCGGGCGCAGGTCGGCGTATTGCAGGTGAACCTGGAAGCCACGCGCGACCGGTTCGAGATTGGCGATCTGACCCGCACCGATGTGGCGCAGTCGGAAGCAAGGCTGGCGCTTGCGACGAGCAGCATGGAGGCGGCGCGCGCAAACCTCATTCGTTCGAAGGAAATCTATATCCAGCTGGTCGGCAAGGCGCCTGCAAATCTCGAGGCCCCGCCGCCGCTACCCAATCTGCCCGAGTCACCTGACGCTGCGGTTACCGTTGCGCTAGAGAATAATCCCGACCTGATTGCGTCGAAGGAGCTGCGCGAAGCCGCCCGCTTCGACCGCAAGGGAGCCGAAGCCAGTCGCTTGCCACAGGTCGCCGGCTTTGGATCGGGCAGCTATTCGAACAATTTTGGTAGCATCGATTCGGGCACACTCGCCCCGTTCGACAAGACCTCAACCTCAGCTCAGGTCGGCATACGCGCGACTTTACCGCTGTATCAGGGTGGTCAGCCCGCAGCCCAGATCCGCCAGGCGCAAGCCCGGATGGGTCAGGCGATCGAGCAGGAAATCGCCGCCGAGCGCGAAGCCATCGCGCAGACCCGCGCAGCCTATGCCAGCTGGAAAGCGTCGCAAGATGTAATTGCGGCATCCGAACGCGCGGTGTCGGCAAACGAATTGTCGCTTGAGGGTACCCGCGCCGAGAACAGCGTCGGAAACCGCACCATTCTCGACATTTTGAATGCCGAGCAAGAACTGCTCAACAGCAAGGTCCAGCTCGTCACCGCGCGCCGCAACGCCTATGTCGCGGGCTTCTCCTTGCTCGCTGCCATGGGCCGGGCCGAAGCACGTGATCTGGGTCTTGAAGGCGGCCCGCTCTATGACCCGGTTGCCGAATATGATGCAGTCAAGGGAAGCTGGTTCGATTGGGACTCCAAACCCGACCCAACCGCCAAGGCCACCCGCACGGTTGACACACCTGCCCAAAAGGCAGAAATAGAGCCACTTCCCAAATATTAAGGGAATCAGTGGGGCATTTAGGGGCGTTGGCACATGGCAACTGATCGGAACGAACCATCGATGGAAGCGATCCTGTCTTCGATCAAGAAGATCATCGCCGATGAAGACCGTTCGCGCGCCATCAACTCGCGCCGCCCTGCCCGCGAAACACTCCGCGACGACAGCGAAAATGAGGATGTCCTCGAACTGACGGAAGCCGCTGCCGATGAGCGCGACGAAGAATTGCTCGATACGGGCAAGGCGCAGAGCCTGCGCCAGAGCTTCTCGGTGCTGCAGACGCTTTCCGAGCCCGGCGTAGCACCGCAAATCGTCCGCTCGGGCGAGACTTCGCTTGAAGGCCTGACCCGCGAATTGATGAAGCCGATGCTCAAGGAATGGCTCGACACCAACCTGCCCGGCATTGTCGAAGCAATGGTTGCGCGCGAAATCGAACGCATCACCAAGAAGGGCTGATGCGCCTTCCTGCTTTGCTGGCGCTGGCCGCCACAGCCGCAATTCTTACTTTACCCGTTAGCGCACAGGATGCGCCAACCATTGATCGATATGTGATCGCAGGCCGTATCGTCGACGTTACCAGCGGCAAGCTGCTATCCGGTCATTGCATAGCCATTGCGAGCGAGAAGATTTCGGCCGTCGAGCCGTGCAAGAGGCAACCCGAAAGCGTCCGGACAATCGACTGGTCCGCCTATACCGTGCTTCCCGGCCTGATGGACCTGCACACCCACCTTGCCGACGCCGGGCAGAGCGCGGATTTGGCGCTGCCACTCAAATCTTCCCCTGCAGCCACTGCGCTGATTGGCGCAAAAAATGCGCGTGACACGCTTATGGCGGGATTCACGACGGTGCGCGATGTCGGCACTTATCGCGGGCTTACCGATGTTGCGTTGAAAGACGCGATCAACATGGGCCGCGTGCCCGGGCCGCGTATGTTTGTTGCAGGCGGCTATATCACCAAGCCCGGCGGCGGTGGCGAACTCAACGGCGTCACCGACAATGAAAAGCTGCCCGAGGACATGCGCTATGGCGTTTCGGTCGGGCCCGAGCAAGCAGCGACCAATGCCGAATATTTCATTGAAGAAGGCGCCGATTTCCTGAAGCTCATTGCGACCGGCGCGGTCCTCGCCATCGGTACCGAGCCCGGTGAACCCGAGCTGAGCGTTGAGGAAATGAAAGCGGTCGTCGATATCGCCGCTAAGCGCGGTGTCTATGTGACCGCCCATGCCCATGGCGCGCAGGGTATCAAAAATGCGATTGCCGCCGGTGTCCGTTCGATTGAGCATGCCAGCCTGATCGACGACGAGGCGCTGAAGCTCGCCAAGGCCAAGGGCACCTGGCTGGTGATGGATATTTATAATGGTGATTATATCGATGATATCGGCACCAAAGAGGGCTGGCCCGAGGAATATCTGCGCAAGAATCGCGAAACCACCGACGTCCAGCGCGCAGGCTTTGCCAAGGCGGTAAAAATGGGCATCAAAATAGCTTATGGCACCGACAGCGGTGTCTATCCGCACGGGGTCAACGGGCGACAGTTTAAATATATGGTGCGCTACGGGATGACGCCGATGCAGGCGATCCAGTCCGCAACCATCCGCGCCGCCGAGCTGTTGGGCAAGGAGCATGAGCTGGGCAGCATATCCCCGGGCCGCTTCGCTGATCTGGTGGCGTTGAAGGCCGATCCGCTCGCCGACATTGCCGCGCTGGAGGCAGTCGACCACGTCATGAAGGGCGGCGAGCTTGTCCGCTAACCGCGTTTGAACGGCCCCAGTTCGGCCAGAAATTCCTGCTCTCGATCTACCGCGCGACGTTCGCGCACCAGAAAATCCTCGATAGCCGAGCGGAAGCCCGGATCGGCAATGAAATGCGCCGACCATGTCGTTACCGGCAAATAGCCGCGCGCCAGCTTGTGCTCGCCCTGTGCACCCGCCTCGACCCGAGCCAAGCCATGGGCAATCGCGAAGTCGATTGCCTGATAATAGCACAGCTCGAAATGCAGGAAGGGGATGTCTTCGACACATCCCCAATAGCGGCCATAGAGGCAATCGGGCCCGAGCAGGTTGAGCGCGCCCGCCACTGGCTGTCCGCCCCGATATGCAAGGAAAAGGACGATGCTGTCGCTCATGCTTTCAGCGATCAAATCGAAAAAGGCCCGCGTCAGATAAGGCCGCCCCCATTTGCGCGCGCCGGTGTCCTGATAGAAGACCCAGAACATGTCCCAATGTTCGGGCAGGATCTGATCCCCACGCAAATTCTGAATGTCGACCGCCGATTGTGCAGCGGCGCGTTCCTTACGGATGGCCCGCCGCTTGCGCGAGGCGAGTGTCGCTAGAAAATCATCGAAACTGGAATAGCCGACATTCGCCCAATGGAATTGCGTGCCCGAACGGATCAGCCATCCGGCCTTGCGGAAAAGATCGAGCTGTCCTTCGTCGACAAAAGTTGCGTGCGCCGACGACAGGCCATTTTGCAGCACCACGCTTTCGGCAGCTCGAAGAAGTTTAAGCGCTACAACATCATCTTTCGCCAAAAGTCGCGGACCCGGCACCGGTGAAAAGGGTGCTGCGATCTGCAGCTTCGGATAATAGCGCCCGTCCGCCCTTTCATAAGCATCGGCCCAGGCGTGATCGAAGACATATTCGCCCTGGCTGTGTGATTTGAGATAGGCCGGTAGCGCGCCACAAAGATCCCCGTCTGTATCGCGAATGGTAATCGGCGTTGGTGACCAGCCGGTTCCCGAGCCAACACTTCCCGATTCTTCTAATGCTCTGAGAAAGGCATGGCCGACAAAAGGGTTGGCGGCTATGTTGAGCGCATCCCATTGCGCCGCATCCAGCGCGGATACGCTTTCGGCAATCTGGGCTATGATCGGGTCGTCGGGCGTGTCGCCTTCCGCCATATCGCTTACCTCAAGCTGGCTTCACCGCCACAATCGCATCAATCTCTACCGTAGAATCGAGCGGCAGGACGGGAACGCCCACTGCGCTACGCGCATGTTTGCCGGCATCGCCAAACACCGCCTCCATCAGATCCGAAGCGCCATTGGCAACCTTGGGTTGGCCGGTGAAATCGGGTGTGGAGGCGACGAAGGCGCCCAGTTTGACGATCCGCTCCACGCGGTCGAGCGATCCCAGCGCCTTTTGCCTCTGGGCCATCGGCTTCTGTCCGAAACCTTGCGCCGCCAATATGCCCTCATCCTCGCTGCGGCTATCGCCCACCTTGCCCGTCATCAGCTTTCCATCAACGAACGACACCTGCCCCGAAATGTAGAGTAGCCCACCAACTTCAACCGTCGGTACATAGGAGGCAACCGGTGCGGCGGGTTCGGGAAGGGTGATGCCAAGTTCAGCAAGGCGGGCTTCGATCATACAGGTTCTTTCTGAATATTGGGCGCGGGGCTCCCCGCAAGCAGTTTATCGGTAATCCAATGCTCGGCCTCATGCCACAGATCAATGCGGGCATGCGCCAATTGCGATGATTGGACGCGTTGCCACAATATCGGCTCGCCTACAAATTGCAGGCGCCAAACATCGGGCAGGGTTTCAGCCACCGATTCATGCTGATGGCCAAGATCGTCTACGAACACGGCAACGCTGGGATTATAGCGTTCGACAATCCGCGCCAGCGCCTCGCCCTTGCCGCCCTGGTTGGTATAGACCGGTGCATCGATACCGACCGCGCGCAATTGCTGGACACGCGATTCATTATGATGATCCATCAAATTGGTCAGTATCACGACATCGGCATGCTCAGCTATCCGGTTGATGGCATCAACCGCACCATCGATCGGCTGCTGCCGATGCATCTCGGTCAGGAAAAAGCCGTTCAAGAGGTTCCAGACATGGCCACGCTCGACCTGAGTGCCATCATGTTTGTGGCGCAGCGCTTCACCCCAGTCGCCATGGACCAAATCGAAATGGATGTGGTGCACCTCGTCGAGCCAATCGCGGAAGGGGACGACCATGTGCAGCAGCACCTCGTCGCAATCGGAAATCAGCAAGGGGCGGCTCATGCTTCCAGCTCCATTCGGGCGCGCACGAGCGCCTCAGGTTTCACATTCATATGGTCGGCAGCGGCAACCAGGTCAGGTTCATGGGCTTCAAGAAAGGATAGGATCGCCGCCTGTGTCGATTTTTGGGATATGTCGTGGCGTAATATATCGGGCGTGAGCCCGGTGAGCGCAAGCATCCTTGAGGCGCGTTCGGAATCCGATAGAATCCAGCCAAGCGCACTCAGGGCAAGCGTTGCCGGGTCGGCTTGAATTTGGCCCAAGCTTTTCGCATTTGTTTCGAGCATAGCTTTCGCTTAAGCGAAAGCGGCGGCGCTGCCTAGGCAGCAAAATGGCCAATGCTAAAGGGAATGTTGTGAGCAAGAAGGTTCTGATCGTCGAGGATAATGAGCTGAACCTCAAATTGTTCACCGACCTGCTACGCGCGCACCAGTTTGACGTCGAAGGCCTGCGTGATGGTCGGGAAGCTTTTGCACATATGCGCACGTTTCAACCTGATCTGGTAATCATGGACATCCAGATGCCGCATGTCAGCGGCCTCGACCTGATCGAAGCCATGCAGAGTGAGGCAGACCTCAAACCGATCCCGGTGCTTGCCGTGACCGCTTATGCCGGAAAGGGCGACGAGGAACGCATATTGGGCGCGGGCGCACGCGCCTATCTGTCGAAGCCTGTCGGGATGGTTCAGTTTCTGGGTGCAGTGAAAGCGATTACCGGCTGATGCATTGGCTTTTTAAGTGGCTGCTGGTCGCTTTGGCGCTGCTGGGCGCCCAAGTCGCATCTGCCCAGCAGTTGAATGTTCCCGGCCGTCTTGTCGCCGAAACCGATGTTCCTGCACCCGGCTCGACCGTCACTCTCGCCTTCGTCTTTGAGCCCAAACCGGGTTGGCACGGCTACTGGGAAAATCCCGGAGATGCCGGACTAGGACTTCAACTGGAATGGAAGCTCCCCACCGGAATCACGCTTGGCAAGCCCCGCTTTCCTGTTCCCAAGCCGCTGCTGATCGGCGGATTGATGAACCATGTATATGAAGAGCCGCACGCAATACTGGTTGATCTGGCGATTGACCGTTCGGTGCCGTCCGGCACTTCGGTGCCATTGGAGGTAGCTGCTAATTGGCTGGCATGCACCGATAAAATATGCGTCCCGCAACAGGACCGCTTCACGCTGCAGTTGCGGGCAGGTGACGGCACTGTCGAAGTAACCAAGCGCAAGCAATTCGATCAATGGCGAAGCGCAATCCCTGTGCCGCTGGATCAAAATGCGCGCTATGCCATCAGCGGCAAGCGATATGAGATCGCCATTCCCTTTCCGGCCAGTGCACCGCTCGACCGCCCCTATTTTTTTGCGCTGACGACCGATCGCCTCCGTTATGCAGCACCGCAAACCGCGCGTAGGGCCGGTGACTGGTTGATCATCACAACCGAAGCGCAGGGGCAGGCGGCACCGGTTGAAGGTTTGTTGCGGATTGGCGATGGACAGGGGTTAATGATCCGCACGGTCGCCGGCCCCATTCCCAAAGGTGGCGATGAAGTGGCGGCATTGGGCGCGAGCGACAAGCTGGCACCCGCGGTTCCTGCCCTGCCCGCATTGCCATGGCTGCTTCTGGGGGCGCTGGTCGGAGGGCTGCTGCTGAACCTTATGCCGTGCGTCTTTCCGATCCTTGGCCTGAAGGCGCTCACGCTGGCCAAAGCCGGAGGCGACCAGCGCGAAGCGCGGCGAGATGCGCTGGCTTATACAGCGGGCGTGGTTTTGAGCTGTCTGGCTTTGGGAGTGACCATGCTGTCGCTACGCGCTGCAGGGGAAGAAATTGGCTGGGCATTTCAGTTGCAGGAGCCTGTCGTTATATTCGCACTGCTGGCGCTGATGGTTGCGGTAACGGCCAATCTTGCCGGTCTTTTCGAGCTACCGGGTTTCGCTCTCGGTGATGGTCTGACACGAAAATCCGGAGTGGCCGGATCATTTTGGACGGGGGTGTTGGCGGCGGTGGTTGCTACACCCTGCACGGGACCCTTTATGGCGGCCGCCATGGGTGCTGCGCTTTTGCTGCCCGCTGTTGAGGCGATGTTACTATTTGCCAGCTTAGGATTCGGGATCGCCCTGCCATTCCTTGTGATCGCCTATGTGCCGCAGATGCGCGCCATGCTGCCCAAGCCGGGGCCTTGGTTGGGGCGGTTCCGCAGACTGATGGCTATCCCGATGGGATTGACTGCACTGGCATTGCTCTGGCTTTTATGGCGTTTGACCGGGACGGATGGCCTTGTAACAGGCATCGTCGCAACCGTTCTTCTTCTGGCGATGTTTATCGGCTACCACACCGTTCAGGCCAGAGTGCCGAAAGCGCCGATTCTGCTTTTGATTGCGGGCATAACGGCGGTCGCAGCGGGCGCGCAGTTCATTCCGGAAAGCCGCAATTCAGGTGCGCAAGACGAGCCTGCGATACCGGGCGCACTGCCTTTCGATGCCGGAAAGCTGGCGCAGCTCCGCGCGCAGGGAACACCCGTCTTCCTCTACTTCACGGCGGACTGGTGTGTGACCTGCAAAGTGAATGAAACGGCTGTCATAAATCGCGATGAGACAATCCGGCTGTTTGAAGCGAAAGGCATCAAGGTGATGGTGGGCGATTTCACACGGCGGGACGCAGCAATAGCGCGCTTCCTCACCGAACATGGTCGGTCGGGCGTTCCACTTTATCTGTTCTATCCACGGCAGGGGGAAGCCAACGAACTACCACAAATACTGACGTCGGACGTTATAGCCGAAGCGATTGATGACTGAGATACTGCGAGGGTTTGGAGGCAGGCCGATGTTGAGGTGCTGCCTTCGAAAAGACATCGCGGCCTGCCCCCGCCCCATGACAACGGGGTGCGACCCTAAAAGGACCCGTCGTCGATCTTGATGAATTTGGTCTGGTTTGCTCCGATGACCGAAATGCCCTTTGTCCCGATGATGCCGACCAGGGGAACCGATCGCTCAACGACATTTAACGATGCATCGACCCCCGTATCATTATCGGCCTGCGGGGCGCTTATGGCGACAACCTCTATTCCCCAATAGTCTGGGCGATCATGATAAATGCGCGGTGCAAGACGCAGTTCGAGGCTGGTCTCGGGCGTCCGTGCCGAAACCCATAGATACAGCGAATCCTGAAATGGAACCCGCCGCAATTCCGCACGATCAAAATCGATAATTTTTCCGTTGGGCACGCTCGAAAGCGAGCCGCCTGCCATGCCGCTCATAAGTCATTCCAAACAAAGCGTAAGTTGCTTGCGTCGCAAAGAAACAATAGACTTGCTGTGCGACATATAATTACGCTTGTAACATATTTTATGCTGCCCGCCACTTTCTACACCCGTAAATAAATGTAACGACGAGTAAGCAACTGTTCTTCGTCCAGAATAATTTTACGCATAGGTATGCGTAACCGGGCCTTGCCACGCGGCCTGTCGGTAATCATATCCCGCGCATGGCTGACATACCCCCCTTTGCGCCGAGCCGGATCGGTGCGCCGCAGAAACTAGCCAATTGGTTGTTTGCAGTGGCTTTTCTTGTTTTCCTGATGGTGATTGTCGGCGGGATCACCCGTCTGACCGAATCGGGGCTGTCCATCACCGAATGGAAGCCCGTTACCGGTGCCATCCCGCCGCTGAACGAAGTGCAATGGGCGCTAGAGTTCGAGAAATATAAGCAAATCCCTGAATATCTTGAAATTAATGGTCCGGCTGGAATGACCCTCGCCGAATTCAAATTCATTTATTTCTGGGAGTGGGTACATCGCCTGTTGGGACGCGTAATCGGGTTGGCATTTGCCATTCCGCTTGCCTGGTTCTGGATCAAGCGCCAGATTCCAGATGGTTATAAGGGGCGCTTACTGGCTTTACTGGCACTTGGAGCGCTGCAGGGGACGATAGGCTGGTGGATGGTATCGTCGGGCCTCAGCGAGCGCACCGACGTCAGCCATTTCCGCCTCGCCGTGCACCTCCTGACCGCGCTTTTCATCATGGGTGGACTGATCTGGACTGCTCTGGATCTCCATAAACTTGCCCGAAGCGGCATAAACCGCCCAGCGCGGCTGACAGGCTTCAGCTTAACCATAATATTGATCCTTTTCCTCCAGCTGCTTTTCGGCGCTTGGGTGGCCGGATTGAATGCCGGCTATGTCTCTAACAGCTGGCCTCTAATGAATGGCAGGTTGTATCCCGATGGCGTGGATTGGAGCCGCGGAGCGTGGTTTGCACTGACCCACGACCCGTTCCTGACCCATTTCATCCACCGCTGGTGGGCCTGGGTTACCGTGGCCGCACTGGTGGTGATGGCAAGGCACCTTAAAAAAGCGGGCGCTCGGCCGATTTCGATTGCTGTCCATTCAGCATTCGGAACGCAGATATTGTTAGGGATTGCCACGGTAATGACTGGCATGAACATCACACTGGCGGTGCTGCATCAGGCCGTCGGGGCGGTGGTCGTCGTTACAACGGGCTGGGGCGCACACCGGCTGGGGCGGACAGGGGGTTACAGGGAAAAGGGTCCCATCTGGCGATTGTCTATGCCGTTTTTCCCACTGCGGGTGAGGCGCATGACTGCTGTCGTGCGTTGTTGGAACAAAATCTTGTGGCCTGCGCCAACCGGCTGACACCGATTATCTCGCATTATCGGTGGGAAGGCGAGATCGAGACTGCCGAAGAACATCCGGTTATCCTCAAAACCACAGCATCGCGCCAGCAGGAAGTCATTGACCGGATTGCGCAGATGCATCGACACAAGGTCCCGGCCATCTTGGCATGGCGGGTAGATGCCGCCCACCCGGCCTATGCCATGTGGGTCAAGGCGGAGACTCTTGCCTAGGGTATTATTATACCCGCCTCAAAATGCCTGCATTTGCTTGACTATTGCACACCCACGCGCCAATAGCCCCCGTCCGCTGATGAGGATTCGATTCTCCTCAGCACCCCATCCCTATCGGAGGTTCGAACAGCAGCCATGAAAACGCTGTCCAAAGTCACGAAGTCGATCCGCCCGCAGGACGTCCAGAAGGATTGGCATATCATTGATGCCGACGGTCTGGTTGTCGGTCGCGTGGCAACGATTATCGCCAATATCCTGCGCGGCAAGCACAAGCCGAGCTTTACCCCACATGTCGATTGCGGCGACCATGTCGTCGTGATCAATGCCGACAAGGTGCGGCTGACGGGTAACAAGCTGAAGCAGAAGACCTATTACAAGCACACCGGCTATGCCGGCGGCATCAAGGAAGTGACGGCCGACAAAGTGCTCGGCGGCCGCTTCCCCGAGCGCGTGCTGGAAAAGGCGGTCGAGCGCATGATCCCGCGTGGTCCGCTCGGTCGCAACCAGATGCGCGCGCTGCATCTCTATTCCGGCAG
>NZ_CALMSV010000193.1 GCF_937872355.1 uncultured Sphingorhabdus sp. | reverse complement strand
GCTTCGCCCTCGGCCTCTTTCCATTCCTGGCAGCTGCGCAAAGCAAGGCCGGGAACAATTACCAGCGCCAAAACCAGCGCCAGCAACAGGATCAATCGCATCGTGTCGGTCAGCTTGGGCATGGTCAGAAATCCGTCTCGACATAGGTTGAAACATAGTTGAGCGTTGCCGCTGCAGCGGTGGCGTTGTTGGTCAGCCACAGCGAAGGTGCCAGAAAGGCTGTATTGGCCGGGATATTGGTTGAAAGGCTTCCGCTCGACTGCGCGCCCGTTGAAAGATTGGTCACGCGATAGCCGATCGCTGCGCATTGCGGAGGGCAAAACAGTGCCAGTTCCAAAAGGTCGGTCGTATTCACGGGAAAGCTGGCACCCAGCGCGATGGCCGTTCGCGCGGTGCCGGTGGCATTGTGCACAAGGTTCCAGTTGCCGCTATTGGTGTTGATCGCCAATCCGATTCCACCCGGCGTTGTCGTCGTTACCGGATCGATATTCGTCGGGTTGGCCGCAACATCGACTATTCCTGCAAAGGTTCGCTGGCCTGCCTGCAAGACTTCAAGGCCAAAGCGATGTACGACAAAAAACCCACCCAGCCCTGCGGCATTGCCCCGCCATATTGAAAGCTGGTTGCCGCGAATATAGGTCAACGCGCCTGCAGTCGCGCCCGTCGATATCACCGAACGGAAGGTTTGCGTTTTCAGGTTGGTGGCCGCCAATGTCGGAATTGTCGGCGCGGTCGGGCTTGCGCCGGTATAGGGCATTGCCCCTATGGTGGCGGCAAAGGTCGTGGCGGTTGTGGTTGCACCACCCCGCCAGATGCGGATATTATTCTGCCCCATGTGCGATTGCAGCACATAATCAACGCCCGATGGCCCGATCCATTTGGGCAAAATCCGGCTTGCAATATCCTTGGAATACAGTTTGCCGTTGCCAGCTGCAGGCACCGATGGCTCCGATGCAACGGCTGCCAGTTCAATGGTGCCGCTCAGGTCAAGGATGCTGTTGGCATTGTCCCATACAAGGTTTGCCGAACCGGCAAAGGCACCGGCATCATTATACTGGATTTGCCCGGTGCTGCCGCCCGGTGAACCGCTGCCGCCGCCCGGAGGCGTGGCCCACACACCATCGCCGCGCCAAAATGTTGTCGCAGTCGCCCCTGTTCCTCCGTTCAACCGCGCGACGGGAAGGTTGCCCGCCAGATCAGCGGCACTTCCCGATGTGGCAACCGTGGCAAGCCCGGTTATCGTCGCCGCTGCCTGCGTGCCTGTATGGTTCGCACGGTTTAGCAATGTGGCATCGCTGCTGTTTGCGGTCGCACCCGTCGCAATGCCGTCCAGCTTTGTCTTGTCGGTCGATGACATAAGGCCTTTGAGGCCGGTTGTCGCAACATTCAGGATCGATGTAGCTTGCGCCGCCGTCAAATCCTCGGGATCGCCGGTTCCGGCTGTCACCCTGCCCTTGATCGTCGATGTTGCCATGTCGGCGGCCTTGGCATTGGGCACAACATTGCTGTCGACTGTCCATGTGGTACGCGTTGCCGAAACGGTAACATCGCCTTTGTCACCATCGACAACGCCACCATTGGCCGTAGGCAGTACCCCTTTGACCTGCGCACTCAACTCTATCTTGGTCTGTGCAAGCGCGGGGGCTGCAAGCAGCATCATCGCCACGGCTATATATTTGAATATCCGCATCATCCTGCCTAACGCTCATAATCGGCGCGCAAACTGGCACCGGTTTCGGGGTTGAAACTTAAGGTTATGTTCACGCCAACACGGGCAAATTGGTCTTCGCCAAGTCGGACGCCATTGTAGAACAGCGAGACACCGGCCACCGGCGCAAAGTCCAAGGTGAATAGCGGATTGGTGCCATCGACCACACCTGCGGGGATTTCCCCGCGAACGGGAATGGGCGCGGCTACCTCGCCGCCACCGCCCGCGCTAGCGCTGCTATAATAGGGACCAAGACCTCTCATGCTGCGATCACACTGATAAATTCGCCTATGGCCAGATAGCGCGTGTCGCGTTCGCCTGCATCCAAGGGAAAGCTGGTTGCGATATCGGCAGCCGCCGCATCTTCTTCGCCTATGGCGATATAGCAATCCTCGCCTGCCTTGAAATGCACCAGACAGGATTCGGGCGCGGCGGCGCTACTGGCAACGGCAGCGCCTACAGCCAGCACTTCGCCCGTAATTTGCTTGCCTAATATGGGCAGGATGCGACCATTCTGGTCCGTCACAGCCGCCAGTTCATGCAAGGTAATGCGCAGTGCCATGTCAGGGTTCCAGAGCGTCTAGGCGGCTCTCGATGCCCCCAAGGCGCGTATCGAGCGACCCTCCAGGCGCTACTACCGCCTCGACGGCAGAAAGCGCAGCTGCCTTGACACTCGTGGTTGCAACCTGCGCCACCGCCGCACGCTGCGATAGAATGCGCTCGAATTGACGTTCGGCGCGCTTTGCAGTCAGGTCTGGGCTGGGGCTCCGGTTCATGGTCAGGCTTCATTCACCGAAAGGCCGCCCGTTGCTTTCATCTTGTACGGACGAACGCTAGCTGGCTTGTTCCGATAAATCGGACGGCGAACCGCAATGCAGCGATCCTTGGCGATCCGCGTTATTGAAACCCGATTGGATTGGTTGCCGCCAAGCACATGATAGGCACCATCATCTTCGGCCACATAAAAGCCTACATGGCCGCCGCCTTTGCGCGCGAATACCAATATATCGCCCAGCGATGGCTCATTGGTTGCCGTCCCGAATTTAACCCAATTTCGTGCCCACAATGGACCTTCAACCGCATGTTTGCCAGCGCGATGTGTGACAATTGCAGCATAGAGGCCACACCACGGAATATCATCATCGGAATAACCGACAATCTTTATACCCGCATGGTTCAACTCATCGCGCCATGCAATGATGGTGCGGTTACTGCCTTTGCCGACGATTTCAGCGACACCCAACATCGCAAGGCCTTCACTGACAGTCCGTGGCAGCTGGCCGATATTGCGCAGCCATTCATAGCCTTTGGGTAGATTGGTCATAGCCCGCCCCCTGCTCCATCATCGCCCAGCGCCTTTTTGATCTTGCGCGTGATCCAGCCTTTCACCAGCATTTCAGTGAGCGAACCGCCACTGGCCGCAATCACCAGCGCCAATGGCGGCGCAGGTGGCATGGTCAGATGGTTACTGTCGCCAAAGCTGATCGATTGGCCTGCCAGATATTCGGCAAAGGCAAGGCCCAGCAGCGTGCCGCCGACCGCCGAAAGATAGGCCCACAGCACAACATCGCGGCGCGGCGTTTTTAGCATGCGCCCCTTGATAATCGAATAGACGCCTGCCAGCGAACCACCGCCAAGCGCCATGCCCACAAGCATCCAGTCTTGATCGCCCACGCCTACGCTGGTCATGGATGCGGCGAATAACAATGCTCCAAATGGCTCGAACTTCATACCGCAACTGCCTCGGTTTCAGCCATTGCCAGCGCCATCGCCAGCGGCATGTCGGGATAACGCGCCATAACTTCGTCATAATAGGCGCTTTGTTCCTCGCGGCTTTTCTCCGCCGCTTTGCCATTGGCAATGACCGCACGCGTTTCTTCGGCGGTGATTTCGTTCGGTAATGTCATGCAATTTTGCTCCTGCGCGCGTAACAATCGAACAGCGCCGGATTGGGCCCGGCACCGCCTCCCAAATTCTTGACCTTGAAACCGATCTGGTTCGCCGCCGTCACCCGCGCCTCAAGGATTGACAGCGATACATTGCGCGGCACGATCACCAATTCATGGCCCGCCACGACGCCGGTCATCGCAACCAGCTGGTCACCGCTGGTCGCACCGGCACCCAGCCCGGAAAGGTCGACGCTATGCTGCGCATAAAGCGGTTGGCATTTTGCAGGCCGTCCGGTGATGGCAGGCAATACATTGTCACCGATAAAGCCACTGGTTACGCGGCTGCCATTGACAATCGTGATCCCCAGCTGCGCGCCGCTGCTGTCGGTGATATCGATATTGTCGAGTACCAGCTTGACGTCGGTCGCTGCAGCATTCAGCTCGATACGGATTTGTTCTGCAGTAACCAGATTGCGGCCAACAATATTGCGGATCACGATTTCGCGTGTGAAATCGCCTGTCAGCGAGACGCCCTGGATGATCGGCCAGGTCATTTCGCGGATGTAATCGCCCGTATGCAGACGCAGGTCGATCAGCTGCAACGCGGCCGCATTGGCTCCGTCGACCTTGATATTCTCGATGACGATCCGCTCAAAGCCCGCCTCGCTGAATGAAAACGCACCCGGATAACCAAGCCGAACCATCGGCTCGCTTGTCCAGGCGCTGCTTGCATCGTTGCAGGTCAGCCCGGTCAGGTGGAATGTGCCGCCCCGCGTATCGGCATCGGTAAAGCCAAGGATGCCATTGCGCA
>NZ_CALMSV010000192.1 GCF_937872355.1 uncultured Sphingorhabdus sp. | reverse complement strand
CACAATAGCTGCGATGCCTTCGCGGTTGGCCGAATTGATAACCGAACGTTCCTTGGTGCCGAAAACGCCCAGCGCCTTCGAACGCGCGAGCAGCGCATCCAGTTCGGGCATCGGCTTCATCATCTGCACGCCACTGGCTTCGTCTTCGAGGCCTTTGTCGATCTTGATAAATGGCACCACGCCCTTTTCGATCAACGCCGCCGGGGTCGGCTTTCCGTTGACCGTACCATCCATTGTGCGTTCAAACAGGATTGCGCCAATCACACGGTCACCATTGAACGCCTTCGACCGTATGATCCGCGACCGCATATCGTGGATCAGGCCGAACATTTCCTCGTCATTGCTCCACGCGCCTTCTTCGATGCCATAGCCTTTGAGCGCCTTGGGCGTCGAGCCGCCGCTCTGGTCGAGTGCGGCGATAAAGCCCTGGCCTGCGGCAATCTTGGCGGTCATGTCAGCGGTGTTCATGGGAGCTCCCTATCTGTGCATACGTATGTCGCGGCGGCCATTAGCGTTCCATCGCGCAAGTCGCAACAGCTCGATTGGTAAAATTCAGGCGATGATTTCCAGCGCTTTGACGCCGGGCAATACCTTGCCTTCCATCCATTCGAGGAAGGCGCCGCCTGCTGTCGAAATGAAGGTAAAGTCTTGAGTCACGTCTGCATGCGCCAGCGCGGCAACGGTATCGCCACCGCCTGCGACCGACACCAGCGAACCTTCCTTGGTCAGCGCGGCAGCCGTTCTAGCCAGCGAAACCGTAGCAGCATCAAAGGGTTCGATTTCAAATGCGCCCATCGGACCGTTCCAGACCAAGGTGCGACAATTCTTTAATACATCGGCCAATGCTTCCACAGCAGCGGGGCCGACATCGAGGATCATTTCATCGGCCGCTACTTCATGCACGTTGACGGTGCGCACAGGCGGGGGGGCGCGGAACTCTTTTGCGACAACGACATCGTAAGGCAGATGCACCGTGCAACCGGCAGCATCGGCTGCATCCAAAATGGCGTTGGCAGTGTCGGCCAAATCATGCTCGCACAGTGACTTGCCCACATTCACACCGCGCGCGGCGAGGAAGGTGTTGGCCATGCCGCCGCCGATAATCAGATGATCTACTTTGGTGACGAGGTTGTTGAGCACATCGAGCTTGGACGAAACCTTGGCACCACCGACAACGGCAGCCACCGGATGCTCGGGCGCCCCCAATGCGGCTTCAAGTGCCTTGAGTTCAGCCTCCATCGAACGGCCAGCATAGGCGGGCAGCAAATGCGCCAAGCCCTCGGTGGTTACATGCGCACGATGCGCCGCTGAAAAGGCATCGTTGACATAAAGGTCGCCATTGGCGGCAATCGCCTTAGCCAGTTCGGGATCGTTTTTTTCCTCACCCGCCCAGAAACGGCTGTTTTCGAGCAGTGCGACGTCCCCATTGGATAGGATCGACAGCGATTGCGCAACAACATCGCCATAGATTTCAGGAACGAACATGATTTCGCGTCCCAGGACTTGCTGCAACGCATCCAGCGTCATCGAAACCGACATTTCGCTGTGCTTCTGCCCCTTCGGACGGCCGAAATGCGCCAGCAACAGCACCTTGGCACCCTTGGCCGAAAGTTCATTCACCGTCGGCGCAAGCGCGTGCATGCGGGTCAAATCGGTGACGCGGCCTTCCGCCATCGGTACGTTCAAGTCGACCCGCACCAAAGCGCGCTTGCCGGTTAGGTCGCCGAGGTCGTCAAGGGAGCGAAAGGCCATGACGTCGTTTCCTTAGATCAGACCAGCCATTACGCCAGCGGTGTCGACCATGCGGTTCGAGAAGCCCCATTCATTGTCGTACCAGCTGACAACACGAACCAACTTGCCTTCAAGCACAGTGGTTTCGAGGCTGTCGATGGTCGAGCTTGCCGGGCAGTGGTTGTAGTCGATCGAAACCAGCGGCTCGTCCGAATAAGCGAGAACACCCTTGAGCGCGCCTTCCGATGCTGCCTTCAGCGCCGCGTTGATTTCTTCAACGCTGGTATCGCGTGACGGAGTGAAGGTCAGGTCGACCAGGCTGACATTGGGGGTCGGAACGCGGATGGCAGAACCGTCAAGCTTACCCTTCAATTCGGGAAGCACTTCGGCAACTGCGCGTGCAGCGCCGGTGGTGGTCGGGATCATCGACATGCCGGCAGCCCGCGCGCGGCGCATGTCGCTGTGGATCTGGTCGAGGATCTTCTGGTCATTGGTGTAGGCGTGAACCGTGGTCATCAGACCGCGTTCAATACCGACGGTTTCGTGTACGACCTTGGCAAGCGGCGCGAGGCAGTTGGTGGTGCAGCTTGCGTTGGAAACAATCTTGTCATCTGACGTCAAGACGCCGTGATTGACGCCATAAACGATTGTCTTGTCGACATTCTTTGCAGGAGCCGAGATCAAAACGCGCTTGGCGCCGGCTGCCAGATGCTTACCCGCGCTGTCGCGATCGGTGAAGAAACCGGTGCATTCAAGCGCAATATCGACGCCATTTGCGCCATGCGGGAGGTTTGCCGGATCGCGTTCCGCAGTCACATGGATGCGCTTGCCATTGACGATGATGTCGGTGCCATCGGCCTCTACGGTGCCCGGAAATGCGCCATGGACGCTGTCGCGCTTGAACAGCAGCGCGTTCGACTTGGCGTCCGCCAGATCATTGATCGCGACCAGTTCAAGATCATGGTCATTCCGTTCGAGGATTGCGCGCGCGACGAGGCGGCCGATGCGGCCGAACCCATTGATCGCAACTTTGGTAGCCATATTAAATACTCCCTTTAAGCTTTTAACTTAGCTTGGATTTTATTTACAATTGTATCGACCGAGAAACCGAAATAGTTATACAGGTCTTCTGCTGGTGCCGAGGCACCAAAGCTGTCGAGACCGATGTTGAGGCCATCATTTCCGGTATAACGCTGCCAGCCCAAGGTGACGCCGGCTTCAATCGAAACCTTGAGTGCGTCGTTGGGCAGGATTTCTGCGCGATAAGCCGCGTCTTGAGCGTCAAAAAGTTCCCAGCTGGGCATCGAGACGACATCGGCACCCTGCCCTGCGGCTTCCAGTGCGTCTGCCACCTTCATCGCGAGTTCGACTTCCGATCCGGTTGCGATCAGGACGACCTTGCGCGACGCAGTCGCTGCACGCATGCGATAGCCGCCCTTCGCCGACATATTCTCGCTGACGTGGGTGCGCAGCTGCGGCAGATTTTGCCGTGAAAGTGCCAATAGCGACGGGCCCTTGCTGTTTTTCAGCGCCAGATCCCAGCATTCTGCGGTTTCGATTGTATCGCACGGACGGAAAACTGTGAGGTTCGGCATCGCGCGCAGGCTGACAATATGCTCGACCGGCTGGTGGGTCGGACCATCCTCACCCAGACCAATGCTGTCGTGCGTCATTACATAGACGACGCGCTGCTGCTGGATGGCGGACAGGCGGATGGCGTTGCGGCAATAGTCCGAAAATACCAGGAAAGTGCCGCCATAGGGGATGATACCGCCATGCAGCGCCATGCCGTTCATAGCGGCTGCCATGCCGAACTCGCGGATACCGTAATAGACATAGCGCCCTGCATAATCATCGCGCGTAAGCGGACCGGTCGACTTCGTCTTGGTGTTGTTCGATCCGGTAAGGTCTGCCGAACCACCCACCAGTTCCGGTATGGCCGCTGTCAGGACTTCAAGCACCATTTCAGATGCCTTGCGCGTTGCCACCTTTGCAGGATTGGCGATCAACGATGCCAGATAGTCTTGCATCGCATCGCTTTGCGGCAGCTCACCATTCATGCGACGCATGAACTCTGCACCATTAGCATTTGCAGATAAACGATTATTCCAATCGCCATGAGCAACTTCGCCGCGTTTGCCAGCAGCACGCCACGCATCGATAATTTCCGCCGGAATTTCAAACGGCGGATAGTTCCATCCCAGCTCGGCCCGAGTAGCGGCAATTTCGTCCGCCCCCAGGGGCGAACCGTGTGTTGCAGACGTACCCTGCTTATTTGGCGCGCCCTTACCGATCAGCGTGTTGCACGCAATTAATGACGGGCGACCGTCCGCAAGTGCAGCCTCTATCGCCCTAGAAATATCAGCAAAATCATGCCCATCGCAGCTTTCAACATGCCATCCGGTGGCGACATAGCGCGCCTTGATGTCTTCACTAGTCGAAAGGTCGGTGCTGCCGTCAATCGTTATGCGGTTATCGTCCCACAGCACAATCAGGCGGCCGAGCCCCAGATGCCCTGCCAGACCAATCGCTTCGTGATTGATACCTTCCATCAAACAGCCATCGCCGGCAATCACCCAGGTGCGGTGATCAACCAGTTCATCGCCGAAAACCGCATTCAAATGGCGTTCGGCAAGGGCCATTCCCACCGCCATAGCCAAGCCCTGCCCCAGAGGACCAGTCGTGCTTTCAACGCCTTCGAGTTCAATATTCTCGGGGTGTCCGGCACATGGACTATGCAACTGACGGAAATTGCGGATATTCTCGATGGTCGGGCTGGCATAGCCGCTGAGATACAGCGTCGAATAGGCCAGCATCGATCCATGGCCAGCCGACAAAACAAACCGGTCCCTATCGGGCCATTTCGGCGCAGAAGCATCATATTTCAGATATTTGGTGTAAAGAACGGTCGCGACATCGGCCATTCCCATCGGCATACCCGGATGGCCGCTATTAGCTGCCTGAACGGCATCCATTGAAAGCGCCCGGATCGCGTTAGCCATCATCTGAAGGTTGGCGGACATGCAAATTACCCCTTTTGCTGCCCGCTAGAGCAGCCCCAGCACAAAATTTCATGATGACTGCACGAGTCGGCTCGCGCCTCCTTTGGGGAGCGAGGCGGCACGGGTCAAGCCAAAGTCACGAAGAAATGCGGCAATCGAGCCCAGATCGCGCGTTGCCAATCGCCACAGTTTTGCTAGTTTGTCACAGGAACGGGGTACAAGCTATGGCACAACAACAAATGATCGAAGCAATCGGTCGACTGGAGCAGGCAATTTCCAGGCTTGAGCAAGCGAAATTACCGAAATTTGGCGCTGCCGATCCGGATCTGGAGCAGCGTTATTCCGCGCTGAAATCGGCCGCAGAGCAGGCTGTGGCCGAAATCGATCACTTACTTGCAAAGGAAGGGTCGACGCATGGCTGAGGTCAGGCTGAACATCGTTGGCCGCGAGTATATCGTGACCTGCCGTGACGGAGAAGAGCAGCGATTGATTGATCTCGGTCGCATGGTGGACACCAAGGCGCGCGAAGCAGGTGGCAGCGCGGGCGGACTGAATGAAAGCCGCCAGTTGCTGTTTGCGGCCCTTTTGCTGGCGGATCAACTCAATGAGGCCAATGGTGGCGTCGCAATGGTGCCTGCAAGCAAGACGATCGACGAGCAAACTGCGCTGAAAATGGCGCAATCACTCGACAAGCTGGCCGCACGCGTAGAATCTTTTGCTTCCGGGCTTGAGCAGGCAGGCCTGCACGCCTAGATTGGCTGTGGCGGGACTGCCCGGCACGAGCTGAAGAGAACATCCCTGAGGCGATAAAATCATCCAAGGGAGCTATCCCTGCCTGAGCCCTGGTTCAGGTTATATGGCGCCCACCTGACGTAATGGCGTCAGAGGATATTCCGGAAAACGACCCATGGTGGTTCCGCTACGTTTTTCAAAGGGTTGCAAGTGCCGCAAAGTGACGTCAAATCTGATCTGCGGCGGAAATTCAGGGCAACGCGCGACAATTTTGTCGCCAATCTGACGAGCGGCGAAGCAGCGATTTCGTTCAGCTGCCTGCCTTCCCCGCTTGCGCAACTCTGTACCCCTGGAAAGATTGTTGCGGGCTATGTCGCGATCGGCTCTGAAGCAGATCCTGCCAAATTGCTGACGGCCGCTGCCGAACAGGGATGCACGCTTGCTTTGCCTTATGTCACCAGCAAGACTTCACCGATGCGTTTTTTGCAATGGCAAGCCGGAGATCCGCTTGAAAATGGCCCCTTTGGGTTATCGCAACCCAAAGCCGATGCGCCCGAAGTAACGCCTGACATCGTGCTGGTTCCACTGGTTGCCTTTGATACGCAGCTGATGCGGCTCGGTCAGGGCGCAGGGCATTATGACCGTGCGTTGAGCGTGCTGGGTAACAGCATCGCGATCGGGGTAGCATGGTCGGTGCAATTGGCCGAAAACCTTCCTTCAGACCCTTGGGACATGCCCATGGATGCCGTTCTTACCGAAAGCAGCTGGATCAGTCGATGACCCCCCCTACCCCACCGCCACCGCCGACATGGCGCAAGCCCGCGGGCATGTTCATAATATTGGGCATTGTGGCGGTGCTTGCATGGATCATCGGAAGCCAGTCCGACGTCATTGGCGGTTGGCCGATCTGGTTGCAAGCGATTGTGTATCTGTTTTTGGGCACGATCTGGATCGCGCCTCTGCGGCCATTATTGCTGTGGATGGAAACAGGAAAATGGCGCGAGTGACGGGGCTCGAACCCGCGACCTCCGGCGTGACAGGCCGGCGCTCTAACCAACTGAGCTACA
>NZ_CALMSV010000191.1 GCF_937872355.1 uncultured Sphingorhabdus sp. | reverse complement strand
GGCTAATGTCTGCTGGAACCGGCCCGGCGTCGGGTCCAACAGCAATTGGTTACTGGTCGTCTCGACATAGCTGGCCCAGCTGTCACCTTGGTGCTTGGCGCGCTTCTGCAACTCCCATTCGCCTTCATTCAACAGCGTGCGGGCCTCAAATTCGATCAGCATCGGCTCAAAGCGTTCGCGCACTTCGGGTTCTTCGGCCAGCGTGTCTAGAAATCCGTCCATGCTGTCACGCATGACCTTGATAACTTCTTCCTTATGGCCGACCGCACCCGGCTTGCTGCGCGTGCGAATGTCCATGATTGTATTACCGATATCGGCCTGCAATTGCGCCCATGCACCTATGCGATCGGCGCTATGTGCGGATATCTGGCGGCGGCGCTCGGCATCGGCAATCCGCTCCTGCACCTGCGCATCCTGCTTGGCAATCGCACTGCTGGTCTGGCCCAGCTGTACCAACCCCTCGGCAATCGCCGCACCTGCGCTTTCACCCTGTCGGGCCTGAACCGGCACAACATTGGTGGAAACGCGCGAACGGAAACCGGGCGGCGGCATTATCGGGGTGTCCTTGACATGACGCCATTATAGCCCAGCTGATACGGCGCGGGCGCACCGGTTGCAGCACTGCTACGGCTTGGCAATTTGATTGATCCTGTCAGCGTTGCCCCGCGCTCACGCGCGCCCTGCGCTGCCATCAACCGGCCTGCACGAATATCGGCAATGCCGCCCAATGCGGTGGAAACCGCGCTAAAGCCTGCACCGATCAGGGCATTGCGCCCCGCCCGTCTTTTGTCCTTTGCAGATTGCTGCAGGTTGCGCGCCTGGCTGGTACGTTGGCGGCGGATGTTGTAGATTTCCAGTTCGCGCTGATAGGCCGATTGCGTGATCAAATCGGCATTACTGCCGTCCAACATCGTGCCACTGCCTGCCATGGCGGCTATCATGTCACCCGCCATACTGCGTTCCTCGCGGCGCGTGTCCAGCGCTTCCTGTTCGCCCTGCAAGACTGTCAGGCGCGCATTTTCATCATCAACACGCGCTGCAGCCCGCTGTTGCTTGTTCTCGGCGATCCCGCCTGCAACGGTGCCTGCCACCTGCATGCCCAGCGCGACTATCGGTAATGCTGCCGCTGCCATTAGTTCATCCTCCTGAATATCAGGGCATTGCCCCCATCGGGCATCGCCTCTGCCAGCGTCGTTTCATGGCGCAATCCGATCAGTCGTGCCCATCTTATGCCCGCACCAAAATCGGCATGGATCGTCGCGTCGACACGCGCATGGGGCAGGCCCTGCACAAACGACCGCACCCGGCGCGTGATCAACTGCATATTGCCGCGCTTGCCCTCGGCCAGGACAGCCCACAGGCAGGCGTAATTGGCATGGACCTCTGCCATTCCGCCGCAAATCAAAATGCGTCCGCTATCGGAATCACGCGCGGTAAACGACATGCCACGCGCCGATTGTACCTTGCCCAATTCAAACAGCGATAGGCGATAATTGTCACCACGCTGCGCGGCCTGCACTTCAATGTCCAGCAAATGCGATGGCTGAAAAGGCTCGACGCGGATCATTTTTCTGCCGCATCGCAAATCTGGCCAAGCCCCAATATGGTGCATTCCGCAGGCGCGACACGCTCGATTTTCAACCATGCGCCGCGATCATAATCGCCCAAATCCTCAGCGATCATAAAGCCGCTAAATGGGTCAAAGGCTGTATCGGTATAGCTGTTGCCGACCAGCAGTTCCAACGCGCGCGGCGGGCGGTTGCCGTTGGCGGATATCTGCAATCCCCGACTGTTCAGCACCAGCGCCGTTCCGCGGCTAATTCGCGCAGACTTGCCTATTGCCGGCCCATTGTCTCCACCCTTTTCTGTACGCAATTGCTTGATATGCGCCGAATAGGGCAGGCCTGCGACAACAATGGACGCCTCGATCGGCAAGCTGAAATTACCGGCACCGTCCGTCTGCAATGTGGTATATAAACGCCCATCTGCCACCACATGAATCGCGGCATTGGGCAGGTGCCCAATCGTGAAGTCAGTCGCTGGCGCGCCATTCCATTTTTTGGCCAGGTCAACCATGACGGCATTAGGGCGACTTTCATCGTCGCGCCGCCATTCATCCATCAACAATATGTGCCAGCTGCCACCATATTCGGCGGCAATCCACAATTGTTCGAATTCGCCATTGGGGTCGGTAATGCTGCAGATGCTGCGCGCCGCTATGCCACTGCCCATAGGCCGTTGGCACCATCCCAAAACCTGTTCCTCGGGCAAATAGGCCGCACCGCTCAACGTGCCATTGCCGCGCACTGCAAAGATCATGTTCATTGGCTGTTGCTGTGTGGCCAGCTGGATAAAGCGCGAACCGCCGATGTGGCGCGCATAGCGGGTAAGGTCGATGACGCTCTCCACATTGCGCTGCGCTTCATAATCGGCCTCAAAAATCCGGCGCTTGCTGCGATCTATATAGACAACGCGGCTCTCGATTTCGGCAGGCATAGCTGCTGCTCCCCCGCCATTACTTTGCCGGTCGACGCGATAATTGCCGGGCCCGATTCCCTGTGCTGCATTCGACGGGTTCAACGCCCAGACACCGCTGGCTGTGAACATCAACAGCTTGTCATCGGCAACAGCACGCAGGACGGCATTCGGGTCCTTGATCGTGAAGATAAACGCCATGTCGCTGGTTATGTCGCCCAACTCATTATAGGTGGCGTGATTTTTCAGATCACCCGCTACGCTGGCATAGCCGGTGCTACCCTTGAACAGCACATGACGTTCATTCCAGATCACGCCGCATTGCGGCCAACCGCGCGTGTCCGAAAAACTGCCGAAACGCCAGCGCCATGTTCCATAGCCATAAGTTACGCCTTCAACAGGCGGCACCCAATCGCCCCAGCCATCATAATAGCCACCGGTATATTCATAGCTGGTTGACGCTGTGAACGGCAATGTACGCAATACCGTCGCCTCGACCTCGGTGGCACTGACATAATTTGTTATCCGCAGGATCCCGAAACGGTCATGCACATATTCCAGTTGGCAGCCGCCTGCAGGCTGGTCGTTGATATCGGCGCCGACGCCGATACCATCCCATTCGACGCCTTCAAAATGTACCGGCGCCAGCGCACCCGTCCGCCCGCTGCCGCCAACAACGCGATAGACTTTTTCGTTCCAGGTCAGCAGTTGACCATTGGTAACGGTGATATAGGGCTCCCATGCCGTGATATCGCCAAAATCGTCGGCTTCCATCTGGAATAGGCTGCCCTCATCGGTCGCCGCAAAGATCCCGCTGCTTGCAGTCAGAGTAACAGCGCCGGTCACGGCACTGGCCGATACCGTTATGCTCTTGTCCGTATTGCGCGGTTCGAAAGGCCCATTTTCCAGTTCAAGCAGATTGATTTCAAATTCGTCGCCTGCCGTGCGCACAAACTCGCGCGTCTGATAGCTGGGGTGATATAGGTACAAAACATCATAGCTTTGCTCGAACGCCAGTTCCTGCACCTGCGCGTAACTATAGGGCGTGACAACCTCGTAAGGCACCATGCCCTCCATGACCTGCGCATCATTGGTGAAAATGCGTATCGCCAGATGGCTGATTTCCAGCACATGCCCCTGCGTCACATTATATTCGAACCGCTGCAGACGGCACGGCCCTTTGGCCGCAGCAATCCGGATCGTCCCCGGCATCGCTTCGGCAGCGCCTTCGAGCGTCGGTGCAAATCCGACCATCTG
>NZ_CALMSV010000190.1 GCF_937872355.1 uncultured Sphingorhabdus sp. | reverse complement strand
AAGAAGAAGGAGGGAATGAGCCCGAGTAGCGCTGCGCCGTAAAGCACCCAGCGTACGCTTTCATCACCTGCCATGGGCCTGATGCCGTCCGACAGCATTCCGAAAAATAGCGGCCCCAGGCCCAATCCAATCAGATTTTGTGCGAACAGCAAAACGGCTGACGCCATTGCGCGGGCGCGAAGCGGCACAAGACCCTGTGCGCAACTGTATGCCGGGCCGACATACATGGAATTCAGGAAAGTCGGCGTCATAATCAAAATGAGCGCGTACCACCAATTCTCAACCCAATAGGCACTTATCGCAATGGGGATAGCAACCAGCATGCCAATTGCAGGAGCCGTCAACACGTGGCGACGATTCACTTTGCCATATTTGTCCGCGAACCAGCCCCCGGCAAAGGTTCCGATGATGCCGGCAATTCCGCCGCCAATACCGAACCAAAAGCCGACCTCTCCTGGTGAAAGCTCGTGCGTCCGCTGGAAGAAGATGGTCGTCCAGGTGGCTTTACCGTAGCTAAGAAAAGCGGCCATCGCGCCGCCGATTGCCAACATGATGAATGCACGGGAAGCCAATATTTCCTTGAAGGACTCGGCTGTGGAAATTGCAGGCTTTGGTTCCGCTGCCTTGAGATGCGCAGACATGCGCGGGTCGCGCAGAACAAAAAACACAATTGCGGCCAGTGCGATTCCAGGGAGACCGGCCACCAGAAAGGCTGCACGCCAGCCATAGGCATCGGCGATCATTCCGCCGATCACCATTCCAAGCAATGATCCTATCGGAATACCGAGCGAGTAGAAGGATATGGCCGATGCGCGTTTCTCGGGCGGTGCGAGGTCTGCAATCAACGAGTGCGCTGCCGGCGTGCACCCTGCCTCCCCTACACCCACGCCGATACGTGCCAGCAATAGTTGGACGAAATTCTGCGCCGTCCCGCACAACGCCGTCATCCCCGACCAGATGATCAGAGATACCGATATCAGCCCAACCCGGTTGGTTTTTGGCCGGTCCGCATAACGGGCAATCGGTATGCCAAGGAAAGTGTAGAAAGCAGCAAAGGCAATACCCGTCATCAGGCCGATTTGCGTATCGCTGAGCCCCAGATCGCGGCTAATCGGTTCAGCCAATATGTTGACGATCTGGCGATCCAGAAAATTGAAGATGTAGACAATTAGCAAAACCCAGAGGGTCAAACGCAACGAATTGGGCGATTTCGGCAGGTCAGCCTTTGCTGCTTCTGTCGTCAACATCTCTCTCCTCAATAAAGGAGATAGCGTTGCCTCTCCTCTCCCCAACTGTCTTCGTCTGCCTTTGCAGAGAGGTCAAGGTCAGACGGCATGGCAGCCAGATCATCCACCCATTCGCGCAACAACGAACCTCCGTTGATCACATCAATCGCCAGCACATCATTGGTATATTCATATTTGAATTCGGTGCCGCGCCATAGCTGGTAATCGGGATACAGTCGGCGAATGGCCTTGAAGGCCAGCGCCTGCAGCCGCCAGGGCTGGAAGTCGTCATGATTGTAAAAGCCGCCCTCCGCATGGATGTGCACGCCGTGGCACATTGATCCGGCATGCTTATGGAAAGTCGGTTCAAACCAGACCTCGCGCATCTTGCATCCGCGCAGCCATTTGGGTGCCAGACGTTCCATTTCCGCCATAACCAGGCGGGCATCGATATCTGGCGCGCCAAAAAGCTCGAGCGGACGCGTCGTCCCCCTGCCCTCGCTCAATGTCGCGCCTTCGAGCATCACCGTACCTGCATAGGCCCGCGCCATGTTGAGGTTGGCCGCATTGGGGCTGGGGTTAATCCAGATTCGCTCATCGGAAGGCCAGCCAAAGCCCTGCCCTTTGTTCGGTTCATAGCCTTGCATCTCAACAACACGATAATCGACGTTCAGCTTGAAATGGTCGATGAACCAATGGCCGAGTTCGCCCAGCGTTAGGCCGTGCCGCATCGGGATTGGCCCTGCACCCACAAAGCTCTCCCAACCTTCGCGCAGCGTCAGCCCTTCAATAGGGCGGCCAGCGGGATTGGGCCGATCAAGAACCCAAACTGTTTTGCCATGCGCGGCCGCCTCTTCGAGTATGTACAGCAAAGTCGTAATGAAGGTGTAGATCCGGCAGCCCAGATCCTGCAGGTCGACCAGCACGATATCGAATGTCGACATCATCTGGCCGGTCGGACGCCGTACTTCGCCATACAGGCTGAACACAGGAATGTTATATACTGGATCAGTATAGTCATCGGATTCGACCATATTGTCCTGCTTGTCACCTTTCAGCCCATGTTGCGGGCCGAATGCGGCGGATATATTGATGTCTCCCGTCGCGATCAGCGCGTCGAGCGAGTGCTGCAGCCCCGCAGTCACCGAAGCCGGATGTGCGACCAACGCAACGCGTTTACCCGCCAATTCGCGGCGCAGCTCGGGTTCGGAAAGCAGGCGGTCGATACCGAATTTAATCATGGCTCGGCTCGTGCCGGAAGATGCAATGTAAAGCAATCGGGATGATGGAAATCAGGTGCGCCTGTTGGATGCGCGAGCGACCAGTAAGATTTGGTGCCATCCCGTTCCTCAATCACGGCCGTGATAGCCAACAATAAGTCCTTGTCCGCAAATGCGTGAGGCAGTTCGAATGTCGCTTCCAGCGCAAAGTGACTTTGGCTGGTATCGTTGCCTAGTCCCGGCGCAATCGGCATGGGCAAGTCTGCCATGGCCTCACGATAGCTTACAAAATTATACGCCGCCCATTCACTCGAAGGCGCGAAGTTGAATTCAAGATAGCTGGAACTGCCAGCTTCCATCACAAATGCTTCGAAGCATGTTGTTTTCCATAGACCATCGCGTCGCTGAGCCTCTCGCGCAAATCCGAGTTCCAACGCATCAACCGGCGCTTCGACATGATAGCGAACCCAGATCCGGTCATTTTCGTGCCGTTCGACCTCGACAGTAATCTCGTCGACGGTTTTGGCCGGTGTATCCGGGTGACATTTCATAGAATGCTTGGCCAAGCGCGAAACTCCATGCTAGGCGGCCCCGAAATCCAACCAGAGACCGACATGAGCCAGTATAAATCCGATCTCCTGCGCCTACTCGATAGTCGCGGCTATATCCACCAGCTAACCGATGCCGAAGGGCTCGATGCGCTTGCGGCCAAGCAGATTGTTCCTGCCTATATCGGTTTTGATGCAACCGCACCGTCCTTGCATGTCGGCTCGCTGGTGCAAATCATGATGCTGCGCCGCTTGCAGCAGACCGGACACAAGCCAGTCGTTCTGATGGGCGGCGGAACGACGCGGATCGGCGACCCCACAGGCCGCGACGAAAGCCGCAAGATGCTTAGCGACGAAACGATCGAAGCGAACATCGCCTCGATACGAACGATCTTTGATCGCTTTCTGAAGTTTGGCGATGGCCCGACCGATGCGGTCATGGTCAACAACCATGATTGGTTGGGCAAGTTGGGTTATATCGAAATGCTCCAAAAGGTCGGCACGCATTTCACCATCAACCGGATGCTTTCGTTTGATTCGGTCAAATTGCGTCTCGATCGCGAACAGCCGATGACCTTCCTAGAATTCAACTATATGATCCTGCAGGGCTATGATTTCCGTCATTTGGCGCAGGAAATGGGCGTCCGCCTGCAAATGGGCGGATCAGACCAGTGGGGCAACATCGTCAACGGCATTGAACTTTCGCGCCGAATGGATGCGTTGGAAGTTTATGGCCTTACGACACCGCTGCTGGCCACCGCCGATGGCGCAAAGATGGGCAAGACAGCGAAAGGCGCGGTCTGGCTGAATGGTGATCAATTGCCTGCCTACGATTACTGGCAATTCTGGCGCAACACGCAAGATGCCGATGTCGGTCGCTTCCTGCGATTGTTCACCGACATTGATCTTGAGGAAATCAGCCGGCTCGAAAGGCTTGAAGGAGCGGAAATAAACGAGGCGAAGAAGGTCTTGGCCGATGCTGCGACCACGATGGCTCATGGCGCGGAGGCCGCAATTTCTGCCGCGGAGACGGCGCGCAAAACTTTTGAGGAAGGGGCAGGCGGAGAAGCGTTGCCCTCTATTTCGGTTACCGAATCGTCCATTTCTTTAGTCGATGCAATGGTTGCACTAGGCCTTTCTACTTCGAAAAAAGAGGCGCGCAGGCTGATTTCGGGTGGCGGCGCGCGTCTTGATGGAGAGCCTGTTGCCGACGAAAACGCAATGATTTCAAAGACAGTGGAGCCGGTCCGCGTTTCCGCAGGAAAAAAGAAACACGGATTGGTCGACTTCGGATAATCGGGTAAAAATTCTTGCGGCGAGATTTTACCATTTTTTCGTAAAAGCGTGTCACACCGGTCCTGCGACCCTCGTCGAAACAGGACAGTTTGAACATGGCACAACCGGCTATTGATGAAAATTACGACATGCGTCGGGCAGCCCGTCATCGGGCCAGCTATGATGTGCTTGCGGATAGCAAGAAGCATGGCGAGCAGAAACTGCATATCGCCAATATCTCGGCGCACGGTTTCATGATCGACAATAACAAAGTGTTCGAACATGGCGATCGCATCGAACTTCGCCTGCCTGTAATCGGGCGAATTGAAGCGCACCTGATCTGGTCGGTCGATGGCCGAGCTGGATTTCAGTTTGAACGGGTGGTCCGCTTGCCTGATTTCATGGCACTTATTGACGTTGTTGGACCTAAAAACCGCTAACCCCCCCGCAGCGTTGCCAATCCGGCATCTCGCTCAAACAAGTATAACGCTATACGGGCCGCTACACCGCGTGGTCCGTCAAGCCCGCCATCGCGATCTATCAACAACCGGGCATCGGCCGAAGCCGCGCCGATTAGCTCGCGAACCTGTTCGTCCGTAGCCACACGGAACGGACTATCCCCGGATTGCCGCGTTCCCAGCAGCTCGCCTGCTCCGCGGAGTTTAAGATCTTCTTCGGCAATCCGAAACCCGTCATTAGTTTCACGCATCAGAGCAAGGCGCGCTCTGGCGGTTTCGCTCACCTGTGCTGAACGAACAAGGATGCAAGACGATTTCTCGCTTCCACGCCCGACACGACCACGCAGTTGGTGCAACTGCGCCAAGCCGAAACGATCGGCTGCCTCGACGATCATCAGGCTGGCATTCGGTACATCCACACCGACTTCGATGACGGTGGTAGCCACTAAAAGCCGGGTTCTGCCAACGGCAAAGCCTTCCATTACGGCATCTTTTTCAGCGCCTTTCATCCGCCCGTGAACCAAGGCAACCTGATCGCCAAAGCGCAGCCTCAACATGGATGCCCGTTGTTCGGCTGCAGCGAGTTCACTGCGTTCGCTTTCCTCAACCAGAGGGCACACCCAGAATGCCTGCTTTCCGCTCGCCAGATGCCGCGCGACGCCATCGATCAGTTCGGGCAGGCGTTCTTCCGATATCACACGCGTTTCAACTGGCGTACGTCCCGGCGGCATTTCGTCGATCGCCGACACGTCCATTTCGCCATAGCAGGCAAGTGCAAGGCTGCGGGGGATTGGGGTTGCTGTCATCACCAGCAAATGCGGTACGCCCTGCCCTTTGCGCGACAGCATCAAGCGCTGGCTGACACCAAATCGGTGCTGTTCATCAATAATCGCTAGCGCCAGCGCCTTATAGGTCACGGCTTCCTGAAAAATCGCATGGGTTCCGACAAGGATATCTATCGATCCATCCGCGAGCCCCATCAATACCGATTCACGTACCCGCCCCTTCTCGCGTCCTGTCAGGATCGCAACATTCACCGGCAACCCCGCGAGCGAGGCCTGAAGGCTCGCCAGATGCTGCCGCGCCAGTATTTCCGTAGGTGCCAACATTGCACCTTGTTTTCCGGCCTCAACCGCACGCAACAAGGCATGTAGAGCCACCATCGTCTTTCCGGATCCGACATCGCCTTGCAATAGGCGCAACATCGGCCGCGTTTGCTGCAGATCTCCTTCGATTTCCGCAATCACCCGTCTTTGCGCGCCCGTCAGCGCGAAAGGCAGGCGCAACTGGGATATCAGCCTGCCATCCCCATGGATTTGGGGACCGCGTCGGCGATCAAGAGATGCTCGGACGAGCCGCATCGCCAATTGATTGGCGAATAACTCGTGATAAGCGAGCCGGTCCCGGGCGGATTTTTCATCTTTGTGATGGACGATTGAAACCGACTGGCTCCAACCAGTCCATTTGCGATCAGCGAGCAATGATGGTTCAATCCATTCGGAAAGCTCTGGCAATCTCTCCAGTCCCTGCTGAACCAGTCCATGGAGACGATTACTCGTAATCCCCTCGGACAGCGGATAAACGGGCTCGATCAGCGCGACTGGCCTAGCCTCGACTGCAGACGAAATATGATCGGGATGCACGATTTGCAGTTCATCACCATAGCGCTCCAGTTTGCCCGAAACGATGCGCATTTCTCCGACAGGCAACTGTTTCTTGGCCCAGGAACCGGTTCGTCCAAAAAAGGTCAAAGTGAGATAATTGCCCTCACCATCCACACCATGAATGCGTAACGGGCTCCGCGCACTTCCTCCCGACCGGTGGCTCGCTATAACCAGTGTGACGATGATGTTCTGGCCGACATCTGCCACATCTACCGTTTTGACTGCCTTGCGATAGGTCCATCCGGTTGGGAAATGATACAGCAGGTCTTTGACACGTTTTAACCCTAGCCGGTCCAACGGACGCGCAATCCCCGGCCCTACGCCTTTCAGCGATTCAACTTCAGCAAATAACGGATTGAGAATATCGGGCCGCATGACTAGGGGCACTATAAAGGCCGCTGGCCATCATTCCACTATCTTCGAGACAAAACATGGACCGGGCATCCTATCTTCGCAAACTGCATTTTCGTGCCCACCATCGTGGCACGCGAGAGGCCGATGCAATCGTTGGCGGCTTCTTCGACAATTATCATGCCCAATGGACCGATGCGGATTTCAGCTGGTTTGAAGCCTTGTTGGAGGAGCAAGACGTCGACATCATGGGCTGGGCGATGCGTACCCTGCCCGTTCCCGCCAAATGGGAAGGCCCGATGCTCGATCTGCTCATGCGCCTAGACTATATTTCGTTACCGTCCGGACTGACCAAGGCCGACTGACGGAATGACCGACCTGCAACGCATCTTGAAGGCGGATCGCCCGCTGACGCTCGCGTCGGTGCCTGCAGGGTTCACACCTTTGCTGGTGGCCGATCTTGCGCGCGGGACCAAGGGTGCCACGCTTTATATCGCGCCAGATGACGCGGCGATGCGCTCACTGGCAGACACGATTCCCTTTTTCGCGCCCGAACTGGAAATTCTGCAATTCCCTGCCTGGGACTGCCTGCCCTATGACCGCGCCTCGCCATCGACGGTTATCACCAGCCAACGCATGGCGACTCTCAACGCATTACAGCACCCAACCAAATCCAATCGCATATTGCTGACCACAATCGGGGCAATGGTCCAGCGCGTCATTACGCCGTTCCGCATTCGCCAAACGGGAGCAATCCTGGCCTCTGGTGTATCTATAAACCGCGAAAAGCTCGCAGGCCTGCTGCAGGCCAATGGCTACTTCCGGGTTGATACAGTTGCCGAGGCGGGCGAATTTGCCATTCGTGGCAGCCTTGTCGACTTGATCCCGGCAGGCAGTGAAGACGGCCTGCGGCTCGACTTTTTCGGCGACGAAATCGAAACAATCCGCCGCTTCTCTCCGCAAGACCAGAGGAGTATCGGCACAGTCGACCGGTTTGCGCTTTTGCCTGCCGTCGAAACACTGATGGACGAGGATGCGGTTCGCCGATTCCGCACACAATATCGTGACCTGTTTGGGACCACAGCTACCGGTGATCCGCTGTACCAGGCAGTATCGGAGGGGCGCCGACTGGCCGGGTTGGACCATTGGTTGCCTTTGTTCGAGGAGCGAATGGTCACTTTGCTTGATCATCTCGACAGCGACACGCTTATCCTTCGCGATCAAGCAGCACTCGCAGCCGGTGAGGCGCGATTTGAGGCGATTGCCGATTATCACGCCAACCGCGAAAAGGCGCAGTCCGCAAGCCCCGGCAGCTATCGACCGCTGGCCCCTGAAAAACTGTATCTGGCCAGCGAAGAGCTCGAAGCGTTGCTCAAAGCGCATAACTGCCATCTTCTGACGCCCTTTGCCGCACCAGACGCCGCGAACACCATCGATTTCGGTATTTCAGCAGGCCGCGATTTTGCGCCTGAGCGGGCGCGCAAGGATAATGTCTATGAGGCGGTGTCTGCCTATTTGAAGGACAGCATCCGCGCTGGCCAAAAAGCCATCGTCGCCAGTTATTCGGCGGGCGCGCGAGAGCGCCTTAAAGGCCTGCTGTCCGATCATGGCGCACCTAAATTGGTGGAAGCCGATGGCTGGCAGACCGCATTGGGGGCAGCAGCGGGTAAATCGGCGGCGATGGTGGTTCTGCCTATCGACCACGGCTTTTCATCGCCCGACGTAGCGCTGGTTTCCGAACAGGACATATTGGGCGACCGCCTCGTCCGCCGTCGCAAAAACAAGAAGAGCGCCGATGCTTTCCTTGCCGAGATGGCTGCGCTCACGCCCGGCGATCTGATTGTCCATGTCGAACATGGTATCGGGCGCTACGAAGGGCTGGCATCCATACCGGTTGGCCAGAGCCCGCACGATTGCGTCGCATTGACCTATGCAGGCGGTGACCGACTCTATGTTCCGGTCGAGAATATCGATGTCCTCTCGCGCTACGGCAATTCGGACGGGGCTGTCACGCTCGACAAATTGGGCGGTGAGGCGTGGCAACGGCGCAAAGCCAAGCTTAAAGAACGCATCACCGCAATTGCGCATGAGCTGATCCGCACGGCAGCCGAACGCGCGCTGCGGCCAGGAGCGCTGATAGAGGTGGAAGACGCGGGCTATGCTGCCTTTGTCGACCGTTTCCCATATGCCGAAACGGACGATCAGGAACGAGTTATCGCCGAAGTGCTGGAAGATCTGTCGAGTGGCAAACCGATGGACAGGCTAGTCTGCGGCGATGTTGGTTTCGGAAAAACAGAAGTTGCCATGCGTGCCGCATTTGCCGCGGCGATGGCAGGTTATCAGGTCGCGGTAATCGCCCCCACTACGCTACTAGCGCGACAGCATTATACCAATTTTGTCGAACGCTTCGCCGATACGCCCGTAAAACTCGGACGGTTATCCCGGCTGGTTCCATCTGCTGAAGCGACACGCACGCGCGAAGGCCTGACGGATGGTTCAGTCGACATCGTCATCGGGACCCACGCCGTTCTCGCAAAGTCGATCAAATTTCGGAAACTCGGTCTGGTTATTGTCGATGAAGAGCAGCGCTTCGGGGTGAATCACAAAGAGCAGCTCAAGGCGCTGAAGACCGACGTTCATATGCTGACGCTGACGGCAACACCGATCCCCCGCACCTTGCAGATGGCGATGTCGGGCTTGCGCGAATTGTCGGTTATCCAGACGCCACCGGTCGACCGTCTAGCGGTGCGAACCTACGTCATGCCTTGGGACGAAGTGGTAATCCGTGAGGCTTTACTGCGTGAGCATTATCGCGGCGGGCAAAGCTTCTTCGTCGTTCCCCGCATCTCCGACCTTGCCGAGATCGAAGAGTATCTGCGTGACCATGTTCCGGAAGTGAAGTTCGTCACGGCGCATGGCCAAATGGCTGCTGGGGAGATCGAGGAGCGGATGACTGCATTTTACGACAAGCGATACGATGTGCTGTTGTCGACCACGATCATTGAAAGCGGACTCGATATTCCCAGCGCCAATACGCTGATCGTCCATCGCGCGGACCGGTTCGGCCTTGCGCAATTGTACCAGCTTCGCGGCCGCGTAGGTCGCTCTAAAGCAAGAGCCTATGCTTATTTAACCCAGCCCGCCGATCGGGTGCTCAGCGAGAATGCAGAAAAGCGGCTCAAAGTGCTCAGCGACCTTGATACACTGGGCGCCGGGTTCCAGCTGGCCAGCCACGACCTAGACATAAGGGGCGCGGGCAATCTGGTTGGCGACGAACAGTCCGGACATATCCGCGAAGTCGGCTTCGAACTTTACCAGTCGATGCTCGAAGAAGCTGTGGTCGCCGTTCGCGCTCAGGCGCACGGTCTAGCCAAACCGCGTGACAGCTTCTCGCCGCAAATCACCGTTGATGCGCCGATCCTGATTCCGGACGACTATGTGCCCGATCTGTCAGTGCGCATGGCTCTATACCGACGTCTCAATGATCTGGATGAAGCACAGGATATTGAAGGTTTTGCTGCCGAAATGGCCGACCGTTTCGGCCCGATACCAGAGCCTACTCAAAATCTGCTCAAGCTTATTGAAATCAAGCAGAACGCGCTGACCGCACAAGTTGCCAAGATCGAAGTCGGACCTCGTGGGGCGCTGGTCAGCTTCCACGAAGACCGGCCACCAAACGTGTCAGGCCTTCTCGCTTATGTCGAAAGACTCGGAGCCACGGCGAAGCTCAGGCCGGACAGCAAGCTGGTGATCAACCGGAATTGGCCTGATCCGGCAAGCAAGCTCAACGGCTGCCTCCAGCTCTCCAAAGGCCTTGCCGGTCTGGCCCGCAAAGCCGGGTAATCCGTACTACTGATGTATGAGTTCAAGAAACTGCTCAGCCGTTAAAGGCGGCGAACGCAAATATCCCTGAAAATAGTCGCAGCCTTCTGAGCGCAGTAATTCAAGTTCGCTGTCTTTCTCAACACCCTCGGCGATGATCCGCAGCCCCAACGCCTTGCCCAGCGCAATGACCGCGCGCAGCACAATCAGGTCACGCGGATTACCGCTGATATCGGCCGTCATGCCTTTATCGATCTTGAGATAATCCAGCGGCAGACTCTTGAGATAGGCAAGGCTGGAATAGCCTGTACCAAAATCGTCGATAGCAACACCAATGCCTTTCGCGCGCAACATTTCAAGTTGGGAAAGCGCAAGATCGAAGTCGCGAATGATGCTCTCTTCGGTCAACTCGACCGTCAGACGATTAAACGGAAAACCTGCATCTTCCAATATAGCGAGCAACCGTGTGGCATGATCATCGGCGAGTTCTTCAGCACCAAGATTGATCGAAAGATGCACCGAATCCGGCCATTGCGTCGCATATCCCACAGCTTGTTTCTGTATCGCAAAAGACAGTTCTTCACGCAGATCGCAACGGTCAGCGGCGGCGAACAATTCCTCAGCACCAATCTGGCCAAAGTCGGGATGGGTCCAACGTGCAAGCGCCTCGGCCCCGACCAACTTTTCCGTATCAACCTCAAACTGCGGCTGAAAATAGATCGCGATTTCCTGTTGCTTCAGGGCCTGACGAAGGCCTTTATCCAAACGTGAATTTCGCTGGGTGTCGACGTTAGTAACACTGTCGGCAAAGCGATATTTCCTGCCCTTGTGTGAATAAGCTGCCGATAAGGCACTTGATGCCGCAGCCAGCAATTGGGTGCCCGACTGGCCCGGTCTGGACAGCGCTATTCCTATCCGTGGGCTAATATGCAGTTCGCCGTCACGGTGCTGTAATGGCGATTCAAGTTGCCCCAGCAGTTTGCGGGCTACCTGCTCTGCCTCAGCTTGTCCGCAGGCACCTGCAATGATCAGAAACTCCCTGCCCGGCAAGCGCGCGGTCAGGATCGCGCCCGAAATTGACGGGGCAAAACCAGCTATCCTTTTTCCGATTTCAGCAATAACGGCATTGCCCGTTTCCCGGCCATGCAGGTCATTGACCTGCTTCAAATCGCGGATACCAACCAACAACAGCAAGGCTCCGCGCGAAGCACTAGCCTCGAACGCGGATAGCCATAGCTGTGCATCGCGTGCAGGCGAAATCTTCTTCGCTGGCATTGCTGTTACCGAATCCATCTCACCAGAATATCCGAAAAGCCTTTCCCAACCGTTGCCAGCAGCGAACAAGACAGATAGGTCAGGCGCATAATGCAAGATAATTTCGGACGAACAATAGACTATCTCCGAATTTCGGTGACCGACCGGTGCAATTTCCGGTGTACATATTGCATGCCAGAACAACAGACATTCCTGCCGCGAACTGATCTGCTCGATTACACGGAAATCGCCTTAATTGCTGGGCGTTTTATTAGACACGGCATCCGGAAAATACGCCTTACCGGCGGGGAACCTCTGGCACGGCGCGATGTAGATGTCCTGATTCAGGAACTCGGCCGACATGTACAATCTGGGGCGCTCGACGAACTAACATTGACCACCAATGGCAGCCGACTCTCCTATTTCGCGCCCATTTTGAGAGAATCGGGTGTGCGCCGCATCAATGTCAGCCTCGACAGTCTTGTCCCGGCTAAATTCAATGCCGTCACTCGCGGCGGTGACCTTGACCAGATTCTGAACGGGATTGAGGTCGCTAAAACCAGTGGACTGGGCATACGGATAAATATGGTCGCACTGAAAGGCGTGAATGACGATGAAATTGCGCCGATGGCGAAATATTGCGCCACCAATGGCTTCGATCTCGCATTGATCGAAACGATGCCGCTGGGAGATGGCGTATCGGGGCGCACCGGACAGTTCATTCCGCTCGATGACTTTATCCGTCCTCTTCTGGAAAAAGGAACTTTGACGCCGCTCGACCATCGTACGGCAGGGCCTGCACGCTATTACCAGTTGGAACCACTGCACCTACGGCTCGGGTTGATCACGCCAATGACCCATAATTTCTGCGGTGATTGCAACCGGTTGCGTCTCGCCAGCGACGGGAAAGTGCATATGTGCCTGGGTTCGGAGTTCCATGTGGATTTTCGCGATGCCATTCGCAGCGGCGGCATGGAAGCAGTCGACCGGCTTCTTCAAAAAGCTTTACGCCTGAAACCTGAGCGACATGATTTCGAGCGGCAAATGGAGGACAAAGATTTGCGCCTGCACCGTCACATGAATGCGACTGGCGGATGAGCCGTTTCTCAAAGCTTGCCCTACTCGCCTCACCCGGCGAACCCGCCCGCAAGGCAGAAAGGCAGTTGCGTGAAATCCATGAATTCGTCCCCATAGAAGAAGCAGATGCAGTGATTGCGTTGGGCGGTGACGGATTCCTTTTACAATTGCTTCATCGTCTTTTGGAGCAGCGCCGCGATTTACCCACTTACGGCATGAATCTGGGCACAATCGGCTTCCTGATGAACAGTTGGAACCCCGACGACCTGCTCAATCGTCTGGACCGCGCAAAAAGCATTACTGTGACGCCTTTAATGGCAACGATTGAGGCAACATCGGGCCAACGTTTCACGCTGCCCGCGATCAACGAAGTTTCATTGCTTCGCGAAACGCGGCAAGCGGCAAAGCTGCAAATAGATGTGAATGGTCGCACAGTTATCGATGAACTCATCTGCGATGGTGTTCTGGTTGCGACGCCGGTCGGATCAACCGCTTACAACCTTTCGGCCAACGGCCCGATCCTGCCGCTCGACAGCTCTCTGCTGGCTTTGACGCCCATAAGCCCCTTCCGCCCACGCCGCTGGAAAGGGGCAATCCTACCCGACCGCTATGTCGTCAAGCTTACGATATTGGAAAGTTCAAAACGCCCGGTAAGCGCTGTCGCCGACCAACGCGAAATCCGCGATATATTGTCAGTGGAGGTTGCGCTGGACCGCAACCGTTCGCTTACTTTGTTGTTCGATCCCGAACATGCACTCGATGATCGCATCGCGATGGAACAATTTATCACCTGACCACTTGCTTTTTGTTTCAGGCCAAGCCATAGGCGCGCCTGCCCGATGTCATCGGGCTGCTCCCCGGTAGCTCAGCGGTAGAGCAATCGGCTGTTAACCGATTGGTCGGCGGTTCGAATCCGTCCCGGGGAGCCAGATTTTCTCCTGATAAATCAAAGCGCCTGCAACAACAGACGGATTGCGGCATAGCCCACCAGCAGCGCAGTCATCCGCCGCAGCAAAACAGGCGAAAATAGCCGGATTCCGATATGGCTGCCAATCTGGCCTCCGATAAGCACCGCCAGCAGTAAAGGCCAATACGCAGCGGACGAATCGGTGACAGCACCAACGCCACCCTTAAGCAACTGACCGCCTAGGCCGGCAATCGAATTGGTAAGGATGTAGAGAGAGGCGAATGCAGCGATTCGCTTCGCTTCTGCCCAGCGGATGAGGTGAAGCACCGGCGCCATGAATATGCCGCCACCGATGCCGGATAGTCCTGCCAACAGGCCAACCAGACCTGAAAGGGCCAATGTGGCAGGTAGTGTCAACTTGACCTCAGGCAAGGGCTCCTGGGGCAGCAATAGAGCAACAGTAGAAACCAGCAGAGTAGTTCCCAATAGCAACAGGAAGGTCGCTTCCTTGAGCGGCGTTAGCCCACCCAGGAATGCGAGCGGTGCTGATACCGCCAACAGCGGCAGCACCGCTTTCCAGTCAATCAGTCCAACACGCCAGAAGCGGATCGTTCCGCCCGTTACGACAACAATGTTGCAGCATAAGGATATGACCGGAATCAGCCTTGGCTCGATCCCGGTCAATGTCAGAATTGCAGTGTAGGAAGAGCCTCCGCCAAAACCGACGGAGGCGTAAATGAGCGCGACCAGGCCAAATAGCAGGGCCAGCATCGCGCTCATGGTTCAGTCCTTAATAGGCCCCGTGACAGTGTTTGTACTTTTGCCCGGAACCACATGGGCAAGGATCATTACGGCGCAGATTGGGGTTTCCGGCAAATGGATCGCCTTCATCCGGACTATTTGGCACCTGACGCGCAGGGATAGAGGCCTTGATCAACCCGAGATCGGCACCATCCACATCATCGCTATCATCGTCCCCGGTGAGTGGATCGAAATGTGTGGTCAGGAAATCGGGCAGTTCCGGCAGGTCACCCTCGGGGATGTTGGGCTCCATCCGGAACTCGTTGGTCAGCACAGTTTTGACGATATCCTCGCGAATGGCCGACAACATCCGTTCAAACAGACCAAAGCTTTCCTGCTTATATTCGTTGATCGGATTTTTCTGCGCATAGGCGCGCAGATAGATCACCTGACGCAATGCATCGAGCGTCGCCAGATGCTCCTTCCAGTGATGATCGAGATTTTGAAGCAGAATTTGCTTTTCGATCTGCCGGAACAGTGTTGCATCAATCGAAGCGCGCTTTTCGGAAAGCTTGGCTTCAGCAGCTTCAGCAATTCGTGCCTCAACGATATCCGGTTCCATGGCTTCTTCGGTAAGCCAGCCATCAATATCGGGGTGCAGTCCGAGAATTTCACTGACTTGCTTTTTTAAGCCATCAACATCCCATTGTTCGGGATAGGTTTCAGGCGGGCAATTTTCACCGACAATGCTGTTTACCGTTTCATGCAGCATATCATCGAGAACATCGTCGACGGCTTCGGCATCCATGATGTCGCTGCGCTGCTCGTAGATCACCTTGCGCTGATCATTCATGACATTGTCATATTCAACCAACTGCTTCCGCACATCATAGTTGCGCGCCTCGACCTTGCGTTGCGCGGTTTCGATGGCCTTGGACAGCCATTTGCCACCAATCGCCTCTCCATCTTCAAGGCTGCTGTTCATCATGCGGGCGAACAGAGTTTCCGAACCAAAAATGCGCAGAAGATCGTCTTCAAGGCAGAGATAAAAGCGCGACAGGCCAGGGTCACCCTGCCGGCCAGAACGGCCACGCAGCTGGTTGTCGATGCGACGGCTTTCGTGACGCTCGGTTGCGAGTACAAACAGCCCGCCGGCTTCCAGGACCTTTGCTTTTTCGGCCTCGATTTCGGCACTGATACGCGCAATTGCTGCATCACGTTCCGGGCCTTCAGGCATCTCGCGCAGTTCGTCTTCTGTGCGAAATTCGAGGTTACCACCCAATTTGATGTCAGTGCCACGACCGGCCATGTTGGTGGCAATAGTCACGGCACCCAGACGGCCCGCTTGTGCCACGATATGCGCTTCCTGTTCGTGGAAGCGCGCGTTGAGGACGGCGTGCTCGACGCCTTCCTTGTTCAGATAATCGCTCAGCAATTCCGACTTTTCGATCGAGACGGTGCCAACCAGAACCGGTTGGCCGCGATCATTGGCTTCCTTGATCGTTTTGGCAATCGCTGCGAATTTATCTGCGGTATTCTTATAGAACTCATCATTCTCGTCGATGCGCTGCACCGGAACGTTGGTCGGGATTTCAACGACATTCAGTTTGTAGATATCGTAAAATTCCTGCGCCTCGGTCGCGGCCGTACCTGTCATCCCCGAAATCTTCGGATACATGCGGAAATAGTTCTGAAAGGTGATTGTCGCCAGCGTCTGATTTTCCGGCTTGATTGCGACACCTTCCTTGGCTTCAACTGCCTGGTGCAAGCCGTTCGACCAGCGGCGTCCATCCATCATACGACCGGTAAATTCGTCGATGATAATTACCTCATCATTTTTGACGATGTAATCAGTGTCACGCTTGAACATCGTGTTGGCCTTGAGGGCCTGATCAAGATGGTGCACCACCTGCGTATTTTCGGCATCGTACAGGTTAGATCCAACGAGCAATCCGGCTGACTCCAGCAGACGCTCGGCCTTTTCTGTACCCTCTTCGGTCAGGATGACGCTGCGCGCCTTTTCGTCCTTTTCATAATCGTCTTCATCAAGCTGCAGCACGATTTGATGCACAGCCTTATACATTTCCGATTTATCATCGGTCGGGCCTGAAATGATGAGCGGCGTACGTGCTTCGTCGATCAAGATCGAATCCACCTCGTCGACAATCGCGAAGTTGAACGGGCGCTGCACCATCTGCGCACGCTCATGTTTCATATTGTCGCGCAGATAATCAAAGCCGAGCTCGTTGTTGGTCGCATAAGTGATGTCGCAATTATAAGCCGCGCGACGTTCATTTTCCGACAGGTTGGGAACAATCACACCGGTGGTGAGCCCAAGGAAGCCATAAATCTGGCCCATCCACTCTGCGTCACGCTTGGCGAGATAGTCGTTAACGGTAACGACATGGACGCCCTTGCCTTCGATCGCGTTGAGATAAGTGGCCAGCGTGGCGACCAGCGTCTTGCCCTCACCGGTGCGCATTTCTGCGATCTCGCCGCGGTGGAGAACAATACCGCCAACCATCTGTACGTCAAAATGGCGCATTCCGGTTACCCGCTTCGACGCTTCGCGAACGGTCGCAAAGGCTTCAGGCAGGATATCATCCAGCGTCTCACCCGCTTCGAGGCGCTCGCGAAAGCGCTGTGTCTGCGCCTTCAGATCTTCATCCGAAAGAGCAGCCATCTGGTCTTCGAGTGCAGTGATTTTGGTGACGAGTTTCATCGTCTTTTTGACATAACGGTCGTTAGACGAGCCAAAAATGGACTTGGCGATGGTGCCGAGCATGAGCAAACCTTTGATAAATATGGATAGGTATCGCCTGACGAGCGCAGGCGTGTAATATAGAAATAGCGCGAATGGCTCGCGTTGCGCGCTTAAATCAGGGCGCGGTCTGCCCTTGAAACAGGGGTGCTGGCAACAAATGCCGACGCTTGGGTTGGCAGCGCCTTGGTTTCGCTAGTCAACTTATTGGGTTCGAATTCCAACCTTATCGCCACGCTTGAGTTGGCAACGGCAGCGATCGCTATCGCTTCTGCCAAATCAATTTGCGATGCGGCGCTGGTCGGCGACGTTGCTTCAACCGGACGTGCAGCCTGTGCGGCTGAAAAGCCGGTCAGCAGCGCAAGAAAGGTAAGCAGCAAATGCATTAAAGGCGTATTCCCTGTGTGCGGTGCATATAGGGTTGACTTGTACCGGCGTCCATCCCCATTGCGCCACCACATTTCTAGTAGCAAAGTCTTTATATGTCGTCACCTTCGCCACTACTAATCCCCTTCCCCGAAATGCCCGATATTGCGGGCGTGACGAAGCGTGTGGCCAAGGCGCGTTATAAGGAATGGGATCGCTGCGACCTGACTTATATCGAACTGGATGAAGGAACATCGGTTGCCGGCGTTACGACGCGCAACATCTGTTGCTCTTCTGAAGTCGAACTGTGCCGCGACAATCTGAAAACCGGCAGCGCGCGGGCGCTTGTGGTCAATGCTGGCAACAGCAATGCCTTCACCGGCTATCGCGGGCGTGAAGCTGTTGAAGCTATTACCCGCCAAGTTGCGGCACATATTGGTTGTGCGGAGAATGAGATATTCGTCTCGTCCACCGGGGTAATTGGTGTGCCGCTGCCCAAGGACAAGGCTGAGGCTGGTCTGCGCTCGGCTTTCGAAGCACCCATTTGCAGCTGGCACGATGTGGCCGATGCAATTGGCACGACTGATACCTTTGCAAAGGGTGCCAAAGCCGGTGCAATCGTCGATGGCAAACGCGTCGAAATAGTGGGCGTCATCAAAGGCAGCGGGATGATCGCGCCCGATATGGCAACGATGCTGGGATATATTTTCACGGATGCGGCAGTTGAGCCCGCCTTTCTGCAGCAATTGTTAAGCGAAGCCAATGGCTCGACCTTCAATTGCATCACCGTCGACAGCGACACCTCAACAAGCGATACCGTCCTGGCTTTCGCAACAGGCAAGGCAGGCAATCGTCCGATTGCCAGTTATGGCGATGAGGGAGCAGATGCTTTTGCATCAGCCTTGAATGACGTTTGCCGCCAACTCGCCCATCTGGTCGTGCGCGACGGGGAAGGCGCGCAGAAATTTATCGAGATCAAAGTAAGCGGAGCGGTGTCGGACGAAAGCGCCCGCCAAATCGGCCTCGCCATCGCCAACTCGCCGCTCGTCAAAACCGCTATTGCGGGCGAAGACGCCAATTGGGGCCGGGTCGTCATGGCGGTTGGCAAGGCAGGGGAGCCTGCAGACCGAGACAAGCTGTCAATCAGCTTTGGCGCAACGCAGGTCGCACGCAATGGCTTACCCGTGGACGGCTATGATGAAAGCCCGGTTTCCGCACACCTTAAAGGTCAGGAAATCCTGATTGGCGTCGATATAGGCTTGGGGTCAGGCAATGCCACCGTTTGGACGTGCGACCTGACCCATGGCTATATCAGCATCAACGCGGATTACCGCAGTTAGAGCGCTGCTTCGAGCCACCCCTTGATCGCCGCCTTGGGCGCGGCGCCAACCTTGGTATCAACAACCTGGCCATCCTTGAACAGGATCATCGTAGGAATACCGCGCACACCGAATTTGCTCGGCGTATCCGGGTGGTCGTCAATGTTGAGCTTGGCGATCGTTACCTGCTCGCCCAGTTCCTCGCTGATTTCTTCAAGGCTGGGGCCGATCATCTTGCACGGACCGCACCATTCGGCCCAGAAATCAACCAATACGGGCTTTGATGAACCCAGAACTTCGGTAGCAAAATCATTGTCGCCAACTGCTTTGGTAGCCATTGGAATATCTCCTTCTTTGTCTGCGAATGTATTGCCACGGCTTGCGAGTTGCAAGCGTACGACTCCGATAGAATTGCTTGGGGGCTTCAAACCGGCTTATGCGGCGCCAGGTCTGCTTCGTTCAATTCAACGGCAGCAGGTGCATAAGTGTACAACAGCGCCGCAGTAACCTTTTTGTCAGGAAAGATGCGCTCAATCGCAGCAGCATAATGCGCCATCTGCCTGAGTTCGGAGAGATTGACCTCAGCCGCATTTTTGGGGACGCGACGGGATGTTTTGAAGTCAACAATCCTGACCCGCTCGTCTTCGACCAACAACCGGTCGATCCGCCCGGTGATGACAGTTTCGCCAACGACTGCGGCGATGGGCACTTCTGCGCGGGCCCTTTCAGAAAAGAGCGCTTTCCAGTAGGGATCGTCTAACAACGCCTTCACCTGACCAATGATCGCCTTATGATCATGGTGTCCTTCGCGATCACGTACGGCCAACCAACGAGCGGCATCCTGTTCAAAGTGGTTCAAACGAGCAGCATCCACACGTTCGATCAGCCCGTGCACCAGTTTTCCACGCTCTGCCGCATGGCGCAGAATGGCTTCGGACGGCCTCTCCCCGACATCGCTATCGTCAAGCTGTGATGGGGCCAAGGGACGAGGCGGGCGCGCTTCAGTGGCTGCAGGTTGAAGCAACCATGCAGGCAGGTGCGGCGAGGCAATAATCGCCTCCCGACACAGTTGGGGGCCCTTCTTCGGCACCTGCCCCCGCCCGCC
>NZ_CALMSV010000189.1 GCF_937872355.1 uncultured Sphingorhabdus sp. | reverse complement strand
TCATGGTCATGGTCGTGCTCCTTCGGGTTGGGGTTCAGTTCGCGGTGACAAGCGCCGAGCGGCCTTCGGCGGTGACGCCGTAGATCAGTGGCAGACGCTTGCCGAACGGGCTGGGGTTCTCGGCAACGAGGCGCATCGCCTCGATCCGCGCCTCTTCGAGGCTCGTCGCGCTTGCCCGTGCGTAGCGCCCGGTTCCGAGGAACAAGGCCACGTCGAAGCGAACGGCTTGGGCGATAACTGCCGCGTTGGCGGCGTCGGCGGGATGAACTTTGCGGCGGCGTTTCATGAGCGATCTCCGTGGGTTACGGGACCGCAGACAGCCTCGACCGCAAAACGAGAGCAACTGCTAAGTCGCTGATTTTTCTGGGTTTAAGCGGCAGTTTGGTGTCAGCCCGCCAGCGAAACCGACTTCATTATGCCCAATCTTCCTTTTTGGGCATAATGCTCTTGTATTTTGCCATGCACGGCGGCATTATTCGCAAAATGAAGATTTGGGTATAACCACCAGTGAAGCCACTCAGCCTAGCCCATCAGACCATGTTCTCGGACTTGATCCAGAGATGCCTGGATGCCGAGTTTGACGAGACGTTTCCTGAGAACGGCTCATTCGCCAAGGTAAAAGGCACAAACGGCCAACAGTTCTGGTATTATAAGGGCTACAACCGCGGCGAAGCGAAGGCCGACAGCAAGCGTTTCTCAAAATATGTTGGCCCGGTCGCCGACCCGGACGTAACGGCACGGGTGGAGCGCTTCCAGAGGGTCAAAGCCAACTATCGCGAGCGCCGGTCACTCGTCACCTCTCTCACCGCGGCAGGATTGCCTTCACCTCCTGCACTCGTTGGCGACATCGTTGATGTCCTATGGCGCGCAGGTCTGTTTCGTCTGCATGGCGTTCTGGTCGGCACCGCCGCTTTCCAAACCTACGCAGGCCTGCTCGGCGTGCGATTACCCAGCGCGCCGCTCATGACGGGCGATGTCGACTTCGCCCAGTTCCATTCCATTTCCGTTTCGGTCGACGATTCAATTCCGCCCGTGCTCGAAGCGCTTCGGCTGGTGGACCCGACATTCCGGGAAGTCCCGAGCCTCGCAAATCCAAGGGCGACAACGAGCTTCAGCAATGCAGCGGGCTTCGAGGTTGAATTCCTCACACCGAACCGAGGCAGGGACGACTTTGCAGGCGAGCCGGCGCCGATGCCAGCGCTTGGCGGCGCCAACGCGCAACCCCTTAGCTATCTCGACTTTCTGATCCATCAGCCGGTCCGTTCGGTGCTGCTGCATAAGGGGGGTGTTGCGGTTCTCGTTCCCGCACCGGAGCGGTTCGCGGTCCACAAGTTGATCGTTTCAGAATTGCGCCGTGCTGACCGCGACAGAGCGAGCAAGGCCCGCAAGGATCTCGAACAGGCGTCAGTGCTGATCGAAGCGCTCGCGAACAGTTCATCCAGGCTCGATCTCGGCCTCGCTTACATCGAAGCGCGCGACCGTGGACAGAAATGGCGCGAGGCGCTGGAGGGGGCGGAAGGCAAGCTTCCGCCAGAAGTCAAAGAGCGACTCCAATCGGCGTGCGCGGATGCGGGAGCCGTTGATGGGTAGTCGCCGCACTATCGATATCGCCCTCTTCTCTCTGCATGGATCATGCCCATGAGCAGTGAAGATCGCGTCATCTCGATGGGTGATGGCTTGGCCGCGATACCGGAGCGGCTCCTGCTGGCTCATGCGCGCGGGGAAGTGTTGTTCATTTGTGGTGCAGGCATCTCTATACCTGCTGGGCTTCAAAGTTTCCGACGACTTGTCCTTGAGGTCTATCAGGCAGTCGACCCCGTCGTATATGCTGAAATTTCACAAATTCCAGAAGCTGCTTGCAATAATTGGCACGTATCTGGCAAGAATCTAAACAATCAGCAAAAGGCAGAGGTCAAGCGATTCGTACTTTCGGATTTCGATGTTGTCCTTGGGATGCTTGAGAGGCGGATTGATGGACAGTCGGATAAAAACAGCAAAGTTAGAAACACTGTAAAATCTCTCATAAAGAATGGGCGACCGGGATTACCGAAAGAACCTCAACCCGCACCAATCCACCGCGCCATTGTGCGCCTTTCTGATCGCGGTGGAGCCTCTGCTATAATAACAACAAATTTCGATCTTCTTCTTGAGGAGGCCTCGAAGAAAATTGGCTCATCCCTCGAAACTTACTCACTTAACTCGCTACCAAGACCTACAAGACGCCAAGATTTTGGAGGGGTATTTCATATTCATGGCGCATTGGACGCGGACACCCGCAGGATATCCGACCTAATTCTTACGGATCAGGACTTCGGCGACGCATATCTGCGACAGCGCATCGTCCCTGATTTCATATACGATCTTGCTCGGCTCTACCATCTGGTCCTCGTTGGCTACAGCGCAAACGATCCTCCGATGAGGTACCTCCTAAATGCGGTGGCCAGTGACGAAAATAGATTTTCAGATATCAAGAAGCGTTATGTCTTCACATCAAGCAGTTCTCCTGATCCTGTCGCGCTGGTAGACTGGAGAGCCCGCGGAATTCTTCCGATCGAGTATGATTCTAATAATCACCATGATGCGCTCCGTGCCACGCTGGCAAGATGGGCACAGTTGTCTGTTCACAATGGTCGGCGAGATCTCGTTGAAGCAGAACTGTCAATCGGCTCCCAAATTTTGGGCGCCGATTGACAGCCTCCACTACAGAACAAATGGTCACACG
>NZ_CALMSV010000188.1 GCF_937872355.1 uncultured Sphingorhabdus sp. | reverse complement strand
TTCGGAGAAGGTCTGCTTCAGATTGCCTGCCATCAGTGACGAGCTGTAACCGACGGCGAGACGTCCTTGTTCACCATAGCTGACCGCTCGCGCGGTGGTTTGCAGATTGTCGATGTCGGTGATGATGCGCCGCGCAGACTCCAGAAAGACCTGGCCCATCTCGGTCGGCTCAGCTCCCCGCGTCGAACGCGTAAACAACTTGATGCCGAGTTTGTCCTCAAGTTGCGTAACCCGCAGGCTCAGCGTCGCCTGCTTCATGTTGAGCGCCGTGGCAGCACGGGAAAAGCTGCGGGTATCTGCGGTCAGAACGGCGTAGCGGAGTTGCCGAACCTCGATCGTCATGCTGCTAATGCTCCCCCCGTTCTCTTTCTTGCCGACATTGACGCGCAATCGGACTGAAATCGCAATATAAATTCGCGATAATGGAATGAGGTCAGAGATCGATCCGTAAATTTACTTGCCCAGTCAGATGGATGCCGGAATTTAACTTCAAATCTGTTTGATCTATTTTGGAGACAAATTTTACCGGCGGTGTGGTAAGCATTCGACATGTCGAATGAACCCCGTGCTCCGCGTCTTGCTGTCCTCATCGACGCTGACAATGCCTCCTCCCGTATCGCTACCCGTCTGTTCGAAGAGATCGCCAAGATCGGTGAAGCCAGCGTGCGCCGGATTTATGGCGACTTTTCCGGAACCCGCCTCAAATCCTGGGCCGAGGTGCTTTCGACCCACGCAATCCGGGCGCAGCAGAATTTCGCCTACACCACCGGCAAGAATGCATCTGACATTGCGCTCGTGATCGACGCTATGGATCTGTTGCATACCGGGCGCTTCGACGCCTTCTGCCTGGTATCGTCTGACAGTGATTTCACAGGGCTTGCAGCCCGCATCCGCGAGCAAGGCATCGATGGCTATGGCTTCGGCGAGCAGAAAACCCCCGAGAGCTCCCGCCAGGCCTGTCGGCGCTTCATCTACACGGAAAATCTTCTGCCGGAGGCTCCAACCTCTGAAGAGCCCGAACGCGCCGACCTGCGTCCCGCGACAGCCAAACAAGCCCCAAGCGCGGCCGCCCCGCTTATTCGCAAGGCCATCGCGCAGCTGGACGATGACGGTGGCTGGGTTCCCTTGGGCCGAGTGGGCCAGCGTCTCGCTGAACTCGCGTCGGATTTCGATCCGCGTACCTATGGTCAGGCCAAGCTCAGCGATCTCGTCGACAAGGCGGGGGCGTTTGAATCGCGCCGCACGGAATCGGGCCACGTCCAGATCGGACTAAAACACGTGCCCGCAAAGGGCAAAAAATAGCCTTTGCCGGGATCAGGTTGTCACGATTTCCATTAGCTTGTTGTAGCTGTCCGCTACCCCGTACCGCACGTTGGGCGTCGGGTTCGTTTCTGCCAGCTTGGCGAAAAACTTCTTAGCGCAATCAATCTTTGCGCGTTCAAGATCTCGCAGGGCAAGCGACGACATTGAACCCTTGGTTTCGGCGACGAAATAGATGTGCTTCACTGCGCCCGCTCGAAATACGATGGCCCAGTCGGGATTGTAGTCGCCAACTGGAGTTGGGATCAGGAAGCCCCTCGGCAGCTTCGCATAGACCTCGACCTCCGCGCTGGTATCCAGCTCCCCAACGAAGTCGCGTTCGACACCAGAATCTGTGATGCAATAGTCGAAGACGTGGTTCTTGAGACGCTCGGTTGCTCGGGAAAAATCCTGACCAATCTCGGCGGCGGTAAAAACATCGGCATCATATCGCTCGTCGATCGGATCATAGACCAACTGCTCGATAAGGTGACCTGCCTTCTGCTCCTTGATCAGCCGCGCTGCCTCAGAGATGAAGTGCTCAGGGTTTGCGCGATATTGTTCGAAGATTGACGGCTCAATGCCA
>NZ_CALMSV010000187.1 GCF_937872355.1 uncultured Sphingorhabdus sp. | reverse complement strand
GTTGCCCAAGTCCTTGACCATCGAGGCCTCGACCATCGGGTCTTCACCCGCCGCCAATTTGGCTGCCGTCGACATCGACATTTGTCTCAAAGTCCACAGTTCGGCAGTCAGTTCGCCAATCAAAGCTTTGATCTGTGGTTCCGGATCGGGCCCTGCGGCATCGATCAGCGCGGTCATCAGAACATGGCTGGACAGATAGCGTTCGGGGCCGGATCGTTCGAGTGCCAGTTCGGCCGTAGCCTGAGCCCATCCTTGCCCGCGCGCCCCGACCATCGCCCATTCAGGCAGCAGCACATCATCGAAAAACACTTCGTTGAAATGATGATCACCGCCCATGTCGATAATCGGTCGGATGGTAATCCCCGGAGCATCCATCGGAATCAGGAACTGCGAGAGGCCTGCATTGCGCTCACTGCCCTCTTCGCTGCGCACCAGTGCCAGCATCACATGGCTCATATGCGCGCCCGAGGTCCAGATTTTCTGGCCTGAAATCCGCCATCCATCAGCTGTGTGGCGCGCTGATGTCCGCACAGCTGCCAGATCGGAGCCGGCGCCGGGCTCTGACAAGCCGATGCAGGTGTAGATCTCTCCCTTGCAGATGCCCGGCAAATAGGCGGCCTTTGCCTCATCGCTTCCATAACGGAGGATGAGGGGGGCAGTCTGCCGATCTGCAATCCAGTGTGCGCCAACCGGCGCCCCTGCAGCCAGCAACTCTTCGATGACGATGTAGCGCTCAAGCGGATGCCGTGCGTGCCCGCCCACTTCTTTGGGCAGGATCATGCCAAGAAAGCCAGCCGCACCCAGTGCACGCGAAAATTCGGAATCGCCAACCACCCAGCAATTGGGAACACCCAGCTTGGCTTGATGTTGCGCCAGAAAACTACGCACCTCGTCACGCAGCTTGGCTACATCACCGGCAGGATTGAACGGATATATCGTGAAACTCTGCTGCATTGTCATAGCCATGCCAGCCATTATCCAAGACCACAAGGGCGCATAGACAGGATTTTCGCTGCCTCAAACCTGTCGGTCCAATCCGCCAGATTTTGAAAAAAGTTAGCAATATATAAACCAAAAGATGCGAGAAATTGCGCAGGGAGGAAGCGTCGAAGAGCCCTGTGAAATTAGAGCTGATCGGATTGATAGCGTGAAAAATATTCTACGAAGCTGGACCGGCATGGGTGCACAGGATGCGGGCGGCAATGCTTCGGTTTCTGTGATCCGCTCCAACGACGCTGCAAAGCGCCTCGAACTGCTGGACGACTTCGAACAGGCGGGCATCAGCTGGCTGTGGGCGACCGATGCCGATGGCAGGCTTGTCTACCTCTCCGGAAATGCCGCCGAAAGCCTTGAAAAGCCGTTGGAAGAAATGCTGGGCAGGCCGCTTGTCGAGATTTTCGAAACCGACCCAGACAGCCCCGGCGGCTCGACCGCAAGGCCGCTCAATTTTCAGCTGACGGCGCGCAACAAGCTCGTTGACCAGACCGTCCGGCTAACGATCGGCCGCTCCAAACATGAAGGCCGCCAGACTTGGTGGTCGCTTTCAGGGCATCCGAAATTCGACAAATCCGGCGGATTTCACGGCTATCGTGGCAGCGCGAAAGACATCACCACCGAATATGAACGGCAGTTGGAAGACTCGCGGTTGGCCGAATATGATTCCCTCACCGGGCTCGCCAACCGCCACCGGATGAACAAACGGCTGGAATCCATATTGGCTTCCTACAAGGCTACAAACCGTTCCTGCGCTCTGATGATGCTCGATCTGGATCGGTTCAAACAGGTCAACGACACTTTCGGCCATCCGGTAGGCGATGATCTGCTGAAACAGGTTGCCAAACGGTTGCAACGCGTGGTCGGCCATCGCGGCGAAGTTGGGCGTCTGGGCGGTGACGAATTCCAGGTGATACTGCCCGACATTGATGATCGCGGTAAACTCGGCGAACTGGCGAGCAAGATCATTCAGGTGGTGTCGCAACCTTATATCATCGAAGATAAGCGGGCGACGATCGGCACCTCGGTCGGGATCGCCATTTCCCCTTATGACGGAGTCCATAAGGACGATCTGATCCACAATTCGGATCTGGCGCTCTATGCCTCAAAAAATGGCGGGCGCGGCCAATTCCGTTTCTATTCCGCAGACCTGAAGGATGAAGCCGAAGAGCGGCGCATCATCGAGGAAGATTTGCGCATTGCACTCGCGGAAGAGAAACTGGAGCTTCATTACCAGCCAATCGTCCGCACCGACGACAATATGGTTGTGGTATTTGAGGCGCTGATGCGCTGGACCCATCCGGAGCGCGGCTATATCGGCCCGAATGTCTTCATTCCCATCGCGGAAGAGTCAGACTTGATCCTGAAACTTGGCGAATGGGCGCTTAACAAGGCATGCCTCGATGCTCTTGAATGGCCGGAGTCGGTTCGTGTCGCGGTGAATGTGTCCGCAGCCCAGTTCACCCATAGCGAATTCGCCGACACCGTGACGCAGGCACTGCAAGTCTCGGGACTGGAACCTGGCCGCCTCGAACTCGAACTGACTGAAAGCGTTTTCATGGGCGACAGCGAGACTGTCGAGGAAACCTTCCGGACGCTCAAAAAGCTGGGTGTTCGCCTTGCACTTGACGATTTCGGAACCGGCTATTCATCGCTCAGCTATTTGCGTTCTGCGCCGTTCGACAAGCTGAAAGTAGACCGCAGTTTCGTCGACAGTTGCACCTTGAAGGACCAGAACAGCGACAAAATCATCGCCGCCATCATCGGTCTGTCCGAGGCGTTGGGTATGGAAGTCACTGTCGAAGGTGTCGAAGCATTCGACCAGCTTGATGTCGTCAAATCCAAAGGTGCCCGTTATATTCAGGGCTGGATCTATTCCAAGGCCCTGACCCAGAGCACCATCGTAGAGCGCATGAAATCGGGCGAGTTCCGTATCGAGCCCGACGGCCCGGACCGTCACCGGGGCGAACGGCGTTCGGTATTCCGCCGGATTGGCGTAATCCATGATGACCATCGTTATGACGCTTTGATGCGCGATCTCTCAAAGACTGGCGCACGGATCGAAGGGCTGGTCGGCGTTTCCGTCGGTACCGATTTGGTGCTCGACCTTGGCGGTGGGCAACTGGTTGTCTGTACCGTCAATCGCTCGCATGACGCGACCTTCGCGGTCGAATTTGAAACGCCGTTGGTCAGCGACGGTGCCGGCGGCTTGTGCACGCGGCATCGCGCTTCTCCCTATGCACTTGCTGCGGCCGGGATGAAGATAGATACTGGCCCGAACGGAAAGAGCAGCAATGTCGTCCTGCTCAATCCGCCAACGACCAAACCCCAGTTCATGGAAGTAACAGTGAACAAAACGCAGGGTGCAGCCGGGTTTTAAAGGTCCGGCTTCGATCCGTTAAAAACTGTAAGCTATCCCGGCGACCGCGAGAAACTGGTCGGCATCGCCGGCATCGCGCACGATGGGGCTGCGCGCGTATTGGCCGAGCTGGCGCTTGTAACCGCCAAGCGCGAACAGGCCCCAGCCCTTGCGATTGTCGCCGCCCAGATCATGGGTCAGCAGTAATGTTGAACCGACGCTTTTGAAACCGCCGCCATTCGTGGAATAGGCCGGAAGCGCTCCGGGATGAGCCAAGGCGGGGACATCGAAATAGGAGCGGCTATATCCGCCACCAACATAGTCTATGGAAACTCCGAAACGGGCAAAGGCGCGTTGCGAAACCGGACTGGAAAGCGAAACTCCCGGTGTCAGGATGTAACTGTCATGCGCGCCTGCAACATCGTGCACAAAGACCAGATCAAAAGTCAGTGAAGCTGGCGGAATCAGGAAACCTTTTTTTCCGATTCCAACATAGCCACCTAGTTCGACAGCGGTTTTCCGTGTGCCAAGCAATGCAACGCGCGGATCGTCCAGATCGCTGCGGCTCGTGCGGTCAAAGCGCAACTGCGCAACTGGCCCGGCGATGATATTCCACCTGCTGTCGGCAGAATCGCGAACCAGATCGACATAGATGTTGGGACCGCGAACCTGAAATTCGAAACCGTCAACTTTCCCCTGAATAACCCCGCCCGGCTGGAATCCGTAGTCGTTGGCACCTTCAAATTCCGGCGCAATCCCGCCACCAAGACCAAGGGTCAGGCTGTTGCGATCTTCCTTGGTTGGCCCAAGCAGAGGTTGGGCATAGCTTGTGGTCGGCAAAAGCGATGCGGCAAGTGCAATAAGCATTGCCGGTAACCGGAAATGGAAAGGCATATGAACTCCAATATTGTGCCTGCACTTATCGGATACCGCCTTTGCATCGCTGATGCAGGACAGGAGTTCTGCTTAGGCCTTCATTATTTACGCGCCGGCGCAACCGGCTCTGGCGAGTTGAACGCGTGCACAAATGTTCCTGCCACTCTGCTGTCATAGGCACGTTGCAGCGTGCATTTTTGTTTCAGTTTTTTGCAATGAGCTTGAACTGCCTGTTGCGCACGTTTGGTATTGGATTCGACGACCACGCTGCTGTCACCATTGGGATGGGTGTATGTTTGGATGACGCCGTTACCGACCGCCGTTGCAATCTTGCATTCGCGCCCTGTTGCCTTGTTGCATGCAGCCAACACTTCACTTTCGCCATCGGCCAGAACAGTGCGGCCCGTGGATATAAACACTCGGCCGTCAAACCCTTCGCCGAAAACCCAGGCGCCAACCGCATATCTTTTGCGCGCTACTTCCATATCGGGCTGATAGCGCCGCCTTGACGATGCGAAACTGCCGATAACTTGGCACGGTAAGGGTTGTTTCGAGGCGCAGTCCCGCAAAACATTTTTGCGAATTTGCCCGTCCTCCCCGTTCCAGGCACCGAATAGATAGCCTTGGGCGTCGCGGATCACCGAATAGGAAGAATTGTACCATTCACCGAACGAAACGCAGCCATCGCCCATGGCCGCGCGGCACATCGACATCGCCTCTTTCTCCGCAATATGAGCGGCATCGTAATTGCCAACCATCCACACGTCATCTGAATCCGGATGTCCCACGATTGCGCCGTAAATATAGTAGTATGACACAGGTGCAGGGGCCTGACCTCCGCCATCAATGCTTTCGCACACGGGATATTGCGCAACTCCACCCCCGCCAGCAACGCCCACTTGTCTTTCGCCAGGCCCGGGACCGCTGGGGCAAGGATAGGCAGCGGACGCATTGTCCGGAATGAACAGCATAAGAGCGAAAAATGCAGCTAAGGCGATCAAATGACTGCTTGTTCGACCGGACATGAATGACGGAAACATTCGGGCACCTCTTTTGGGACACATCAGCCTAGCTTAGCAAATCGCGATGCGATTTTGGGTGAATCGGTAATGTACTAGTACATGTACGATCCGACCTTTTTTGACAGCCTAAGCGAATCGCTGGACTTTAATCGCGCGATTAAACATAGTCGTCTCCTGAGCCCGCATTGGCGGGAAGGAGAGAGCGACATGAACCTGCCAAAGGTGTGTATCATCGGTGCCGGTTGTTCCGGCTTTACGACAGCAAAACGACTGAAAGACTATGGTATCCCGTTCGACATTTTCGAAGCGTCGGACGATATTGGCGGCACCTGGTATTACAACAACCCCAACGGCATGTCGGCCTGTTACCAAAGCCTGCATATCGATACGTCGAAATGGCGGCTGGCTTTTGAGGATTATCCCGTCCCCGCAAACTGGCCCGATTATCCGCATCATTCGCAGCTGCTCAAATATTTCCACGATTATGTCGACCATTTCGGTCTGCGCCCGCACATCCACTTCAAGACCCGCGTCGAAAAGGCAAAGCGGCGCGACAGTGGCGGTTGGGATGTGACGCTCTCGACGGGCGAGACAAAGCATTATGATGCGCTCGCGGTTGCCAATGGCCACCATTGGGCTGCCCGTATTCCGGAATATCCCGGCCATTTCGATGGCGCGCAGATCCATTCGCACCAATATCGCACGCCTTTCGAACCGGTCGACTGCATCGGCAAGCGCGTTCTCGTCGTCGGAATGGGTAACAGCGCAATGGACATTGCAAGCGAGCTTTCGCAGCGGCCAATGGCGGACAAGCTGTTTGTTTCCACGCGGCGCGGCGTATGGATTTTCCCCAAATATTATCAGGGCCAGCCGCTCGACAAAAACCCGGCCCCGGCCTGGATGCCCAAAGGACTACGGCAATGGCTGGGCGCGCGCATGGTCAAGAAACTGGTCGGCAAGATGAGCGACTATGGCCTGCCAGAGCCGGAAATTGGCCCGTTTGAAAGCCATGGGACGGTGTCAGGCGAGTTCCTCGTCCGTGCTGGCTCCGGCGATATCAACATGAAGCCCGCAGTCGAGCAGCTGGATGGCGACGGTGTCGTCTTCACCGATGGCAGCCGCGAGAAGATCGACATCATCGTCTGGGCGACCGGCTATGACATCAGCTTCCCCTTCTTCGACGATCCAGCCTTTACCGCGGACAGCGACAACCGGCCCCCGCCCTTGTTCAAGCGCATCATGAAGCCCGGGGTTCCCGATCTTTTCTATATGGGCCTTGCACAGCCGCTGCCCACGCTCGTGAACTTTGCCGAGCAACAATCAAAGCTAGTCGCAACCTATCTCGCCGGCAAATATGCCCCGCCGTCGGAAGATGAAATGCGCCGCATCATCACCGCCGACGAAGACTATTACACCGGCCAATATTACGCAGCGCGGCGGCATACCATCCAGCTCGATTTCGACCATTATGTCCGTGCATTGAACAAGGAACTGGAAAAGGGTGCGAAACGTGCGGCGGCCAAGGGCAATGCCCTGCCCGTGCCTTCGCGTCAGATGGAGGAGGCTTGAGCCATGGCAACTGTTTTGGACAAACGCCCGATCAACCCGTTCGAGGTCAGCGCAAACGCGATCTACACCGAAGACCAATGGCGTGAGCCCTTTGCCAAATTGCGTGCGGAAATGTCGCTGAGTTGGCGTCCGGAAAGCCCCTTCGGCGCCTATTGGTCGGTGGTGACACACGACTTGGTGCAGGAAGTCGAACTACGCCACGATGTGTTCAGCTCACGCTGGGACATGGGCAACATCACCATCGCCGAAGCGGTGAATGGCGAAGGTTTCCCCAATTTCATTGCGCAGGACCCACCCATCCACACCGCACAGCGCAAGGTGATCGCCCCCGCATTCAGCCCGAGCCAGATCCTGAAGCTCGAAAAGCTGGTGCGCGAACGCACCGAAAAGCTGTTTTCAGAGCTGCCGCGCGGCGAGGAATTTGATTGGGTTGAACGGGTTTCGCTCCCGCTCACTTTGGGAATGCTGTGCATCCTGTTCGACATGCCGTTTGAGGAATGGCGCGACATCAAGCGCTGGTCGGATTGGGCAAGCGGCGTTTCGGAAGACAATCTGAACGAGGAATATCGCGCGCAATTTCTGGTGCAGATGGGCGAAATGCTCGCCCGTTTTGACCGTGAATTGGAGGATCGTCGCGGAAAACCGCCTACGGACGACTTGCTGAGCCGAATGGTCCATTCGGAAGCGATGGGCAATATGGACGCGATGGAGCGCATCGCCAATATTGCGCTATTGATTGTCGGCGGAAACGATACCACGCGCAACTCGATGTCGGCCTTGGTGGAGGCATTTGACAAATATCCCGGCGAGATGGATCGGCTGCGCGCTGACCCCTCGCTGATCCCCAATGCCGCGCAGGAAATCATCCGCTGGCAATCGCCGGTCACCCATATGCGTCGCACCGCGCTTGAGGATACCGAGCTTGCCGGACAGCGCATTGCCAAAGGGGAAAAGGTGGTGATGTGGTACATCTCTGCCAATCGCGATGAGCGGATTTTCCCGGATGCAGAACGCTTCGATGTGGGGCGTGAAAATGCCCGCCGCCATGTCGGCTTTGGCCATGGCATCCACCGCTGCGTCGGCGCTCGACTGGCCGAAGTGCAGCTCCACGCGGTCATCGAGCAAATGCTGAAACTGCCTGGACCAGTGGTACCGCAGGGCAAACCGACGCGGCTGGCCAGCCCGTTCCTCCACGGCTTCACCGCCATGCCCGTCAAGATCATGGCGGCTTGAGCGATGAGCAATTACAGCACTTTGGTGGTGGAGCAGGAAGGGCCGATCCTGTGGGTCCGCATCAACCGCCCCGAAGCCATGAATGCCTATACCGCAACGATGGGCGCCGAACTGGCGGCGGCGTTTGACCATGCCGATGGCGAAGATTCGATCCGCGTTGTCATCCTGAGCGCGCTGGGCCGCGTGTTTTGTGCAGGAGCCGATGTCTCGGCCGGCGCAGGCTCATTCGATACCGAGAGCGGCGAAGGTGCGAAGAATTTTGGCGCCCGTAGTGAAGGCCGCAACGCAAACTTCATCGCTGCCATCATGAATTGCCGCAAGCCTTCGATCGTCGCCTTTAATGGCTCGGCCGCTGGCGTGGGCCTCCCGCTCACCCTTCCCTGCGACATCCGCATTGCTGCGGACAATGCCAAGTTCGGTTGCGTCTTCACGCGCCGCGGCTTGGTGCCAGAGGCGGGTTCGGCTTGGTTCCTGCTGCAGATTGTCGGGCTGAGCCAGGCGCTCAAATGGTGCCTGACCGGCGCACTTGTTCCTGCAAGTGAAGCGCTTGAAAAAGGCTTGCTGGCCGAACCCTGCCCCGCCGAACAACTTGACGATCGGGCACGCGAACTGGCTATGGAAATCGCCACCAACACCTCGCCGGTGGCCATCGCGCTGACGCGCCGCCTTTTGTGGCGCTTTTCAACCGATGCCGATCCGTCGGGCGCGCTCTCGGTCGATGCGCCGCTCAACATTGCATTGGGCAAGGGTGCGGATGTGCATGAGGGCGTCTCCGCCTTCCTTGAGAAACGCGCACCCAATTTTCCGAGCAAAGTATCGAGCGACACACCCGCAACACCATGGTGGCCGGCCGACCCGACCGCCCGCCGCCAAGGATAGACCCGATGTATACACTCTACGGCGCGCTAGGATCGCCCTATTCGATGAAGATGCGCGCCTTGCTGCGCTATCGCCGGATTGCGCACATCTGGAAGGATGGCGCGGCTGCTCGCGACGCGCTGCAACAGGTGAAGGCACCGGTCATTCCGGTTCTGCAGTATCCCGACGGCCATTTTGCCAATGATTCCACACCATTGGTCTATGATCTTGAGGAACGGCATGCAGAGCGATCGGTGGTTCCGCCGTCGCCCGCCAGCGCCTTCCTTGCGCACCTGCTGGAGGATTTTGCCGACGAATGGCTGACCAAGGCCATGTTCGGCTATCGCTGGCTGGAGGAAGTCGACCAGATCCAGATGAGCCGCTGGCTCGCGTTCGACAATCTCAAGGGCGGCGGGCTGCAGACCAGTCAGGGCTTTGCCGAGGCGTTCCGTTCACGGCAGGTGGGGCGCATGGCGATTGTCGGCTGCACCCGCGAAAACTTCCCGCTGATAGAGGCAAGCACCAAGGCCGTACTGGCCGTGCTTGAGGCGCATGTCGTGAACCGGCACAGTCTGTTCGGCACGCGACCCAGTCTTGCCGAATTCTCGATTTTCGGGCAGCTGTCACAACTTGGCACCGATCCCACACCGCAGGCGATGATGCGTGCGGAGTTTCCCTATAGCTATCGCTGGCTGGCCCACATCGACGATATGTCCGGCGTCGAAGGCGAATGGGAGGATGAAATCGCACCCGTCGTTGCAGAACTGGTTCGCATATCGGGCGAAGTCTATGCACCCTTCCTGCTCGCCAATGCGGCAGCCGCCGAAGCCGGTGCGGAAACATTCTCGATGACGGCTATGGGTCTGCACTATGAACAGGGCACATTCAAATATCAGGTCAAATGCCTCGCAGACCTGC
>NZ_CALMSV010000186.1 GCF_937872355.1 uncultured Sphingorhabdus sp. | reverse complement strand
GAGGGTCGCGGTTTCTGCGCTGGCGGCGACATCGCTTTCCTGCGCAATTCGGCGCTCAACGACAATGGCGAGAGCGGACGCAAATTCTTCCACGATGAGTATCAGCTAAACCATGTGCTGTTTACCTACCCCAAGCCAGTGGTCGCCTTCATGGACGGGATCACCATGGGTGGCGGTGTAGGCATCAGCCAACCTGCACGTTTTCGCGTAGCGACCGAGAACACCCGCTTTGCCATGCCCGAAACCGGCATTGGCCTGTTTCCCGATGTGGGTGGCGGCTGGTATCTGTCTCGACTTGAAGGGCGCGTTGGGCAGTTCCTCGCGCTGACGGGGGCACGGCTTGATGGGGCTGAATGCCTGGAGCTTGGACTTGCGACCCATTATCTTCCCGCCGAAATGCTCGCCGAAGCCAAGGCGCGTATCGCTCAGGAGGATGTTGAGCGTATCGACGGCCTGTTGGGAACCCTGTCGGCAAAAGCCCCGGACGCGCGCATTGTCGGCAATCTTTTCGACATCAACCGACATTTCGCCTCGGATCGCTATGAGGATATCCTCGCGAGCCTTGAGGCGGACGACAGCGACTGGGCGATGAAAGAGCTCGCCACGCTGCATACCAAATCGCCCCAGACGTGTAAGGTCGCACTGCGCCAATTGGCGACCAGCGCAGACCTTGACGACTTCGCCGACAATATGGCGATGGAATATCGCATCGGCAGCCGCGTGCTCGTTCGCCCCGATTTTGCCGAAGGCGTGCGCGCGGTAATCGTCGACAAGGATAATGACCCCAAATGGAATCCGGCAACGGCCGAGGGCGTGAGCGAGGAGCTGCTTGACGCCATTTTTGCGCCGCTGCCGCCACAAGAAGAATGGACACCGCTATGAGCTACGAAACCATCCTCGTCGAACAAAAGGGTGCCGTCACCCTGATAACGCTCAACCGCCCGCAGGCATTGAATGCGCTCAACAGTCAGGTGCTGGCCGACCTGACCGATGCCTTTGCCAAATTTGACGCTGATGACAGCCAGCGCTGCGCCGTCCTCACCGGCAGCGAAAAGGCCTTTGCCGCAGGGGCCGACATCAAGGAAATGTCGAGCCAGTCTTTCGCCGAGATGTATGGTTCCAACTTCTTTGCTGGCTATGACCGTGTCACCGCGACGCGCAAGCCGTGGATCGCGGCGGTTGCCGGTTGGGCTCTTGGCGGTGGTTGCGAACTTGCGATGATGGCGGACTTCATCATCGCTGCAGACAGCGCCAAATTCGGTCAGCCGGAAATCAAGCTGGCGGTCACCCCGGGAATGGGCGGATCGCAGCGCCTCACCCGTGCCGTGGGTAAGGCGAAGGCGATGGAAATGTGCCTCACCGGGCGCAACATGGATGCGACAGAAGCCGAAAGCGCAGGTCTGGTCGCACGTGTCGTTCCGGCAGCAGACCTTGTTGCAGAGGCTTTGAAGACTGCCGAAACCATCGCCGGGATGGCCCCGCTGGCCGCCATCGCTGCCAAGGAAATGGTCAACGCGGCATTTGAAACCACCTTACAGCAAGGCGTTGTCTTCGAACGGCGCCTGTTCCACGGCCTGTTCGGCAGCGAAGACCAGAAGGAAGGCATGGCCGCCCTCATCGAAAAACGTCCGGGCAACTGGACCGGTAAATAAGTCACGGCTGAACGATTGTTGGAGTGGGGCTTGTCTTAAGCTACACACGCTGGTAATCGCCCGCCCGTCGCCGCTTTAGCTCAGTCGGTAGAGCACATCATTCGTAATGATGGGGTCACGTGTTCGAGTCACGTAAGCGGCACCAGCCCTTTCAAAAGGGAATCCCGAACATACAGCGGATTGGCCTTTTAAAGGGCAGCGCCTTTGGATTGTGTTTTTAAGCTTTGAAAGCGCCGAGAATAGTATTTTACATTTCAGGCCTTTTGAACAGCCGCGATTTTTGGGCAAGTCCCACTGATAGCGCTATTGAAGCGCAAGCGTTGCAGCTCGCCGTGGTCGTACTTGGCAGGCGGACCTTTGAGCGACATGCTGCGCACCGAGTGCTGCGCTAAAAAGCTCTGAAAAACAGTTTATTGAAAGACTGTTTGCGCGTAGCTGTGGCCGACAATTGACTGCGCAAGCGAACTCCCACGACCTGGCGACCAAACACGATCTGGAGCAAGCGAACTAGCGCCGCGAACCCAGTAACGATAAGCTCGACACTTATCCGGAGATAAAAGTGCGCCCTTCCTCGTCTCAATCAATATGTATCGGATTGGCCGCAGCATTATGTGCTGTTTCAACGCCGGCCGGGGCTCAACAGGCCGGGTTGCAAATCGCTTTGCTAGACGCCACGACCGACGAACCGATAGTCGACACAGATGTGACCATCGAGAATAGCGAGATCGGCTTTTCGCGGACAGTCCGCTCCGATTCAAAGGGCTTCGTCAGGGTTGAGGGCCTGATAACCGCGGGGCGCTATAGGGTTTCGGCGCATAGTTCAGGCACCTCAGCGCACGAATCGCAGGCAATTGTCACTCTGCGATCAAATTTCACGAGCAGCATTACCTTACGGCTCAATTCGGTTGGTGCCGATGGCATCGTAGTGACTGGAAGCCGCGGCATCACCGGGTTGAATCAGGTCAATGCAGAAGTGTCGAGTTCGCTTGGTGTGCAAGAGCTGGCAGGCCTTCCAATCGAGGGACGTGATGTCCTAGGCGCCTTGATCCGCCTGCCCAATGTGGTTCCGTCAACCGGCTTCTTTCCCGAATCGCCGTCAATATCGATTAATGGTTCGAACGGCCTTGATACAAATTACCTCATCGACGGCCTCGACAATAACGAGAATTTTCTGGGTGGTATCAAATTTCCCGTTCCGCTCGGATTCACCCGAGAAGTGACCGTTCTCGCCAACTCTTATTCAGTGGCCTATGGGCGCACCGCCAATGGCATCGTTAATTATACCACTCCATCAGGCAGCAACGACTATCATGGCGAAGTCTACGCTCTGGTGCGCCCAGGGCGCCCGCTCGATTCAAAGTCGCCCTTTCCGCGCCGCGATTTGTCCGGGAATTTTGTCGGCGAAAGTTTCGAACGCTATCAGGCAGGCGCAAGTCTTGGCGGACCGATTGCCCGCGACACAACCTTTTTCTATGCCAATTTCGAATATACGCGCGACCGCAACATCCAGATTGTCGATGCGCCGGCATTGGGCGTGGTCGATACCGTTACCGGTCGTAACGAGTTTTATCTGGGATCTGTCCGCCTCGATCACCGATTGACCGACGGCTGGACAGTCGGGCTGCGCGGTAATTTTGGACGCGTCACGATTGATCGGCCCGGTGGCGGCCTTGGCGGCGGCAATGTTACCTTTCCATCAGCGGGATCGGACCAGGACCGCTTTTCGACATTGGTGGCGGCGACCGCAAGCTATTCTGGCGACGAGTGGAGCTACGATGGCGCAATCCAATTCAGCCGATTTCGCTGGGATTATGGCCAGCCAAAGGGTCCCGCAGGTCCACAAGTCGTCATACGCGACCCCAGTGGCCTGACGGCGGCAATTGTCGGCCACCCCGGCTTCCTATTCAATGACCTTGAGGAAAGCTGGCAGACCAGCCACAAGTTGCAACGCAAACTGGGTAACCACAAGATCAGCTTCGGTGCTGACTTAATCAGGTCGGATTTTGCCCTATTAGGGGGCGGAAATCCGGATGGCAATTTTACCGTCGACCTGACTTTGGCGCAGATCGCGTCTCTGGCAGCGAGCGGCGTTGGCCTCAACCTTGGCGCGCAAGACATTCTCGCCCTCAATCCAAGCGTTGCCAATTACTCGGTCGAACTGCGTCCTCAAGCCTTCGGCACCAAACAAACCCAGGCTGCGCTTTACGTCGAAGATGAATGGCAGTTTAGCCCGAAATTGACTGCAACACTGGGTGTGCGCTGGGATTATGACGGCCTAACCGCCAAGGGCGGACGGGGCGGAGATTATGATAATCTTGCCCCGCGTTTCTCGCTTAACTACCGACCGGACGCACGCTCGACGCTGCGCTTTGGGGCAGGTCTGTTCTATGGCAAACTATCCTATGCGGTGATCTCTGACGCGCTGCAACGCAACAGCACAGCGCCTGGATTTCTTGCCCAATTGGGACAATTGCAATCGCTCGGCCTCATCGCTTCGGGAACCGACTTGCCTAAAATCACATTCGACGGAAATCTTACCGTCTCGCCCCTTTGCATCGCCGTCACGAGCTGCCCTGCGCCATCACAGGCGCAAGGCTTGCGCGAAACTGCGACGGTCAATGAAGTCCGAATTCTGAATCCCGATGGCTACCAAAGCCCGTGGGGCATGCAGTTGAGCGGTGGATATCAGTTTCAGGTGACTGATTTGATAAGCCTGAGCGCGGATTTGATCTACAGCCGTTCGCACAATCTGGTGCGTTTGCGTGACCTTAATGCACCCGCGCCATTCACCCCCAATCGCGCCAACCTTACCGAGTCAAATATCGCTCTATTGCGCAGCCTGCCCGACAATGCGGCGCGGCTGGCATTGGCCCAATCGCTGGGACTGGTAAGAACGCAAGCAGCAGCGGACGCGACACGCCCGGTAGCACTTGTACCCGGGGGGGCGCGACAAATTACGGTTTCGGAAACCGAAGGCGAGTCAGAGTATAAAGCCGTCATCCTGCAAGCGCAAAAGGTGCGCGGGAATGATGGTTACGCATTCCGCCTTTCCTACACCTTCTCCAAACTGACCAACGACACCGACGATATCAATTTCCGCGCTGCAAATAGCAATGATTTTAGCACCGAATGGGGGCCTTCGGCCAATGATCGCCGCCATGTAATTTCGGCAATTGGCTATCTCTATCCGGTTGACGGGGTCAGCCTGAGCATTGCCGGGCTGTTCCAGTCGGGTCAGCCAGTCAATCTTGTACCCGACGCGCGGATTTTCGGCACGCAGGACCTGAATGGCGATGGCGCCTCCTTCGGCGAAAATTTTGTTGGCAATTCGGATCGCTACCCTGGCGCTGCACGTAACTCGGCCAGACTGCCTTGGTCAGCGACTGTCGATCTGGGCGCGCGCTATGCGATTCCCGGATTTGGCGGTAGATTTGAATTGAGTGCCGACATATTCAACCTGTTCAATTCAAATAATGAATCCGGTTTCGCCAACGCTGCTACAACCTCCAACCAGATTCAGTTCGGCGGTGGCGCGCCGTTTGTGCAGCGCAATGCCGGACCCCCGCGACAGTTCCAGTTCGGTGCCGCGTACAAATTCTGAAACCTGATGCGGTGAGGCCGCTAAACCGCCGCTATAGAATAGCCCAGCCGCGGCACATGGACACCGATTTTGCCCAGTTCCGGATCATCGCGCAGCACCGAAAGGCTGTAAGGAGTGGAGCCCGCAAATGTGCCGATAATTGGATCGCGGCCATAGTCCGCCGCTGCCAGCATCACATTCGTGCCCAACATTTGTGCTTCGCCGGGCAAACAGTCGACCATATCGGGCATCGCAGCCTTCGCAATTGTCAACGCATCAGCCGGCTGAAGGTTGGATCGCACGCCATGGCCGATCGCTGCGACGCGATCATACCAGCCATCAAGCCCTGCAACGTCTGGTAATCGATCGACTAGACCCGCGCAAAATGTGCGGATGAACCAGAAATTATAATAGGCTGCGGCGTCCGCCAGCCCCGGTTTTTCGCCTTCCAGAAAGGCCTGCCCATCTGCGAGCTGCTCGGCAAGAAGCGCAGCTTGCGCCTTGATCTGGGTTAGCGCAAACGGCGCCAGAGCCTTCATCGCGGCGACATTGAACGGCTGACCGCTTAGCGCTTCACGATCCTTGATGAAGGCCGGGTCAACGTCGTCACCCAACGTCCCAAAAATGGCCAAGACGGCTGATTGGAACAGCACCTTGTCACCCCAGATCTCGAACGCATTTGCCACACCGCGATTGCCGGTCGGGAACAAGGATGGCTGCGGAAAGCGGCGATCAATTTCACGAACGATGAGCGCGCTGTCGCAATAAATGTCAGCACCAATCTGAAGCACAGGGATCCGCCGATAGCCGCCGGTAAGGGGGGTCAGATCGGGTTTGGGCATGATAACCGGTTGGTCGCACGCCTGCCATTCCAACCCTTTTATACCTAGGCAAACCCGGACTTTCTCGGAGAACGGCGAGCTGTCATATTGATGCAGAATGATGCCGGTCATGATAATAGTCCCTGTTGCGGTTTCAAACAGGCGACAGAGGTGAAAGGCTTTACCCGCCGAGTCAATGCCAACCGCCGCGCGTGATTGTCATAGAAACATCAGAACAAAGCCCAGCGCGCAAAGGAAGCTGACAACGGTTGCGCTTAATACAGGTATCGTCGCGCGCCATCCCATGTCGAGCAGCAGATCCATCCGGCTGCGCATCGCGGTTGCTGTGACGGCAAGTAGGAGCAAGCCCTTTGAAGCCGACAAGGCATAGTCCGCTACGATAGCAGGCATCTGCATCAGAGAGTTCAAGGTCACGGTCGCCAGGAACGCGGTGATAAACCAAGGAAGCGCTAGTCTTCGCCATTTCGCCTGGCCTGGTTCGGCCCCTGCGGAACCGATTGCCAAGGTCACCAGCGCCACCACCGGCGCCAACAACGCGACCCGGGCCAGCTTGACGATGGTCGCGTAGCTGCCCGCCGCATCGGAGAAGGCATAGCCACCGCCAATGGCTTGCGCGACATCGTGGATCGATGCGCCGATCAGGAATCCGGCCTGCTGGTCGCTTAAGGCGAAATAGCCTGCGAGGATCGGGTAAACCGACATCGCCAAGGCGCTGGCAAGCGAAATGCCGACCAGCGTTAAGGCGAACTGCGCCTGAGACAGCCGGTCCTTGCCGATCACGCCATATAGCGCCAGCGCCGCGCTGGCACCGCATATTGCCGTCGCGCCGCCCGCCAATAAACCAGCATAACTCGATTGGCCGGCAACACGCGCGGCAGCAATGCCGGCAAACAGCGTCAACCCCATCACCACAGCAAGCGCCAGAAACGGAATTGCACCCAAGGCGCCGATCTGCATGAAAGTGACCTGCAGGCCTAAGATGACAATGCCCCAGCGCAGGCAGGTGCGCGAGGCGAAATCCAGCCCTTTATGAGTCCGTATGTCGCGGGCGATGAAGCTTAACGACAGGCCGACCAACAGGCCAAGCAGGATAATGGGAAAATGATAGTGCTCTGACAGCCATGCCGCAGCTGCAGAGGCGACGCCGCAAATGGCGAGGCCAGGAAACAGGCTGTCTTTTACCTCTGCATCGCCTTCAGCCTGGTTGCTCTCGGCCAGATGGATCTCGCCAAAGAGGTCACCGCCATAGGGGATCGCATCCCAATCGGGACGCCGCTTTGGGGCTTGGTCGAGGTCGATGGAAAGAGGATCGCTCATCGCCGGACAGTTCAGTTTCGTTGGATATTGGGAAGCAGCATGTGCAACCAAGCCAATGCCAGCAGGTAGGACGATGCAGCGAAAATGAATAGCGGCATGAAGCCCAGCCCTGCGGTCAACACCGCACCGGTAACCGGCTGGATCAACGCGCCGCCGATATTACCCATGAAAGCTCCAAAGGCAGTTACCCGACCCACCTTGGTGCGTGGCACAACGTCGGTGATCGTGGAGAAAATCGATAACGAAAAACCCTGATGCCCGGCCATCACCACACCCATCATGATGGCAACCGGCCAGAAGCTGTTGAGTTGTAGCACGAAGGGCAAAGGCGTGACGATCAGCGCGGAGACCAGCATTACCGTCTTGCGCACCCGGTTCACGCTCCAGCCGCTTTCGAGCAGTCGGGTGGAAATCCAGCCAGCAAACAATGCCCCCGCGCCCGAACCGAGAAAGGCAATGGCGAGCGGCACTGCAAGCTGTTCAGTGGTGAGGTTAAAGGTCTTCCGATAGAAATCGGCAAGCCAGAAACCCATCAGCCACCACGTCGAATCCGAAATTGCTTTGGCAACCACTATGGCCCAGGTGCGACGCTCTTTCAGAATCGGTCCGTAAGGCGCGCCGTCGTCGGAAAAGTCGCGCTGACCATCCTCCGCGCCGTCATCAAAATGGATGCCGCGTGCGAACCACAGCCACAGCGCGAGTGTTATAAAACCAGCCACCCCGCCGAAAACGAGTGCGCCCCGCCAGCCCATTTCGGTAGCGAGAACCGGGATAAAAAAGGGCATGCCAATCGTGCCAATTCCAGCGATCGCGGTGCCGACGCCAAAGGCGAAGCTGCGCTTGTCGGGTGGAAACAATGTTGCGACGGTCTTGATTGTTAGCGGTGTTTGCACCGCCTCTGTTGCACCCAGCCCGATACGTGCGCCGACGACCTGCCAGGCCGCGACTGCCCAGCCATGCGCCATCGCGGCAAAGCTCCAGGTGGTGACCCCGGCGATCATCGAGCGCCAGACGCCAAGCTTATCAACCAGCCAGCCGGTGAATAGGAAAGAGAATGCCGCCGCCATCTGGGTGACGAAGGCGAGGTTGCCGAAATCTTCATCGGTCCAGCCAAAATCAGCAGACATATCCGGTTTCAATATGGCGATAACCGGCCGGTCCATCGCGTTGAAAATGCCGGCAACGCAGAGCAGGCCGAATAGGGTCCAGCGCAATTGCGGTGTAATAACTTTCATGCGCACGCCTCCCCGAATGTGCCTGCCTGTTTACAGCTATTTTTCAGGCCTGAAAGCAATATGGGCCGGGAATTTCTGCCCGGCCCATTTGATTGGTTGCGACCCGGTTGGGCTCAATTTCCGCCGAAGTTCACGCGGGCAGTAATTCCGAAATAACGGTCGGCTTCGCGCGGGATGATGTAGCGGAATGCACCGCCCGGACCGCCCGAGACGATCGATGAGGCGAAGCTTTTGTCGAACAGGTTCTTCACCTGCAGCGCAACGCGCCAGCCATCATTCTGGTCAACCAGAGCAGCGGAAAGATCAACAATCGCATAGCCATCAACGGTCGAACCGCGACGGACAGCGGCGCTCGGCGACAATTCGTAAATTTGATCGGACTGCATCGCTAGCTGACCGTTCAGTTCAACATTTGCAAAGCCACCGGTTTCGATCGTCCAGTCAAAGCCTGTCGCAAATTTCCACTCGGGTGCGTTGGCCAGAGGTGTACCAGACGGGATCAGGTCAGCCGCATTCGCCCCTGGAGGCAAGCGGAACTGCTCAACCTTTGCCTTGTTATAGGCAAGCCCTGCATTGACCGAGAAATTGTCGGCAGGTGTAGCAATCAGTTCAAGCTCAAAGCCCTGCGTGGAAACCGAGCCGGCGTTGATCAAGCGGGTGGTGCGAACGCCGTTGACGAAGTCTGGGCTATTGGCCTGATAATTTTTATACTTCGCATAATAGGCCGCCAGATTGACGATCAGCGCGCCGTCGAGGAAGCTGTTCTTCACGCCTGCTTCAAACGCGTTCACGGTTTCGGGTTCGATCACATTTGTGTGCACCGTCGCCATATTGTAGAACACGTTATAGGCTGGGCCCTTATAGCCACGCGTGTAGCTCAGATACGCCATATTGTCGTCGGTCAAGTCAACCTGAACAGCAGCTTTGCCCGAGAAATTGTCATTCTTCGTATTGGCGGTGAACGGAATGCCATTTGGCGCGCCGGCAAGGAAACCGGTTCCCGGTGCGGGAACCAGCGCGCCATTATTGTAAACGCCGGAATCGAAGCTGGCGCCTACGCCCGGCCCGGACAAGGTCGTGCGACGGATGTGGTAGATGTTGAGTTTATCCTGCGTCCAGCGCAGACCACCGATGAAACGAAGGTCGTCCGAGATGTTGAATGTCGCCTGCCCGAAGACAGCGAAATTCTTGAACACCGAACCGAAGTCGGCGATGCCGTAAGGCGTGGTGATCGTCGAAACACCTGGCGCGGTTGAGCAAGGCGTCAGGCCTGGAGCAACTGCAGGAAGCGTCGAGGCCGAGCAGGTAATGACCGAGCGCGCAAAGGTGCGGTCCGAATCCGCCTTCGAATAATAGGCGCCCAGCACATATTCTAGGAAATTGCCGGTAGGCGATGCTATCCGCAGTTCCTGCGACAAGGTATTCGAGGTCTGCGGGCCATCGTCATGCAATTGGTTTAACCCAACATAAGGCTGGTCAAGCCAGTCACCATCACGGATTTCCTGATTGTCCCAGCCACGATAGCTCGTGATCGAGGTCAACACATGGTCGCCCAGTTCGATATCGGCCTGTAGCGAAACGCCCCAGCTCTCTTCATTTGTAGCGGTCATCAGATTTTGTGCGACGCGGCGGGTACGGTCGCCAGCAATTCCCGTAGCGGCAAGTGCGGTGGCGGCAGCGTTTGTCGGCGTGGTTCCAATGATTTCGGCGCAGCAATCATCCTTTGCCTTGCGCCAGTCGCCGCGCAGCAAAAGCGTTACGGTGTCACCCAAGTCGGCTTCGATCGCGCCGCGAAAGCCATAATGCTTGTAACCGTTGACCTTGCGGTTCAGCGTGATGTTGCGGATATTGCCGTCATATTCGCTGTAATAGCCGGTGAAGCGAGAACGGATATTCTCACCCAGCGGAAGGTTGATCGTGGCGCGACCGCGATATTCTTCCTTGGTGAAATAAGACGCTTCGACGGTGCCTTCAAAGTCGTTTGAAGGTCGTTTGGTTACAATCGAGACGACACCGGCAGAGGCATTTTTCCCGAACAATGTGCCCTGTGGGCCGCGCAGCACTTCAATGCGTTCGACGTCAGCGAGATCGGTAAAGCCCTCGCCCGCGCGACTGAGCACTACGCCGTCAAGGACGGCGGCAACCGAAGGTTCGGCTGCTATCGAGAAGTTGATCGTGCCGACACCGCGCAAGAACAACGCCTGATTGAGCGTAGTGCCCGATTTGCGGAAGTTCAGGCTTGGAACCAGATATTGTGCATTTTCAAGCGTTACCGCACCCGAATTGGCAATTGCGTCACCACCGATTACGGAGATTGCCAGAGGTACTTCCTGCAGGTTTTCCTCACGCTTCTGCGCGGTGACGATGATTTCAGCACCCTTGCCGCCTTCATCTTCTGCTTCTTGCGCAAAAGCCGGGCTGGCTGTTGCGATCAGCGCCATTGCGCTTGATGCCATAAGAAATTTTTTCATGCTCACGTCCTCCTTGTCACCCTGTTGTCGGGCGTATCGTCAAAACCCCAATTCGCTCATTTCCACGACGCGTTTTTCGCGGGCGCTGATTTCGGCGGCGGTCCCGATGGCAACCGCCATCAGTCCGTCGTGTGCCGTTACTTCTACTTTTCCCTCGCCGCAGACTGCAGCAAAGAATTTCTGGTGCTCATAATAGGTTGAGCCATGATGGCTGCCTGCCTTGAGAGCGGCTTCATCGACCTCGATGACGGTGCGTTCGACAACCTTGGGCTGGCGGAACCCGACGCGCGGTGAATAGATCAGGCTGCCTTCGGGAATGAGGCAGTCGAGCCGGGCCTTGTCGCCAACCGCGGTGATTTCTTCCTGATTTTCGGCGCCATCCGCGAACATCGAAAGGTCGAGCATCGCGCGCACGCCATTGGCAAAATCGACTGTGGTGTAGCTGTTATCGATGATGTCCGGGCGGCGACCCTCGTAATTTTCGTCGAGGTGGTTCACATCCATCGCGCCCGAGCAATAAACCCGCACCGCTTCGGATTGGGTGATCAACCGCATCAGATCGAAAAAGTGACAGCATTTCTCGACCATTGTGCCGCCGGTATTTTCCGCAAAGCGGTTCCAATCGCCAACCTTGGGCAGGAAGGGGAAGCGGTGTTCGCGGATCGAGAGCATCTGCAGCTTGCCGGTGCGGCCATCATGCACCTGTCGGATGAACTCGGCCGCAGGCGGCATGTAGCGATATTCCATCGCCGTCCAGAAAATGCCGGGCGACTGCGCCGCGCGCTCCACAATCCAGCGCGCATCGTCGATTTTGGTTGCGAGAGGCTTTTCACACAAGATGTGGAGCCCTGCGTCAAACAGCGGGGCCAATACGTCGCGGTGGGTGTAGTTGGGGCTTGCGACAATTACCGCATCGCACAGGCCAGACGCTGCGAGCTCGGCAGAACTGGAAAAAGTCTGCACGCCGTCCGCATCCGCGCCCAAGGCGTTTTTGGCCCAGCCAAGCGAGCTTTCGGTTGGATCAGCCAGCGCCGTTACCACCGCGCCGGGCGTGATTGCCAGATTGTGAATGTGCTCGACGCCCATCATGCCGGAGCCGACAAGGCCGTAGCGAACCGTATTCGTCAAATATCCTCTCCCGTCTGACAACGGTGTCTATGACAGCCTTGTCACAAAATACGACCGACTTGGCAAGAAGGCAGATTCGAAGCTTGCAGATTTTTGCCTGACTGTTACCCAAATGCCATGCGCGTCACGATAAAAGATGTCTCCCGCATTGCGGGTGTCTCGATCAAAACGGTGTCGCGCGTCCTCAACAAGGAGAAATATGTCAGCGACGATACCCGCCGCAAGGTGGAAGAGGCAGTCGCTGCGCTGAACTTCAGCCCGAGCCTCGCGGCGCGCACTTTGGCGGGTTCACGATCCTTTCAGATTGCACTGATCTACGACAATCACAGCCCCTATTATATCCACGCCGTTCAGGAAGGTGTGTGGAACCGGTGCCGCGAAGAAGGCGTACGGATGCTTGCGCAACCGGTCGACATCGACTCGCCAACGCTGGCACAGGAAATTGGCGGCCTGATCGACGAAACGCATGTCGACGGGGTAATTTTATCCTCTCCAGTCACCGATGCACCTGCCGCGCTCGAGGAGTTGGAACGGCGCCGAATTCGTTTCGTGCGGATCTCGCCTGGCACCAATCATGCGCTGACAAGCTCGGTTTTCATGGATGATGTGCAGGCGGCGGACGATATGACGACGCATTTGATCAACCAGGGCCATAGGCGCATCGGCTTCGTCATCGGCCATCCCAACCATATGGCGAGCGACCAGCGCCATTTTGGCTATCGCCGGGCGCTCGACCGGGCAGGAATCGCTTATGAGCCCGGATTGGTGCGGCAGGGCACCTTCGATTTCGAAAGCGGAATGGAGGCTGCAGAGGCATTGCTGAAGCTAGCCCACAAACCCACTGCCATATTTGCGAGCAATGATGATATGGCGGCGGGTGTGCTCTCTTATGCGCACCGGATCGGCCTTGATGTTCCGCATGACCTGTCGGTCGCAGGCTTTGACGATACCCCGCTGGCGCAGTTGGTCTGGCCGCCTCTGACGACCGTGAGGCAGCCGGTGCGTGACCTCGCTTACGCTGCTACCGATCAGCTGTTTTGCCCCGATCCCGCGATCGTCCATCAACGGCTGCAGCACGAACTCATGGTGCGCGGGTCAACCGCGCCCTTGCGCAAATCGTAATTTTAGCGGCTTGACGATGGGGCGTTTCAAGGTCCAATAAGACACCGTTGTCATACCGGGGAGACAGAGCGTCCATGAGCGCAAACGAGACATTGCCGGCCCCCGCACTCAAGCGGAAACTGGGCACTAGCGGAATTGAAGTCAGCACCATTGCATGGGGCATGTGGCGCCTTGCGGAAAATGGCCGCACCGCTGCCGATGCAGCGAAACTGGTGCATGCCGCGCTCGATGCGGGAATGAATTTCCTCGATACTGCAGATATTTACGGATTTAACGGTGAAGGCGGCTTTGGCGATGCAGAGGCGTTGCTGGGCAAAGTTCTTGCTGTTGAACCGGGGCTGCGCGGGCGGATGGTGCTCGCCAGCAAAGGCGGAATCATGCCGCCGCTGCCTTATGACCAGAGCGCGGGCTATCTGGCATCGGCAATCGATGCATCTCTCAAGCGGTTGCGGACGGAAACCATCGACCTATATCAGATTCACCGCCCGGACATTCTTGCACATCCCCAAGAAGTCGCCCGCACGCTCGACGATGCTGTGAAGGCGGGCAAAATCCGCACGCTAGGCGTTTCCAATTTCACGATTCACCAAGTTGCGGCGCTGAACCAGTTTCTCGGGAACAAGCTGGTGGCAACACAACCCGAGATCAGCCCGCTGCGCATAACCTGTTTTGAAAATGGTGAGCTTGATCAGGCCATGATGATGGGCCTGATTCCGCTGGCATGGTCGCCGCTCGGCGGCGGCCGCCTCGCCAATCTAGAAAGCGAGCGCGACAAGGCTGTTGCTGCTGAACTTGACCGTGTTGCTGGAGCACAAGGCGTATCGCGGACCGTCGCCGCTTATAGCTGGCTGATGGCACATCCTGCAGGCATCATCCCGATTGTCGGTTCGCAACAGCCGGATCGTATCGCCGAAGCTGCCGACGCCTATAAGGTCCGCTGGTCAAGGCAGGACTGGTATGCCGTGCTTGTCTCGGCGCGAGGAGAAAGGCTGCCTTAAGGCGCCGAATGTCGCGACCCGGCCATGAGGTGTGGGTCCATGGAAACTGCAAGCCGGGCGCTTTGGAAGGATGCCCTGCAAAGGAGAGACGGTTATGAGCGGGCAGCAATGCGAGATCGCCTGGTTTTCGGCGCTATGCGACGATGATTATGAATTTCTGGGGGTCCCCGATCCCTATCTGCAATCAAGCTGGGAGCATTGCCGCAACATCGTGTTGCGCGCCGAAGAGGGCGGGTTCGACAATATCCTGCTTCCGTCGGGATATCAGCTCGGCCTTGATACCACTGCCTTTGCTGCCGCTGTGGCCACGCAGGTCAAGCGGATGAAGCTGCTGTGGGCAACGCGCATGGGCGAGGATTGGCCGCCGCAATTGGCGCGCCGCATCGCCACGCTCGATCGCATTCTCGGTCCCAATGCCGCTGGAACTGGCGGTCGTCTGAATGTGAATATCATCTCGTCAGACATGCCCGGCGAAAAGATCGAAAGCGGCCCCCGCTATCGCCGCGCGACTGAAATCATGAAAATCGTACGCACTCTGCTCAATGGCGAGTCGCACAATTTCCAAGGCGAGTTCTCCAACCTCCAGCTTGATCCGGCGCGCATCACCACGCTGTCGGGTAAATGTCCTGCTTTCTATTTCGGCGGCCTGAGCCATGAAGCGCGCGAATGCGCGGCAGAGGGTTGCGACGTCTATCTGATGTGGCCCGATACGATGGACAAGGTGCGCGAAACCATCACCGACATGAAGCAGCGCGCCGCCGCCAAGGGCCGCAGTCTGAAGTTCGGCTATCGCGTCCATGTCGTGGTGCGCGAAACCGAAGAAGAAGCGCGCGCCTATGCCGACCGGCTGTTGTCGAAACTCGACGAAGATGCGGGCAAAGCCATTCGCGAAAAGTCACTCGATGCCAAAAATTACGGCGTCCAGCGCCAGCAGGAATTGCGCGGTGCAGCGGGCGGCGACGGCTTTGTCGAGGATAATCTATGGACCGGAATCGGCCGTGCCCGTTCGGGTTGCGGCGCGGCGATTGTCGGCACGCCCGATCAGGTGCTGGCGAAATTGCGCGCCTACCAGGCGGAGGGCATTGAGGCCTTCATTCTCTCCGGTTATCCGCATATG
>NZ_CALMSV010000185.1 GCF_937872355.1 uncultured Sphingorhabdus sp. | reverse complement strand
CGTGCCTTTTTGCCCGTTCGATTTCGCAGGGGTTATGTACCGGCGCACTTAGCAGCAGCGGCTTGGCTGATACGCCTCGACCGTGCACGCCATCTGCACCCCATAGCCTTGCGGTTCTGGCATCTCCGGCCAGCATCAAAATATGCCCACGCTGCACGCAAATATGACGGACACGCGCGAACAAATGCCTTCGTTGTTTCGTTTCCAGCGCATAATGCCGAAAGATCACACCGGAACCTGATGGCAGCCGTCGGATGGCAGCCAGCAACTGGTCGTCCAACCGGGGATCGGTCATCAGCCAGATACGCGGAACAGGTTTTCGCAATGTCTGGCGGGCGGGGATGGCAACCGCTATAGCGCGCGGCCATGCCCGATGCGACTCCCGAAACCCCAGCCCGCCGCCTTGCCGACATTCACGCCGAAATGGCCAAGGCCTGCAAGATTGCGAGGCGCTCGACCGATGACGTTGCGTTGATTGCGGTTTCGAAAACTCGCGATGCGGACGAAATCCGTCCGCTTCTCGACGCGGGTCACCGGATGTTCGGCGAAAACCGGGTGCAGGAAGCCGCAAGCAAATGGCCTGACTTGCGCATCGCTCATCCCGACATTCAGCTGCACCTGATCGGTCAGTTGCAATCGAACAAGGCCGAAGAGGCTGTCGAACTGTTCGACTGCATCCATTCGCTCGATCGTCTATCGCTATTGTCGGCGCTGTCGAAAGCGATGACCAAGGCTGAAAAACACATTCCCTGCTTCATCCAGGTCAATATTGGCGAGGAAGAGCAGAAGGGCGGCTGTGCGATTGCCGAGCTGCCTGAACTACTCGAAGCGGCAAAGGCTGCCCATATTGAGGTTGTCGGCCTAATGTGCATACCGCCAGCCGATGTCGAGGCTGCCCCCTATTTCGCGTTGTTGGCCGAACTCGCTGCTCGGCATGGCTTGTCGCAGTTGAGCATGGGAATGTCGGACGATTTTCCTACAGCAATTCAATTGGGCGCGACGCATATCCGCGTCGGCACCGCCTTATTCGGCGCGCGCACGGCTGGCTGACAGCGGAAAGCAGAGCACCCTGCCAGTGGCCGGGACTAGTGCCTGGGTCGCATATCCCCCGCAAGCCTCGCTGATCACTGAATCGTCAGCTTCCAGCCCCCCGGTAAGCGCACCGAAAGCAGGCAGGATCAGCTTGCTCGCGCTCCGCACAAAACAACGCCGTGACACCAGCCGCCCCCTGATTTCCTGCCGGAATTTGGGATGGAAGTGCCCGGACATTTCCGGTCGCCGATCTTGAGGCTCTGCCTCATGGAGCAGGATGATGCCTTCGATGTTCAGCTCTTCATGGACTGCACCACCCCAATTTGCCGCGATCCCAGGATCGTGATTGCCGACAATCCAGCGCCAGTCATAGGTTACGGTCAATTGGCGCAACAGTCGTGCGGCTTCATCCTCCAGCCGCGCTTCTCCGCCATCGTCGTGGAAATTGTCACCCAGGCAGAAAATCGCCTCGACCGCATATTTTCGGGCAAGCCCGGCCAGTTCCTCGAGCGTTGCACGGCTGTCATAAGGCGGGAGGAATTGCCCTCTTATGGCATAGCTCGAAGCCTTTTCGAGGTGCAGGTCGGCAACGAGCAGCGCCTTGCGTGCAGGCCAAAAGAGCGCGGCTTCACCCGCCACCTCAAAATCATGTCCGCCAAAGCAAAGATGTCCCGTCACAGCGGGTGCTATGGGCAATGCGCTACGGGCTGACAAGCAGAGGCTTTTGCTTTATGCGCGCCGCCATCATGCTTTCAGTAGTTGCCCTCTACCATTTTGCACCCATCGCCGATCCACGCTCGGTTCGTGATCCGCTGTTCGCCTTTTGCGAGGAACGGGGGATCAAGGGAACACTGCTTCTCGCAAACGAAGGCGTCAACGGCACGATTGCCGGTGCTCGCGAAGCACTCGAGGAAGTCGTTGCCACTATCCGCAGCTGGGATGGCTTTGCCGCGATGGAAGTAAAATATTCGCATGCGGATGCGATGCCTTTCGGTAAGCTGAAAGTCCGGCTGAAGCGCGAAATCGTGACCATGGGTGTCGATGGCATCGATCCGCGCTCCGATGTCGGCCATTATGTCGATCCGGCAGACTGGAATGCACTGATTTCTGATCCCGAAACCATCGTCATCGACACGCGGAATGATTTCGAGGTTCAGGCCGGAACCTTCGAACGCGCGGTTAATCCGGAAACCGTTTCATTCCGCCAATTCCCGGCATGGTTCGATGCCGAAGCCGAGAAACTGCGCGCCGAAGGCAAATCGCCCAAATTCGCGATGTTCTGCACTGGTGGCATACGCTGCGAAAAGGCCACCGCCTATGTCCGTGCGCAGGGCTTTGATGAGGTCTATCACCTCAAAGGCGGTATCCTGAAATATCTAGAAGAAGTGCCGCCTGCCGAGAGCCGCTGGCAAGGTGACTGCTACGTCTTTGACGAACGCGAACTGATCGGCCACGGGTTGGAACTGCGTAAAGGTAAGGCGGCCTAGCGACTGGCGAACGCAAGCCTGCTAAAAGATTCGTTGCGCGCACCTCTTGGCAGATCAAACGCCACGCGCCGGTTACCAAAATCGATGACCACGCGGTCGAACAGCTTCAGCGCATCCATGCCAAACAGGATGGCGGGTCGATCGTTGAGATTAAGCGCATGAAATGCATAATTGTCGGCAAAGGTGACCGGCAGATTGGCGACATTGAAGCTGCCAATCTTGATTTCCCTTATCTGGCTGAAATCGCCCGGCAGCTCCTTGCCCGTCACGCTTTTCATGGTCACCGGGACATATTCAAAGCGCAAATGCCGTTTGCGAAGTCGATCGCGCAACGCGAAATTCCCCATGCTGGCTTGCGCACCGGTGTCGAGAATGATGTCCACTTTGAAGCCATCAATCTCCGCACTCGACAATATCATCCGGCCGGCGCGTTTCTTGGCACTGACAACAATCATGCCCTGCTCGAGCTTTCCGGGGCGTTTGCCAATGGCCGACGGCAGCACCTCAAGATGTTGGGTGCGGAAATCAAGGAAGACCTTGCTGTCTTCCAGGCTGTCGATGCCCAATAGGCCATTGCCACCAAGGTTGCCGCGATCGAGCGCGGGGGCTTCGATGCCTTCAACGGTGTGTGACTTGAGCGATAACTCCTCGATGTAAAAGGAAGGCGCAACCGCTGGGCCAGAAATCGTCGCCAATCTCAGCTCCGGCCCAGCCTCCAGCGCAAGCCGCTTGGCCAGATCGCCGGATATGACCGTACGCTCGGCCCCGGTATCGACAATGAAATCCAATGGCTCGCTGTTGTTGATGCGCACCGGGACGGTCATCCGGTCGCTCCGGTCGATTTCGAATTGCTGGATCACCGACAATTCAGGGATCAGCGGCGCTTCTGCCGACGTGCCCGTATCTTGGGCCTCACCGACCGAAGTCGATGCAACAACGCTGAGGCCGATCGCGGATGCTCTAAGCCAATGTCGCATGGCTATTCTCCTCTGATTCAATACTACGCCTGGCTCGAGCCGCGAACAAGCGCCGTGTCGATTATTCGACGAACGACATGTCAGGGCGTCATCGCGATCCCGGCGAGGCTCTCGGCCTCGACCAGCAAAGCATCGTCGACCGAGCCCTGCGCTACGCTTTCGCGACCGATCATCACCATCAACGGCACCGCCATCGGGCTGACCCGTTCGAGCCGAATATGCAGCATCGTATCCTCCGCACGATCCAGTAAATCGCCCAGCCGTCCGACATCGGTGAGCCGTGCGCGCGCATCGTGCCAAGCGGCCTCTAAAAGCAGATGGCCGGGCTCATATTTGCGCAGCACATCGTAGATCAGGTCGGTCGAAAAGGTCACCTGCTTGCCGGTCTTGCGCTTGCCCGGATGCTGGCGTTCGACAAGGCCGGATATGATCGCGACCTCTCGAAAGGCGCGCTTTAGGAGGTAGCTGTTCTCGACCCAGTCGACGAACTCTTCTTCCAATATGTCGGACGAGAATAAAGATGCAGGGTCGGTTACTTCTTCCAAACTCCAGATACCCAGCGCATAATCGCTGGCGACGAAACCCATCGGTTTCAGCCCGCGCATTTCCATCCGCTTGGTCACCAGCATGCCAAGCGACTGGTGCGCGTTCCAGCCTTCGAAAGGGTAGACCACCAGATAATGCCGTCCTTCATGCGGGAAGGTTTCGGCGAGCAATTGCCCGGGTTCAGGAAGCGCCGAGCGGTAATCCTGCATCTCCAGCCATTCGCGTACATCATCCGGGAAACGCGCCCAGCCTGCCCGGTCGGTCAGGAAGGCGCGCACACGGCTGGCCAGATGCGTGGTCAGCGGCATCCGCGCGCCCATATAGCTGGGTATCTGCGCCGCCTTTTTCGCTGCCCGCACGATTAGATCCAGATCGCGGATTGCTTCTACTTCCAGCGCCATGCCCGCGAAGATGAAGCTGTCGCCCGGGCGCAGCGGCGCAGCGAAATATTCCTCCACCCGGCCGAGACTGCGGCCATTTTTGAAACGGACGTCGAGCATGGGTGCGTCGACGATGATGCCCGCATTGAAGCGGTGCTGCGCGGCGAATTTGGGGTGGGATAGGCGCCAGTTGCCTTTCCCGTCGGGCACCAGCTTGCGAAACTTGTCATAGGCCTTGAGCGC
>NZ_CALMSV010000184.1 GCF_937872355.1 uncultured Sphingorhabdus sp. | reverse complement strand
TGATGCTGGCGATACAACCCCGCGCCGTTCATTTATCAAAAGGATTTGCAGCTGATGTCAGATGGACAAGTCTGGAGTAATTCCCAGTTGAAGAAAGCGTTGCCTGACCACCTCCCGCTGTCGTCAGCAGACCGCGCACCTGCGGCTTTCAGGCCGCATGAGGAGAGGTGGGAGGAGCTTGTAAACAACGCGCTCTCCCCATCCCGGAGCAACTCTTTGCATTCGCGCGGTTTGGTCGAAAGTCGAGGCAGGGGGCTGCACCAGCTTACATCCTCATGCGGTAAAGATGAGACGCACATTTCGAGTGATCAATCACGGCAACCGCATGAAACGGTTTATCGTTTGCCTCCTCACGAGGTGGGCCAAGAGTACCAATTTTCCGAACTTTCAGTGCCTGAAGGTGATGGCGATCTGCTTTATGAAGATGCATATCAGCGACGTCTCGAAACAATCGTCGAGGAGGTCATCGAACGTGAGGGGCCCGTCTATCTCGACCTTGTCGTCGAACGGGTCGCCCGTGCGCATGGGAAGCAAAAGGCGGGACGGATTATTCAGGAGAGAGTTGTTTCGGCGATCCCAGCTGAGTGCCGTCGGGCGTATGACGGAAATCGCCTTGTCCTTTTTCCCAAGCATTCGAGCCCACATATGATCGTACCCTTGAGGCCCTCACGATCCGACTGGAGATCGCATCGGGATATCCCATTGATCGAGTTGGCCAGCTTGGCGCTGCCCGGAATCCGATCAAAGAAATCAACCGAAGACATACTCGCGCACTACTCCAAAGCATTCAAACTGGCGCGGCTTCGCCAGCCGACAAGAGTAAGATTTGAAGAGGCCATTGCGATTGCACGATCGTCAGTCGAGGCTGAGACTTAGTGCTACCCAGAATGAGGGATCCTTCGCCGCGAGGGCGCGGAGATCCGTTGGAAAGACGTTGGAAAAGCCCTTCAGAACGAACCGGCGAAATAACTGGTCACGTGGGGGAATATGGGAAATGGGAGGGCACACCGAACGCAGTAGCTGCTGCTGGTGAAGCTGAGTTAGATTAGCGAGTAACGGCCGATTTTGGCGAGTGGCAGTTTCTTGCTGCCTAATCTCAGCGCGACCTTGCCATGGCTCTGTCAATCGGAGACGAGCTGTAGCAAGTCTGACAGCACCCAATTGGGTCCAATTTTCAATCAGGTACAGTTAGTCTGACAGCTCCGCAACGAGTTTTCCGGCGAACCCCCAATCTTCAAATTCAACTTCTTGAATCACGACATGGACGTGCTCGGGCCTCTTACCGAGGTGCTCCACCATTAAATCTGTGACACCTTTTACGATCTCTCGCTTGGCTTCCTTGGTAGCGCCCTTGGTAAACTGGACATTGATATAAGGCATCGCGGCAAATCCTGTTCAAAAATATGATGTGAAATCATGGGCTTCTGTCCGAATGCCGATGAATCATCAATGTCGCCGTGACCGGCAACTTTGCCTGCTTCACAATCCCGAACTCGTCGGTGGGGCGATTCTCGGGCAATTCATTGCAGGCATTGCAAGCCCGACCGATCAATCTGACTTTTTCTCCGAGCCGGAGAACATCGATTTCCATTCCTTGGAACCGGGCTTAGCTTGCCATTTCATCTTGTCGGACAGAACACTCAGGCCCTCAGAGACAGACGGGCGAACCTTGATCTGGTCATACCAACGTTTCACATTTGGATAATCTTCAAGGTCCTGGCCCTGCATTTTTCGGGGCCTGACCCATGTGAACGTAGCTATATCGGCTATCGAAAATTCGTCCGCCAGATATTCATGATCCGCCAGCCGGTTATCGAGCACTTTGTAAAGGCGAGCGGCCTCTTGTGTGTAGCGGTCTACCGCATATTCGATCTTCTCGGGCGCGTATGTTCTAAAATGGTGTGCCTGCCCGAGCATCGGCCCCATGCTACTCACCTGGAAGAAAAGCCATTGCAGGGCTTCCAGCCTTTTCACTTCAGACTTGGGAAGAAGCTTTCCGGTCTTTTCAGCCAGGTAGAGCAATATGGCGCCAGATTCGAATATCGCAACCGGCTCGCCATTTGGACCATCGTGATCGATGATGGCGGGAACCTTGTTGTTTGGACTGATCTTAAGAAATGCCGGATCGAACTGTTCACCGGCCAGAATATTGATTGGCGTAACTTTGCCAAGCAATCCCAATTCCGCCAAAGCAATCGTCGCCTTGTATCCGTTGGGAGTAGGCCAGAAAAACAGTTCGATCATAGCGTGCGACCTGCTCCCCTTATCCGACGATCTTGAGATGATTCGAACGGTCGAGAAGCATTCCCGGGTTCATAATCCAATCTGGATCAACAGCATTCTTTGCGCCAGCCAACATATCCCGGAAAAGCGGGTCCACTTCCTTGTCGTACCACGGACGGAAGCTGCGTCCGACCGCATGGTGGTGCGTGATTGTCGCGCCAAGCTCCGATATCGCATCAGAAGCCACGTCGGAAAGCGCCTGGTAATGTTCAAGGCTCGTCTCGTGCGTGGAAGGCGCAACGACGGAATAATAGGGCGCCGGCCCATCGGGATAGAGGAAGGAGAATCTGCGGCAAACAATGCCACCGCCGGTCAGCGCTTTTTGCGCCTCGCTGACCCGGCGAATAATTTCCGTGTCCACGGCTTCGAATTTGTCCCAGGTATAGGCCGTTTCAAAGGTAAAGCTGACCACGCCCATCGCAGCGCGCGTATGCATCAATCGCGGCAGGTAACGGAATTGCTCGCGCCAATTCCCCTGCGCGCCGCTGCGGCTTGACTTCAAGGCATCGCCGCCCGATCCGGTCTTGGTCACGACTTCACCGCCGTGGTCCTGGCAAATTTCAACGCCGCGCTCCAGCCAGACATCCACGGGATGATCCGCAGATTCAAAGCCAAGCAGCAGCACAGATTTTGTGCCATCACCAGCGCCATAAAACTGGGCATCTTGCGCGTCCAGATAACGACAATTCGCAGGAAACAGGCCTGCCTGTGTGATCTGCCGAATGGCTGCGGCACCTTGATAGAACGTGTCAAAGGTGATGGTCGCATTCGCCCGGAAGACCACTCGCCCCTGAAGCTTCATCCATGCCTGTGTGATAATCCCGAGCGAGCCTTCAGAACCGATAAAGAGGCGGTCGGGATCCGGGCCGGCACCTGATCCCGGCAATCTGCGATTTTCTATCGTTCCGCGCGGCGTTACGACCCTGAGGCTCTGCACCATATCGTCAATATGGGTAAGGTGGGTAGCATAGTGGCCCGAAGAACGCGTCGCAATCCAGCCGCCAAGCGATGAAAACTCCCAGGATTGCGGAATATGTCTCAATGTGAGGCCGTGCGGCTTTAGCTGATCTTCAAGCGAAGGCCCAAGCGTACCTGCCTGGATAAGTGCGCAGCGGGAGACCGGGTCAACCTCCAGCACCTGGTTCATGTTCCCCAAATCGATAATTACCGAACCGTCGCAATCCTCCGGGGCAGTAAAGCCGTCCGTGACACTTGATCCGCCGCCATATGGAATTGCCGCATAGCCATTATCACCGCACCAATCCAAAACTGCGGCAACCTCGGCCTCGTTGCGAGGATAGGCAATCACATCAGGCGGATTGGTAAAATCTCGCCGAAAAATGCGCGTCAGGTCCTTGAAGCTCTTGCCGTAGGAATGAGAAACGCGATCCCATTTGTCTGAATTACAAAAAGACGACAAGGAAGCAGGGATGGAGATCCGCGATTCCCTCAACTCGATTTCCTCGAGCGTTGGATCAGACAAGACCACCGGCTCATCAATGCCCAGGCGTTTGCCAACGCGAACGGCCATTTCCTTGACCTCAGCCTGGGAAATGACCTCGTCTTCGTATCCCCAGCTATGCCATTTGCGCCTCTTACCATAGTAGCCAGCTTGCTCAGTCATGATTCAATGCCCTCAGAAATCAGTTTGAGCACCAGAAGTTAACGGGTCGACGAACCTATTCTATTGCCATTGAAGTCAGTTTTTTGACAGATTCATTCAACTTCGTGCGCGGCCGGGATCTCCCTTGGATTGGAAAATTCAGACAAGAACCTCGGCTATTGCGGGCTGCTACAGGCCTCATGTTCAGGCGCGAGAAGCCCATCAGCCAATTCAACTGCTCGCGGTCGCTGCCTGCGAAGTGATTCGTTGTTAGGAACCGTTGCATGTCTGGCTCCAGCGTCGATCCCGAGACACTTCCCAGCCAGGGTCAGGTCTCATAAGTTGATTCAGAGGGCGCAGGAAGATGCCCGACAGACCAAGCTCATCCACGAGGCACGGGAAGAGTGGCAGGGTGTACGGCAACCGCATCTGCATGATGTTCTGCTTGATCAGGGTGAGCAGAGCTGTCCCAACCGTGTGGCTCGCCTTGCATGGCAAGCCGGGATCAAAGCTCAAGTTGGCTATAAGCGGCGTCCAGACAGCTATTGTGGCACGCCATCAGTTGTGATCGACAATACGTTGGATCGCCAGTTTGCAGTGTCAGCGTCCGACGCAGCATGGGTAACAGACACCACCTTCATCAGAACGCATGAGGGCTTCGCTTACCTCTCAGTGGTGATCGATCTCTATTCACGGCGGTGGTTGGTTGGCAGATACAAAGTCGGCAGACCGCTGATCTGGTCTGCCAGGCACTGCTGATAGCGGTGTGGCGCAGAAAGCCGAAGAACGTAGTTCTGATCCACTCCATCAGGGCTCACAGTTTATCTCCCGCGAATGAACCTGGCTCCTCCATGCCCACAATCTCAAGCACTCAATGGGCAGGCGCGGGAACTGCCATGATAATGCGTTCGCTGAGAGCTTCCTTAACCTGCTCAAACGCGAACGGATCCGAAGGCGGACATAAAAAACCCGCGCAGAAGCTCGGCAGGATGAGTTCGACTACATCGAAATTCTATAACCCCGTGCGAAAGCACGCCACAAACCCCATGTTGTCACCTGTGAACTTCGAACGACAGCAAAAAACAAACAATGAAGGCGTCTAGATCACTAGGCGCTATTCACTTCAATGTCTTCAATCTCAATGTTCCCCGTCAGCGCCTATGGCCCAGTTCATCGATCCGAAGTCAGGTGAAGTCTTGTCATTGCCGCTCCAATCGGAGACAAGTGGTCTCAACTTTGGTGACGCGAAAATGACCCACATCTCATACAAAAAAGAATTTTCAGATATTCGACAAGTTACATCGTTGAGACTCCTTGTTGATTTCGCGCGCGAACACGACATTCCAGCCCTCGAAATCCTGAAAGGAACGGAATTAGATCTGGATGATATTGAAGACCCATATTGCGAAATTCAGGTCTGGCAAGAACTCCGAGCAATTCAAAACTTGCTGGAGATAGACGATGATCCTGCCAACGGCGTGATTTTGGGAATGCGCCAACACCTGACCTGTTATGGAACACTAGGTTTCGCCATGATGGCTAGCCGCACGCTGGAACAAGCGCTAACGATTGGCGCCAAATTCTACAAGATATCTTTGTGGATCAACGAAGTTTCCGTTGTCCGAGATCCTGACACCATCAAATTCGTGATTCTTGGGCACAAGCTGCCACCATTCAGTCAACACTTTCTAGCTACAAGAGGCATGGCTGCCCTGGTTACCTGGGTCCAAGAGTTAACCAATTCCGAAGTATATCCATGCCAAACTTCATTCAAGAACGATAGACCGGACAATATGGATGAGGTTGGAAAGGCGTTTGGAACAGAAACGCTATTTGGGCAGAAAAACTATTCAATTTCATTCAATCGCAGCTTGTTTCGTATGCAATTGAAATTCGATGACCGTTGGTCACGCATGAGATTAGAGGACAAGCTGAGCAACACCCTTGAAAGGCGCCACTCAAGTACAAAAAACAGAGTCAAGGAAATGCTTCTGCAGATGTCAAATGAAAAGCTGTCCACTGAGCCAGAAATTTGTCGAGCTTTAGGGTGCTCAATGAGTACTCTGAGGCGTCGTTTGCATACAGAAGAAACAAATTTTCGACAAATCCAGTCCGAAGTTATTTTTGAACGTGCTTGCCAGCTCTTATTATCATCAACCATGACATTAGAGCAGATCGCTTACACGCTTGGATACTCTGAAGCAGGTAGTTTTTGTCGAGCTTTTAAACGGGTCGGTGGAATGGCACCCGGTCGTTGGCGCAAAGCGAATACATCCTAGCGATTCCACTGCTCAAGCTACAACCTACTCGGCAGGGCGCTTCGACCTCGACTTTTGGTTCTCATGTTCGTTCCTTCGTCACTACGACGAGAACCAAAACCCTCCTAAACTTCAACCGCTAATCTGTCTCATGAACGCTGACGGGGAACAGTCGCAGCTCTCATAAGCCTCTCTGTTGCGCCATCGCGTGATTTCATACTCGGCCGCGCCGTCAAAATAATCGAACACTGGAAATGGAATTCGACGCTGGGCGAGACGATGAAAATCAGTCACATTGTGACAGCCTGGAATATTCATCTGCGTCACTCCAAATCTAGGAGTTTTTGATGATCTTTTTGGATCGTCTTCTTATCAATCTTACCGGACGCGATACGAACCAATGGCTCGGTTGTGACCCGGATGTGCTTTGGGATTTTGAAACCGGCAATCTTGAGCTTCAGATTTGATCTTATGGCGTCGACGTCTACTTCCCGATCAACATATATTGTCGCCGCAACATCCTCGCCCAGCCTTTGGTCGGCTACGCCGTAAACGCTGACCTCAATAATTGCCGGATCGTTTAACATTGCCGATTCCACCTCGGCGCAACCGATATTTTCACCACCCCGAATGATGATCTGTTTCAACCGATCTACGATGTAGAGATATCCATCTTCGTCGAGATAAGCGATATCTCCCGTCCTGAACCAACCACCTTCCAGAAAATCGCCGCTCGAATCTGGTCGGTCCCAATATTTGTGAATCACCGAGGTTCCTCGAACAAGCAATTCTCCGCGCTCTCCGGCCTTTACAAAGTTATCGTCGCTGTCAACAATTCCGAGCTCAAGAACCGCGCTCACCCTGCCCGAACTGGATGGTCGCATTAGATATTCTTCGCCACCGATCGACGTGCCGATCGAGTTGGTTTCAGTCATCCCCCATCCGGTGTGCGGCTTTGCATTCTTGAATGTCTCGTCAATGCCCTTCACTTGAGATTCAGCGCGCGCCGATCCGCCGCCACCCACGGCGAGCAAGCTGCTCACATCTTTATCCTGCTTTTGCGCCGCCAGCATAAGGTCTCCCGTCATTGCGGGCGTTCCAACAAAGCTGACAATTTTTTCTGCCTCAACCAACTCGACAGCGACATTCGGGTCCCATTTGTACATCGCAACAGTCTTCCGCTTTCTGCGGAAACTGGTCAGCAATACAGCAAGAAGTCCGTTGACGTGAAAAAGCGGCATGCCAAGCAAGGCTGCGTCCGGATAATGCGGCTTCGATTGCCCTTTGGGCGCGCCACCGTGGATTGTTGCCAAAACTGCCAGATCAAGCTCCCAGGACAAGAGCGCCGCAATGATGTTGCGGTGCGTCGAGACGGACCCTTTGGGGTGGCCAGTCGATCCCGATGTAAACAAGATGACCGCATCATCGTCCGGTCCCAGCTCAACCTCTGGCATATCGACTTTGCGACTTAGCAGAGGTTCGATCGGTTGGGCTCTCTCTTCAGGTTCGGATCGAACCGAGATGAGGTGCATTTCATTCAAGCGGTCATTTCCAATTATACGGTCAAGCCGCTCTTGATCAACAATTGCAACTTTTGTTCCGGTGTGATTCAGTCCGTATTCGAGCTCATCGGATTCCCACCAGGCGTTCAGCGCGACTACGATGCCCCCGATTGATGTGATCGCTGTAAATGCGATTGGCCATTCTGGATAATTGCGCATGCCAATGGCGACCCTATCTCCAGGCGAAATACCATATTTTTCGATCAATTCGGCAGCCAAGCTCGAGGCCCGCTGATACATTTCATTGAATGTGTATCGTTCTGTTTTATAAACGTAAAAAGTTTGGTCGCTGATCGATTCTTTGATCATTTGCGGCAAAGTGCTCGGGGCGTTTACAAACCATTTGCACACATTCCCATTGATCGTAATATCCTGAAGCTCGAATTGCTCACCTCGAGCAGTCAATTTCGAAATCGCATCAGTCCGATCCATCTCGGTTTCCTTCCAAAAATCCTATCGCTTTGGACATCGACTTTGCACAAATTCGGCACTTGATAGACAGAGCCGAATGAAACAAATCTTCGACCAATTCATCCAAGATTCGCATTGAGGGTCACAAACCTGTTCGGATCAGAAATAATCAATTCCAATATGCGGCTCGAAAAATGTTGCGCCATCCTACGAAAAACCAACGAAATATTTCGAAATAGAGCGTTTTCGTTCAACTGCGTTTTGCAAATAGAGAAGAGTCTTGTCCCGAATGGATCAAGCATCTTCCAAGATCATATGGGCGCCTTTTTCGCCAATCATGATCGATGGGGCATTTGTATTTCCGGAAACTATTTTTGGCATGATCGAGGCATCAATAACTCGCAAACTCTTGATTCCTCGCACCCTTAGCCTCTGATCGACAACAGCATTCGGATCGCTATCTGGGCCCATTTTACATGTACCAACGGGGTGATAAATCGTGTCGGCTCGGTTGCGGATGTCTTCTTTTAGCTCCTCGTCATCGTTGCTTGCGCCAGCGTAGAGCGCCTTTCCTCTATGTGCATCAAATGACGGAGCTTGCATGATTTGTTGAGCCTGTTTCACCCCAGCTAACATTGTA
>NZ_CALMSV010000183.1 GCF_937872355.1 uncultured Sphingorhabdus sp. | reverse complement strand
TGGCCCATCAACGATCGCCGGGTCGCCGTTGTAGAGGACGGTTACCGGCACCTTGCGCGCAACAAATCCGGCATAGGCCTTGCCCGCCAGCACCGAATTGGCCTTGGGATCCATCTTGCACCATGCGACGAGGTTGACGGTAACATCCATGTCAAATGCCTGGGTTTCGCGCAGATATTCGGCGGCTGTGTTGCCCTTCGCGACGTAGGCCTTGAGCTTCTGTTCATAATCTCGCGCTGGATTGAAGGTCAGATCTATCGCTGCATCGGTGTCACGGCGCGAAACATTGAGTTGCACCTCCAGCGACACATCGGCATCGCTTCGGCCCGCTACATTGGTCTGCTTAGCCGTTTTGCCCCAGCTGTTGACGACCATCATGTCGTTATTGTGCAAAAAGCCTTTGCCAATAATCGCCTGTACCGCTGTTAACCGCGCGCCCTGCTTGCAAAAAACCTGTCCGGTGACTGTGAAGCGCGGATTGTTGCCGGTCACCACAAGATCTCGCTTCGACGCAATCTTGGAGGATGACATATTCTTAAGCCCCAGCGAGCCGGGCGATATCGGTTTGGTGATCGAAACGCTGCCGACCGTGAAACCGAAATGGGTTTCATCGGCCGCGCTGGCGGCGAGCGGCGTTGCAAATATGGTAAGCGCCAAAGTGGCGGTCAGTTTTCTGTTCATGGGGACTCTCCTCCCGTTCAATAAGATTAGAGTGTCACTCCAGAACTGAATGCGCAATGAATGATTTTTTACATGTTCAGAAATTATATTGCCGGCTCGCCAGATCGAACATGATCTCTTCCGATCCGCCGCCGATCGCCATCACGCGCACTTCGCGGTAGATGCGCTCGACGCGGCAGCCACGCATGAAACTGGCGCCGCCGAGGATCTGGCAGGCTTCGCGTGCGCAGAATTCCATCGTGCGCGTCGCCTGCACCTTGAGCAGCGCAAAATCGCCGGGGAAGGCTTTACCCTCGCGCACACTCCACGCGCACTGGTCGATCCAGGCTTGGGTGGAATTGATCTGGCGCAGCATATCGGCAAGCTTGTGGCGGATCGCCTGATTGCGGATCAGCGGCTTTCCGAACACCTCGCGCTGCTGTGCCCAATCGAGTGCATCTTCAAAACAGACGCGCGCATAGGCCGCTGCCTGTTGTGCCATGCCCAAACGTTCACCGTTGAAGTTGCGCATGATGCCCATGAAACCGCCATTTTCGGGGCCAATCAAATTTTCCGCAGGCACCTCAACATTGTCAAAGTGCAGCGTCGCGGTGTCCGAGGCATGCCAGCCCATTTTAGCGAGCGGGGTGCGGCTGAACCCCGGCCGGTCGGTTTCAATGAGCAGCAGCGAAACACCCCCCATTCCAGGCCCGCCAGTGCGCACTGCCGTCGTCACATAATCGGCGCGCATGCCGCTGGTGATATAGGTCTTGCTACCGTTGACGATGTAGCTCGCGCCCTTTCGTTCAGCCTTGGTCTTCAGGTTTGCTACGTCGGCCCCCCCGGCCGGCTCGGTGACGCCCAGCGAGATGCTCTTTCCGCCCGCCAATACTGCTGGCGCAATGCGCTGCTTCATCTCCTCGCTGCCCATGGCGAGGATTGGCGGAAGGCCGATACCATGCGTCATCAGCGAGGCGGGAATACCGCCTGCACCGGGGCGGCACATTTCCTCGCTCTGCACCAGCGAATGGAAGATATCGAAACCGTTACTGCCTGTCCCGCCAAACTCGGCAGGGTAACCAAGGCCCAAAATGCCGGCCTCGGCAGCTTTCTTGTGCAGACTGCGCGGGAGTTCCCCTGCCGCTTCCCAGGCATCGACATTGGGCAGGATTTCTCGCTCGACAAAGCGGCGGACGGTATCGCACACCGCCTCATGGCTTTCGTCATAATAAGGCGAACGGGCGCGCCATTGATCGAAAAGGGGGGATGTCATCGGGCCTCTCCTGCGTGAGCATTTAACTCATGTTTAATCGTTCGATTAAAATGAGCAAGGCGGGAAGTGAAACGCAGGTCAGCAGATTCAGAGCCGCGGTAAAGTCACACCCTTCTGCCCCATATATTTGCCTGCACGGTCGGCGTAGCTGGTCTCGCAAGGCTCATTGCCCTGCAGGAACAGGAACTGGCACGCGCCCTCATTGGCATAGATTTTCGCGGGCAGCGGGGTGGTGTTCGAAAATTCCAGTGTAACATGTCCTTCCCAGCCGGGTTCGAGCGGGGTGACGTTCACGATGATACCGCAACGGGCATAGGTGCTCTTACCCAAACAGATGACGAGCACGTCGCGCGGCACGCGGAAATATTCGACGGTGCGGGCAAGCGCAAAACTGTTCGGCGGGATGATGCAGACATCAGTTTCGCGGTCGACAAAGCTCTTTGGGTCGAACTCTTTGGGATCGACCACGCTCGAATCGACATTGGTGAAAATCTTGAATTCGGGCGCGACGCGGGCATCATAGCCATAAGAAGAGAGGCCATAGCTGATGCAGCCATCGCGGCGCTGCGCCTCTACGAACGGCTCGATCATCCCGTTTTCGAGCGCCTGTTGCCTGATCCACTTGTCTGAAAGAATTGCCATGAAGACTCCCCGTTATCGGTAACCGCTTTTGCCGGTTTGGCGGAGTAGCGCAAGAGGCACCAGTACTATCGCGACACTCGACGGCGGTCAGGTTCTGGGGCAATCATCAAAATCTGCTTTGACAGGATATTGATGACAGTGCGTAAAATTCTTCAACTTCTGCCGTTCCTAGTCCTGACCGCTCCAGCAACGGCACAATATGGTGAAGTTTTAAACTGGGAAAAGCAGGCCGAGACGGCGTGCAACGCCTATGATTTCAACGGCTTCTTCGAAGCTTTTCTGCGTTCGGACAAGGTACGCGCAAAATATAGCGCCAAAGAGATCTACAAGGTAAGAAACGGTGTGCCTGAGCCAGTGGCAGCGTCAGCCTATAGCGACTTCCCTTTGGGCATGCTCGACTATAGCTGGGTAACGGCAGAGTCGGTTCGCAAGAATGCAGCTGGTCTGCCCCCGCCTTATGAATATGTCGAACTTGAGATCAACGTTGCGAGTGATCGCCGCGCACGCGTCGATTGGGTCCGTATGGGCTATAAAAACGGTAGCCCTGACGAGGGTGGTGAAGGCGACGATCGGACCGGCGCCTATGGGCAGCCGGGCTATTTGCTCTTCTATCCAACCGAAGCGTGCTGGGAACTGGTTCAGGACACGCAGGGCGGAGATGCACCTGGGCCGATGCAGTGATTTGCTATTTCAGGCTTGCAGGGCCGAAACCAAAGGGTAGCAGCTCCGAAAGCAAATGCGTTTCATAGCCGCTGGCATGCGCGCAATGTACGGGTAGATCGATGGCGACCTCGTCTGCCACCTCCTTGATCACCTGGCGGCATCGACCACAGGGTGTGATGGGATCCGAGCCAATGACTGCTCCGCCTTCGGATGATTTTGGACCACCGGCGACCGCGATCGCCACAATCTGCCGCATCTGACCATCGCTGTTCGCTTTCGCAATGGCGACGGTTTCGGCACATAAAGTCATGCCATAGCTGGCATTTTCAAAATTGGCACCGGTGACAATCTGCCCGTCATCCAGCAATAGCGCGGCACCGACATGAAAATTCGAATAAGGCGCATAGGCGTTATGCGCGGCATCGATCGCGGCACGGACCAGTTTTTCGTTCATATCGCTCATTGCCGCACCACCACCCATTGCACCGGTTCATCGACCCCATCGATACGGCGCTGCGGGTTGGCTGTCCACATCACCCACGGCCGTGCAGCATAATCGGGCAACAGCCAGGTCTTTTCGAGCCAGACCGTGCGGTCGATCGAACTGCTCAGCCGATACTGTTTTTCGAAATCCTGACTAATCTTGAGAATGGCCGGTTTGCCGAGATGCGCTTCGATCTGCGACAGGAAGGTTGCAACTTCCGACAACACCAGTGCCCGATCGGGCTTGCTGGTACATTTTTTCGAAAAGCCAAACTCCACCGCGGCCGGCAGTGCAGCCGCGCTACGCGGAACGGTGGTGATGAATAGGGTTGCCTGGTCGCTTGCGAGGCGACACAGATCATATCGATGCAAGGGCCCGAAGCGCACACCGGCTTCGCCAGCGCCCGCCACATTGTCGGCAAAATGTGCGTCGCGGTCCTTTGAACCTTCAGTGGCAACTACATAGGCAAAATCGACACCGGTGGCTGCCAACATCGGCCAGTCGAGTTTGCCGTGAGATGCATCTACAACGATACCTTGCACCGGATAATCGTCACGCGAGGGTGCCCATCCGAGAATGGCGCGCCAGGCGAGAAAAGCGCCTGCCAGCAGCACGAGTGCGATCGCACCCAAACGCCAAAGCCTGAATTTCCCGCTGGCCATCGCTGTCCTCTAATCCTGCCTGATAGACTATTGCTTGATGTGCAGGACGCAGATCAATGTGAATAATCGCCGCGCTGTCGCAAAATCGACCTCGATCTTGCCTTCCAGTCGCTCGATCAAAAGCTCCGCTGCGCTGTTGTGCACCCCGCGCCGCGCCATGTCGATAGTCTCGATCTCGGCTGCAGTCGCCTTGCGGATCGCCTGATAATAGCTGTCGCAGATGGCGAAATATTCGCGCACCGGCCGTTGAAACCGGCCCAACCCTAGAATGAGAGTTTCGTGCGGGCTGCCATCCTCGCGCGTGATATCAAGCACCAGCCGTCCCTCGGTAACGCTCAGTTTCAGACGGTAAGGCCCCGCATAGCCATCCCCCATTTCGCGCAGCGGCTTGAAATAATTCTCTTCGATCAAATCGAAAATGGCGACCCGCCGTTCCTGCTCGATATCGGCGTTGCGACGCAAAATAGTCGCTTCGTCGAGCTCGACGGATATGATGCGCGGGTCGGACATATGTGTCCTCTAACCGATGCGACGGCAGGGGCAAGAGCCGTCGGGTAAATTGTCCACAGGCCTGTCCCCGAAACTATTTTTGCAGCGCCTTGCGCCAGCCTATCTGATGAACGATAGCAACTCGATGGCCGAACCGATCCGCCTTGCCGCCGTCAATGATGGTGAAGAACAGCGCCTGCCGCGCAATGTTGAGGCAGAGGCGGCGTTCTTGGGCGCGTTGATGATCGATAATCGTATCATCGAGGATGTTTCGATCAAGCTGCGGCCCGAGCATTTCTTCGAGCCGCTCCACGGTCGTATTTTCGACCAGATTCTGCGCCTCATTGATCGCAACATGCTGGTGACACCGGTGACGCTGAAGCCGCTGTTCGAAAGCGACCCGACGATGCAGGAGTTGGGTGGCCCCGGCTATCTCGTCAAACTGACAGCTGATGGCGCAGGCCTAATCGGCGCGCGCGATTTCGCGCAACAGATTTACGATCTCGCGTTGCTGCGTGAATTGGTCAGCGTCGGGCGCGGACTTGTCGAAGGCGCGCTTGACACTAGTGAAGCCGTCGATCCCAAGCTGCAAATCGAGCAGGCAGAGGCGCAGCTTTACAAGGTAGCTGAGGGCGAAGGCGAAACCGGAAGCATGAAGAGCTTCCTTGCCGCGTCGACCGAGGCGATCAAGAATGTCGAAAAGGCGCTGAACAGCGGCGGCCATCTGTCAGGCGTGACCACCGGGCTCGATAGCATCAACGCCAAATGCGGCGGTCTGCATAATTCGGACCTTATCATCCTCGCCGGGCGTCCGGGCATGGGCAAGACCTCGCTTGCCACCAATATCGCCTTCAACGCGGCGCAGCGCTGGCTGCGCGACCGTGAGGATGGAATCCCCGAGGAAAAGAGCGTCGGCGCAAAGACCGCCTTTTTCAGCCTTGAAATGTCCGCCGACCAGTTGGCGACGCGTATTCTAGCCGAGCAGTCGGGCATCTCTTCCGAAGCGCTGCGCATGGGCAAGATCAGCCGCGACGATTTCCGCGAATTGTCGCGCGCCAGCCGCGAGTTGCAGGAACTGCCGCTCTATATCGACGATACGCCAGCGCTGACCATCGCGGGACTACGCACCCGCGCGCGCCGTTTGCAGCGCAAGCATGGCATCGGCCTGATCGTTATCGACTACCTCCAGTTGCTGCAGGGGAGCGGCCGAAGCAGCGACAACCGCGTCAACGAAATCTCCGAAATTTCGCGCGGGTTGAAGACGCTGGCGAAGGAATTGCAGGTTCCTGTCATCGCGCTCTCGCAGCTTAGCCGTGCGGTCGAGCAGCGCGAAGACAAGCGCCCGCAACTATCGGATCTGCGCGAATCCGGATCGATAGAGCAGGACGCTGACATGGTCTGGTTCGTCTTCCGTGAGGATTATTATGTAGCAGCGCGCGAACCAAAGCATGGCAGCGACGACGATGTGAAGGCCACCGAGGAATATGAAAAGTGGCGGCAGGAAATGGAGCGCGTCTTCGGCATCGCCGAACTGATCGTCGCCAAGCAGCGCCATGGCTCCACCGGTAAGGTCCGTATGAAATTTGAGGCCAAGATTACGCGATTCAGCGACTTGGCCGACGACAGTTATGTCGATCAGGGGTATGAATGAAGGCGCTGTTCGCCGCCGTTGGCCTTATACTGGCTACAGCTGTCCCGGCAGAATCGATCAAGGAGCCTTTCATGTTTCACGCGGCTGGCGAATTTGAAGTCACCCTGAAAACCGTTTCGGCGGCCGATGAAGCGTCCATGCGGATGTCGATCGACAAGCAGTTCCATGGCGATCTGGACGCGACAAGTGTTGGCCAGATGATGGCGGGCGGCAACGAAGCCAATGGCGCGCGGGTCTATGTTGCGCTGGAAACGGTGACGGGCAAGCTGAAGGGACGCAGCGGAAGCTTCATCCTCGCGCATCGCGGGACGATGTCACCCGGCGGACAGGCGCTATCAGTGATCATCGTTCCTGATAGCGGCACCGAAGAGCTGAAAGGCATCGCCGGATCCCTCGATATCGACATTCGCGAGGGCAAGCATTTCTATTCTATGGATTATACTCTGCCCGAGTGACGCGCCGCCAAAATATAGTTGAGCGCCTTGTTTGAACTGAGATGCAATCCGGACAGTGGTGAGAAGGCAATGCCTTCCATCGCAATGACCTCTAACCCAGCATCCGCCAGCAATGGCATCAATTCCTCGGGCGTCAGGAACTTGTCCCAGTCATGCGTGCCGCGCGGCACCTGCCCCAGACGCTCGGCGGCCTCGACGAGGAACAGCTTGGAGGCAGCCGTCCGGTTGGGCGTTGAAAGGATCATCAAGCCTTCAGGCTTCAACCGCGCCGCCAGTTCAGCCACAAAGGCTGCCGGATCGGTGACATGCTCGATCACTTCCATCGACGTCACAACATCGAACTGGTCGAGGTTTTGGGCCGCAAGCTCTCCCGCGCGATAGTCAATCGACAGCCCCGATTGCTCCGCATGCACGGTTGCCGCCGCAATATTCTCCGCAGCTGCATCGACTCCAGTCACTGCCGCGCCCAACCTTGCCAAAGGCTCGCACAACAGCCCTGCCCCACAGCCGACATCGAGCGCAGCCTTGCCGGACAGCGGCTTCATCGCGGTTTCCTCGGTACCGAAATGCCGGTCGATCTGCCGCCGGATAAAACCCAAGCGCACAGGATTGAGCTTGTGCAGCATCGCGCTCGATCCTTTGGGATCCCACCAGTCCGCCGCCAGCGCACCAAAATGCGCCGCCTCATTTGGGTCTATGGTAGTTTTTCTGTTCGCAGCTTGGCTTGCCTTTGTCATTTCCTGTCCCTATCAGCGCCGCTGTTTGTAATATAGCCCTTTCACGCAAGGTTCCTATGGCCCGGATAGTCATGAAATTTGGCGGCACCTCAATGGCGGGGACCGAGCGGATTCGCCGCGTGGCGCAGATTGTGAAGCGCCAAGCCGAAAAGGGAGACGAAGTCGCCGTGGTCGTCTCGGCCATGTCGGGCGAAACCGACCGGCTGGGGGGCTTTTGCCGCGAAGCCAATCCGCTTTACGATCCGGCCGAATATGACGTGGGCGTCGCATCGGGCGAACAGGGTACGGCGGGCCTTCTTGCCATCACGCTGCAGGCACTGGGCTGCAAGGCGCGCAGTTGGCTGGGCTGGCAATTGCCGATCCACACCGACGATGCCCATGCCAAGGCGCGCATCGGCACGATCGACAGCGAAGCCCTGCTCGCCTCGATGGCCGAAGGTACGATTGCCGTAATACCTGGTTTCCAGGGGCTGACCGACGACAACCGCATCACGACGTTGGGCCGGGGCGGTTCGGATGCATCGGTTGTCGCGGTTGTTTTTTTTAATGATACGGCGACCACCGAGATCTACACCGATGTCGATGGCGTCTACACCACCGACCCGCGCATCGTCAGCCGCGCCCGCAAGCTGAAGGCAGTCACCTACGAGGAAATGCTCGAGCTGGCCTCGGTCGGCTCCAAGGTGTTGCAGACCCGCTCGGTCGGGCTGGCGATGAAGGAAGGCGTGCGCGTGCAGGTGCTCAGCTCCTTCATCGACGAAAACGCCCCCAGCGCAGACACTATCCCCGGCACGATGATCGTGACCGACGAAGAATTGGAGAATGCCCAAGTGGAACGCCAGCTGATCACCGGCATCGCCGCCGACAAGAATGAGGCGAAGATCACCCTGACCCGCGTGCCCGACCGCCCCGGTGCAGTGAGCCATATCTTCGCTCCGCTCGCGGAATCGAACATCAACGTCGACATGCTCATCCAGAATGTCGGCCGCGACAAGGGCCGGACCGACGGGACCTTCACGGTGCCGCAGGCCGA
>NZ_CALMSV010000182.1 GCF_937872355.1 uncultured Sphingorhabdus sp. | reverse complement strand
TTGGCGGTGCGCCCGCTTCGATGCGTGGCAACAACATCCAGCTCCTTTCCTTTGGTGAAGGTGCCGCAGGAAATGCGACGCCCGTTCCCAAAGGCAATACCGTTTACACTGACAGCACCAATTATTTGCCGCCGAACTCGATTGCCTCGGCCAAGGTGATCGTTGGCGTCGATGCCGCCGCTGGCGTTCAAAGCCAGACGGATCCCTTGCCTGTGGTGTTGCGGATCACCGGTCCTGCGCGGTCCGTCTATGAAAATGGCCGTTTGCTGACGACCAATATCAGCGGATGCCTGGTCAATGGTGCCGCGCGCGGCGATCTTTCGTCCGAAAAAGTCTATGTCAAGCTGCAGCGCATGACCTGTCCGCAGGCGAATGGTCGCTTTGCCGTTGCCGATGTAAAGGGCTTCATAGCCTTTGGTGGCAAGACGGGTGTCCGCGGTCGTGTTGTCAGCCGTGAGGGTTCTCTCGTTGGTCAGGCATTGCTTGCCGGAATCGCAGAAGGTTTCGGCAAGGGCTTTTCGGCCAATTCGCAGGCTTTGCTCTCAGGCACCAATATTTCGGTCGATGGCGAGCGGGACAAGCTCAACACAAAGGACATCCTGCAGGGAGGTTTTGGGAACGGCGTCGCCACGGGCGGTGAGATGGTTTCCAAATATCTTATCGAGCGTGCCGAGCAATATCAGCCGGTGATCGAGATGCCCACCGGCATCGATGTCGAGATCGTGTTTCTCGACGGTGTCTTCATCAACAATTGAGGTCTGATATGGAAAAGAAAAAGAGATTGCGGGACTTGATCAAGCATCCCTTGGCTGCGTTGGTCCTGAGCGTTGGTATCATTGCTCCCGCCGGATATATTGCTGCGCAAGCCATTGCTCCTTCCGATGCAGCTGTCGCTCAAGCGCTCAAAACTCGGTTGAAAAATACCAAGGTCGACCGTGTTGATTGTTCGAAGACGAACGGCTTGTGTGAAATCACCGCGGGCAGCCAGATTTTCTATGTCGATCCGAGCGGCCGCTTTCTCGTGATCGGGCGTGTTTACGACATGGAGACTCGTCAGGATTTGACCGCGGCGCGTCTGCTCGAAGTCAATCCTGACATGCTCTTAGGTGCCGCCCCGGGTCGCGCCGAAGGGCCGCCGCAGGGCCAGCCAGCTCGTCCTGCGGCGGTACCGGCGCAGCCGCGCAAACTGTCACTTGCCTCGCTTCCGGCAGCTGGTGGCATTGTGTGGGGCAGTGCTGCAAAGGACGCGCCAACGGTGACCGTCTTTTCCGATTTCCGCTGCGGCTATTGCCGTCAGTTGAGCAGCGTTCTGGAAGGCATGGATGTCAAAGTAATCGAACGGCCCATTTCCATTTTGGGCAGTCGGCCGCTTGCTAACCAGGTGTTCTGCGCTCGCGACCGCAAGCGTGCTTTGAAGCAGGCTTATGCCGGTGAAGCCATCACCGACACTACGAGCTGCGACACCTCTGCGCTCGATGCCAACGAGCAGTTTGCGCGCAACAATTCGCTCGGAGGGACGCCCGTCATTGTGCGGTCGGATGGCGCTGTTCTTGAGGGCTATCGTCCTCGGGACGTTATAGCCGCATGGTTGAAGGGAGCAAAGTCATGAGACGATCCAGCCCCATTGCGCTGCTCACCCTATCGTTTTCTGCAAGTTTGCTGACCAGTTGCGCCAGTCTGGGTGGTAACATCAAGGGCGATTTTCTTTGTCGCGCGCCTGGCGGATCATGTGCCCCGAGCATCGTCATTGACGATCAGGCATTGGCGCAGATTGGTGAAGCAAGACCGATGCCAGCCTCGCAAACATCGCCCTGGAATATGCCAAAGCAGAGCGTGCCTCAGGTGGCGCAAGCAGGCAATGGCGTCGTCAATGCCCCGCCTCGGGTGACGCAGGTCGTTTTTCCGGCGTTCGTCGATTCTAACGGCTATCTTCATGAGGCTCGGAAGGTCAAGATGGTCTCACAGGCTGGCGGGTGGGTCCAGATCGCCGATGCCGCACCCACTCCTGTCGGGGGCGCTCTGGCTGCAGCGCAAACCAATAACGAGATGAGTGGCTTCAAGCTGGCAGCGGAGCCTGTCGCTGTTTCGATCTCGACATCTGTGATCGATCCCAATGCTCCTTCAGCCGAAGCCGTGGCGCAAGCCCGTCAAAAAGCTGCACTAAAACAACCGACAACGCCTGAACAGATCAAGGCGGTGGTCGAAGCGAAGCTTGTTGGCCCGCCCTCTCCGTCGTCTGCATCGAGCGGCACTCCGGTCAACAAGCCAGCAGGCTTTTCAGGCAAGGTTGATTGAACATGGCCGCACGTCGAGGCTTCCTTGATCGGTTACTCACCTTCGCTTTTGGTGATGATGCTCATCCTGAGGGCGATCGTCCATTCGTAGGGGCCCCCATGCTGTCTGCATGGTTTCCTCACCGGAGCTATGACAGCGCGTCCGACATTTTCTATAATGCCGGTTCGCTCGGTTTCATCGTTGAAGCGGCTCCAATGGTCGGCGCGAATGAGCGCACTGGTGCATTGTGGACACAGCTGCTGTCCGATTCCGTGCCGTCTGGATGCGAGGTACAGTTTCTCTATTTTCAGTCGCCAAGCATAGGGCAGAAGATAACCGATTGGATTCTACCACGATTGCTCGCGAAGGGTGTGTTTGCACGTGCGGCCGAGCATCGCGCCCGGTGGTTGCGAAAGGGTGTCTGGGTTTCGCTTTCCAAGGACGCGCCATTTTTCTTGCGTCAGCACCGCGTCTTCATCAGCGTTGCGGCTGCGGTTAATTCGTCGATCGACGTCCATGTTCTCAACACTGTGCGCGATGCCCTGATGACGACTCTTGATGCGGTCGGCATGCCGGCACGTAAGGTTACGCCGGTCGAGTTCATCGGCTTGATCAACGAGCTTTTTTCAGCGTCGACTGACAATGCGGATAAGCCTTCGGAATACAACACGCTTGATCCGATTGCGCCGCAATGTGTTCGCCGGGATCTTGAAACGACGATCAGTGAGCATCGCATCATCTGCCATTCCAATCGTTTTCGGCCAACCGGTGAAAAGGTTGATGGGGTGCCGGTGATCGGTGAGGTCATTCCAGACAAGTTCGATTTTCGCTTTTTTTCCGTGCGCAATTTTCCGCCTCGCTTTGCGCCCTGGGATGCGCAGCTGTTGATCGGAGATCCGTTCAACGACAAGCTTCGCCATCGCGGCAACATTTTCATCAGCATCACTTTGGTGTTTCCCGATCAGGAAGCGGCCAGTTCTACCGCCAACATGAAGATGATGCGCAAGACCAGCATGCTGGATAGCCCGTCTGCAAAATATCTCCCGCAACTCTCTGAACAGAGCCAGGACTGGCGTTTGGCTCTTGAGCAAATCCGTCAGGGCCAAAAGCTCATTCAATGCTATTATTGCGTCGGAGTGATGTCACCTATGGGCCAGGGCGACGCCAACGAAAAGAGCGTCAAGTCGGTTTTCAAGGCCGCCCAATGGGATCTACACGATGAGCGTTATCTGCAGGTGATGAGCCTGCTCTCGATGATACCGCTCACCACTGCGGGAGCATTGAGTCATGACCTGAAGCGTATGCAGCGCTTCAAAACGGTTCTCACCAGCACCGCCGCATCATTCCTCCCCGTCCAGGGCGAGTATAATGGGGGAACCGT
>NZ_CALMSV010000181.1 GCF_937872355.1 uncultured Sphingorhabdus sp. | reverse complement strand
CGAAGCGAAATCCCAGCTTCGATGCTGCTGCGCCATCAGGCGGAGCTGCGGGCGGTTGGCGGGCCGCGTCCCCGCGCCTTGGAACCCCGACAATTGCTGGTCGAGATACGCACGCAGACGGTTGAGTTCATCTTCGTCGGCCAGCTCGGTTGCACCGACGATCTCGTCATATTTGGTCGTCCAGCTTTTATAGTCGCTTTCGGGCAGATGATCCCAATTGCGGCGCTGCGGGTTGACCGGCTGCATGCCGTCTTCACCCATGTCGCCATCGGCGTCGTCCATGTCGTCCATTTGCGACTGGTCATATTCGGCTTCGGACTCTTCGCCTTCGCCCTCTTGCGGCTCGGCGCGGGCTTCGGCCTGTCCGGCTTCGCCCTGGCCCTCATCGTCGCTTTCGCCGTCCTGCTCTTGCTCCTGTTCGGATTCGTCCCCGCCTTCGTCGGCTTCGTTGGGCTCAATCTCGCCCTCGGTCAGGTCGAGATGTTCGAGCATGGTTTGCGCAAGCGAAGCGAAAGCGGCCTGATCGTCGAGTGCGAGGCCCAAGGCATCAAGGTCGCCGCCGGCCTTTTCCTCAATCCATTCGCGCAGCATGTCGACGCCTTGCGCGGCATTTTCCGGAACTGGCTGGCCGGTCAGCCGTTCGCGCACCATCAGCGCGAGTGCGGTTGAGATCGGTACTTCCTCCGCCGCCTGCGCGCGCGAAATCGGGTCGGTACGCAGTCGCATTTCGAGTGAATGGGTGAGGTTGCCCTTCACCCCTTCCATCGCGCGCGACCCCAGCGCCTCGATACGCGCGGTTTCGATGGCATCGAAGGCAGCGCCTGCCATCGCCTCATGCGGGCGCAGTGCTGCATGGCGCGCGGCATCATGATGTTTGAGACGCAGCGCGAAACTGTCGGCAAAACCGCGCGCTTCTGCGATCTGTTCGGGCGGAAGCGAACGACCGGGCATGGGCACGCGGAAATTCTTCCCCGCCTGTGTCGGTGCGTCAGCGGTGAAGGCCAGTTCGATTTCCGGATCGTGCGCAATGGCGCGCGAGGTGCCGGTTAGCACTTGTTTGAATTGTTCGAGGGGGGAGTTGTCTGCCATGTTCGACTCAGGGCCTTAACGGCAAATTTCCACCACGCAAAGTTTCAGTTGCAATTGAAAACGAGCAATTCATTCGGCTGTTGCGGCAGCAACTGGCGGACGGCTGCATTCATCGACGCCACCTTTTCCAGCATGGCAGGATCGGCTGAGCAGCTTTTTACATCATATTGGTTTCGTGCAACGCGGGCCTTTTGCATCGCCTCGGACCCGAGCAAATGGCGTTCGATGCGATAGCTGCTGCGCGTCGGTTCAAAGCTGACAATTGAAACCTGCGCTTCGTTATTCGGCACGAATGTCCGCACCCAGCGATCCCCATCCTGGGCATATTGGGTTTTGCCATTGACGCAGCCGCTAGCCGCCCATTCGAAGGGAACGTCGGCGGTGTCCGAAACGGTAATCCGGCTGCGGCTGCGATCTATCACGCAGGTCAACTTGCCCTCTTGCGCCACCTTTGCTGGCGCAGCGGGATCTTCGGTATCGGTCAGGCGCGCCTTGGTAAGTTCATCCACTTCGGCAAAACTGGGCCTTGCGTACCAGGTGAGCAAGGCAGCAATAACCAGCGCCGCTGCCGCACCACCTGCCAGCTTTGCCTGATCGCGCCGTTCGCGTTCGAGCAACTGCCAGCTCGTGCCCGCTGCACCCAGCGCAAGGAAGATCAACACGACGGTCAACATCGACAGATTGTCGCGCGATTCGATGATATCATATTCCGCCAGTCGCCGCGCTTCTCCGAAGCTTTTGCTACGGGCCGCTTCGGTCAGCCGGTTTTCCTCGGCTATTCTGGCAGCTTCGGCGGCTGCCCTTTCGGCTTCGGCCCGGCTCATCTCGGCGCGCGAGAGGCATTCGCTATCGACCGAGCGGAAAGCGACACCATTTTTCCGCAAGAAAGCGGCGGCTTCGCGCTGCGCAACGGCGAAAAAGAATTCGGCATCACTGCCATCCGAAAGGCTACCAAAGCTGTTGACCCCAAGCACACGTCCGCAGCCATCGACCAAAGGTCCGCCGCTATTGCCGCCACCGATCGCCGCAGTGTGCAGCAAGGTTTCGAAATCCTTCGCTGAACGGCCACCCGAAATATTGCCGCGGGTTTTGACTGGCGTCTGCGGGCGCAGGACATCGGCCATATTGAGGCCCTGCGCGATATCGACGCCACCCGGATAGCCAATCGCAAAGACATCGGCGCCATCGCCCACCGGCCCACTGAAAAAGGTGGCTGGGGTGAGGCGCTTGCCGTCATTCAACGCGATCAGAGCCAGGTCATTGCGCGGGGACCGGTCCATCACCTCTGCGGCAATCGCTTCGCCGCCGTCGGAAGGCACGATCACGACGCGGATGGCGCCGTCATATTCCTCTTCAGAAACGACATGGGCGTTGGTCAGCACCTTGTCGGGTGTAACAACGATGCCTGATCCATGGCCAATCGGCGTGTCGCTGCCTGCTGCCGGGAACACGACCACGCGAACGACGCTGCGGCTGGCGGCGGCAATATCTTCCGGATCGGCGCGGGCAGTCGATGCAAAAACCAATGCGATCAATGCAACAAAAAGGCCTGTCAAACTTAGCCGCACGCGAATCTCCCTCAGGCCCCTGACAGCTTTCGACCACATTTAAGCCTTTGGTTCAATGCAAAGGCTACCGGCTTTATTGCCTGCGGGCAGGCTCTTCGCGCGGTTGCACATTTACCCCATCGCGCCCGAACGTAACATCCAGCGGCACGCCTTCGATCTGCCCGCTGACAGTTACGCCCTTGCCCGGGTCAACACGAACTTCGGTGCCATTGATATTGACCGGCAGTTCCGGGATCTCCGGCAGGTCAAGCGGTTCGATCGGTCCCGTTGGATCAGGCTCGACTGCCGGTTTCGGTTTGGGCCGCGCACCGGCGCCTTTGACCGCTTGGCCCATGAAGTCGCGCCAGATGCGCGCGGGCAGGCCGCCGCCGGTCATGTTTCGCAGAGGGGTGTTGTCATCATTGCCGATCCACACGCCAACCACGAGATCGCCTGCAAAGCCGATGAACAATGCATCGCGATAATCCTGGCTGGTGCCCGTCTTGCCATAAGCGGGGATGGAAAGCCGCGCCGCGCGTCCGGTGCCCTGATTAACGGTCGCACCCAACAGCTCGAGTAGGGCCTTGTGCTGGGCATTGCTGAAGCTGCGCTGTGCCGACAGCAGCCAACCGAACCAGCCTTCATCTTCGGCCACAAAGGCACGTGGTTCGACCGGCCATTTATTTCCGGCAACGCCAGCATAAGCCGATGTTAGCTCGAGCAGCGTCATCCCCGAACTGCCAAGTGCCAGGCTGGCGTCGCGGGTCAGCGGGCTTTGGACGCCCAGATCCTTCGCCGCACGCGCCACCGCGCTATAGCCAAGCTGGTTGTACAGGCGTACCGCGACGACGTTGCTCGATTGGGCGAAAGCCTGTTTGAGCGTGATTTCACCACGATAGCGTTCGCTGTAATTTTTGGGGCGATAGGCACCTTCGATAATCGGGCTGTCATCAACCTTGCTGTCAGGCGTCATCCCGCTGCGCAACGCCGCGGTATAAACAAAAAGTTTGAAGGTCGAACCCGGCTGGCGTTTCGCCTGCGTCGCCCGGTTGAACGGGCTTTCCTTGTAACTTTTGCCGCCTACCATCGCCACGACTTCGCCATTGGGCCGCATCGCAACCAGCGCCACCTGCGCCTTACCCAACGGCGCGCGTGCGATGACGTTGCGGGCGATATTCTGCAGCCGTGAATCCAGCGTGGTGCGGATGACCTGATCCGAATAGCCGGTCTCGGCATCAAGCCGTGCCTGCGGCATCGCCCAATCGGCGAAGTAGGTGCCGGTCGGCAGCGTTTCCTTATAGCGAACATCGATCCGTGCGATCGGTGTGGCATCGGCCTTGGCCTCGCTGATTGCACCGGTCGCGACCATCGCGTTCAACACCAGCTTCGCGCGTTTGGCGGCGCGCTGCGGATTGCGGGTCGGGGCCAGGCGGTTGGGGGCCTGCACCAGTCCAGCCAGCATCGCCGCCTGCGAAAGCGTCAGATTTTCGGGCTTGCGATAGAAATAGTGCATCGACGCTGCGCGCAGCCCGTAGATATTGTCGCCAAAATAGGCGTTTGACAGATAGCGTTCGAGGATCTCATCCTTGGTAAGCCACGCCTCCAGCCAGAATGCGATCAGCGCCTCGCGGGCTTTGCGGGTCAGGCTGCGCTCTGGCGTCAGGAAGGTGAACTTCGCAAGTTGCTGTGTTATCGTGCTGCCACCCTGTTTGAGGCCACTGCCGAAAGTATTGCTCCACAGCGCGCGGGCGATGCTGCGCGGGTCGACGCCCCAGTGCGAATAGAAACGCCGGTCCTCGATCGACAGGAAAGCCTGCACGACATGCGGCGGCAGTTTTTCGACTTCAACCGGCTTGTCGACAATCGCACCGTTGCGGGCAATCGGTGTGCCGTCCCATGCCAGCAGGGTGATGCGCGGCGGCGCGATCGGTTGCAGCGATTTGGAGAGCGGCGCGGTGATTGCCAGCCAGAAAACGATCAGGATGAACAGCAGCAACAGGCCCGCACTGGCGCGGGTAAACCACCACCAGCGGGTTTTGCCGAGCAGCCAAGTTTTCGCGGTTTCGATGGACGGCGACGCTGCTGCCGTCGCGCTTTCCCAGGGCTTTGCTTCGCCGGGGAACATCCCGGCATAGGCACGGTCAAAGGCCGCCAGCCTGCTATCGATATCGGTCGGGGGAGGGGTTTTGGATCGGCGGAAGAACATCGATAAACTGTGTTATAGGAATAAGACGGCAAAGGGTAGAGCAAATTTTGGCTTACAGGAAGCTGTATGGATCGACATCCACCCCCACGCGCACCCCGCGCGGGAATTGTAGGCCACCGAGCCACTCGCGCATGATATTCTGCAGCTCGACCGAGCGTTGGGCATGAACTAGCAGGCGTTGCCGGTGGCGCCCACGGAGCATCGCCAGCGGGGCAGGGGCAGGGCCATAGACGTGCATCCCCTCGATTTCAGGGGCCGAACCGCCGATTGCGCGTGCGGCTTCAATGGCCTCGCGCTCATCTTCTGAACTGATGATGATCGCGGCGAAACGCCCAAAGGGGGGGGCACCGGCGCGGCGGCGCTGCTCGGTTTCGGCATCATAAAAGGCATCGCGATCACCTTCGACCAGCGCGGCGATCACGGGGTGTGAGGGATTGCGTGTCTGGATGAAGACTTCGCCGGGCTTCTCTGCTCGACCTGCACGCCCGGCGGCTTGCGCGATCTGCTGGAAAGTGCGCTCTGCGGCGCGCAAATCGCCGCCCTCCAAACCAAGATCAGCGTCGATCACCCCCACCAGTGTCAGTTCGGGAAAGTGATAGCCCTTGGTCACCAACTGGGTGCCAATGATAATATCGACCGCCTTATTCTCGACCAATGCTACAAATTCGGCGGCCTTTTCCGGCGACCATAATGTGTCCGAAGTTGCAACGATGGTCCGCGCCTCGGGGAACATGCGCTGTACCTCGTCGCAGATGCGCTCGACACCGGGGCCGCAGGGGACGAGGCTGTCTTCGGCGCTACATTCGGGGCAGGCGTCGGGCGGCGGCATGACATGGCCGCAATGATGGCAGGCAAGGCGGCGGACCAGCCGGTGTTCGACCATCCATGCAGTGCAATTGGGGCATTCGAACCGATGCCCGCAATTGCGACACAGGGTCAGTGGCGCATATCCACGGCGGTTCAGGAAGAGCAGGCTCTGCTCGCCGCGTTCCAGCCTTTCCTCGAGCGCTTTGAGCAAGGTAGGTGCAATCCAGTGGCCGCGATCGGGCTGGTCCTGCGTCAGGTCGATGGCCTCGATCCGGGGCATCTTTGCAGCGCCAAAGCGTGATGGAATTTCAAGTCCCTTATAGCGTCCGATGCTGACCATGTGGCGGCTTTCGAGCGCGGGTGTGGCCGAGGCCAGCACAACAGGGAATCCTTCGAACTTGCCCCGCATCACCGCAACGTCGCGGGCATGATAGCGCACGCCATCTTCCTGTTTGAAACTGATCTCATGCGCTTCGTCGACGACGATCAGTCCGGGGTTGGCAAAAGGCAGGAACAGCGCCGAGCGCGCACCGGCGACGACTTGCACCCGCCCTTCAGCCACACCCCGCCACACGCGGCGGCGCTGCGACTGCTTCATCCCCGAATGCCATGTTGCTGGCTCGACGCCGAAGCGCGCTTCAAAGCGTTGCAGAAAGGGTTGCGTGAGGGCAATTTCAGGAAGTAAGACAAGCACTTGTTTGCCAATCTTGAGAGCTTCTGCGACCGCCTCAAAATAAGTCTCGGTCTTACCCGAGCCGGTAACGCCATCGAGCACAATCGGCTCGAATGCGCTTTCCTTCACTGCGTCGCGCATCACTCCGGCTGCGGCTTCCTGTAGGTCAGATAGTTCTGGATGATGATGGTCCGGATCAGGCGCCGCAAAGGGCGCATCGATGCTGACCGTCACCGGCTCCAGCGCGCCGACCTTCACCAGCCCGCGGATCACACCCTCGCTGGCGCCCGCCTGCTCGGCCAGTTCGCGCACCAGCCCTTGGGCGTCCACCAAAGCATCCAGCGCGGCTGCGCGTTGCGGGGTCAATCGGGCAGGCTCAATCCCTGAGGGCCGATATTCGGTAACCGTCCCTCCCGCCGACAGCGCGGCAGAGGATGAAATAACCATCCGCAACACAGCGGCATGGTTGGAAAGATAATAGTCGGCAACCCAGTCGACCAGCCGCCTGAGGCCGCGCTTGATTGGCGGGACGTCGATAACCTCCAGCACGTTACGCAGGCGGTGCTCCTCGACCGCTTCGTCGCCGAACACCCCTTCGTCCCAGATCACGCCAACCATCTTGCGGGGGCAGAGCGGCACAACAACAACCGAACCGACATCGGCGTCCATCCAGTCGGGCAAGCGATAATCGAGCGGCCCGATGACTTGCGTCAACAACACCACGCGCACGCGCTTGCCGGAAGGTTGGGGGCGATTCATCTGGCGGATATAGGGTGTGGCTAATGCCGCGTCACGCCCTCAGCGACCCGTTCATGGTAGAGTCGGAATTATTCTGATATTCGAGCGCTATAGGGTTTTGGGAGGAGTCGCCTCATGTCCATTGTGTTCGAACGCCGCCAACTTTTGCTGACCGGGGCTGCGGGGCTCACCCTCGCGCTGCCCGGCTGCGCGGGCGGGCCACGCTACAGCCTGACTGAAGTCATTCGGCGGCTTCTGACTCTTGCCTCGCAAAATGCCTTTGCGCTTCTGCTTCAGCCCGGTGGCTTTTGGGACAGCTCGGTGGCGCGCATCGCTTTGCCCGATCGGTTGGGCGGCGGACGTGGGACAACTATTTTATCCGCACTGTTGCAAAGCCAGTCCTTCCGCGACCGTCTGCAGCGCCAACTCAACCGCGCTGCAGAAAAGGGTGCCGAGCGAGCCGCTCCCCTGATTGCAGACACCATCCGTATGGTGAGCATAGAGGCTGCCGATGAAATCGTGCGCGGTGGACCGCAGGCTGCAACCCGTTTCCTGCGCGGGAAGATGGGCATCGCGCTGTTCGACGCGATGCTGCCCGGCATTTCCGATGGCCTGCGTCTTTTCGATGATCAGGTGATCAATCGCGCGGTCCAATCGGTCACCGGTTTTGACATGCAGGCGCTCGGGCAGGATATCACCCGCAAAGCCGATGATGCCATCTGGGCGGCGATCGGGCTGGAAGAGGAAGGAATTCGCGCCAATCCGCGGAAGACCAATGACCCGATGCTGATCGCGGTCTTCGGTTTGCTCAAATAGCCGCAATATAGCGCTGTCCAAGCGATGGCGCTTTTGCCTATAGGCGGTGAAGTGATTCCAACCGCAAATAGAGAGCTGCGAGCCCATGAAAATCTTTGCCGACACCGCTGAAATCGACGACATCAAGGAACTGGCCGCCACCGGCCTGCTTGACGGGGTTACGACGAACCCGTCGCTGATCATGAAATCGGGCCGCGATTTCATGGAAGTGACCAAGGAAATCTGCGGGCTGACTGACGGCCCCGTCTCGGCGGAAGTCGTAGCGCTCGACCATGCAGGCATGATGAAAGAGGCCGAGGTTCTGCGTAAGATTGCGGACAATGTGTGCATCAAGGTGCCGCTGACCATCGACGGCCTTAAAACCTGCAAGGCGCTGACCAGCGACGGAACGATGGTCAATGTCACCCTCTGCTTCTCAGCCAATCAGGCGCTGCTCGCGGCGAAGGCGGGCGCCACCTTCATTTCACCTTTCGTCGGTCGGCATGATGACAATGGCTTTGACGGGATGAACCTGATTTCCGATATCCGCCTGATCTACGACAATTATGACTTTGGCACCGAAATCCTTGTCGCCAGCGTGCGCCATGGCATCCATGTGCTCGAGGCGGCGAAGATTGGTGCAGATGTGATGACCGCGCCGCCATCAGTGATCAAAGGCCTGTTCAAGCATGTCCTGACCGACAAGGGAATCGAAGGTTTCCTTGCCGACTGGGCGAAAACGGGACAGGCGATAGGCTGAACCGGGCCTGCGGGGGCAGGGGATGTTCGGGTTCGGCAAACGCCGGTGCAAGGAATGCGGAACCGAGCTTTCGGATATGGAGGATGTGCGCGATCGTGTTGACGATCTGATGCGCAATTCGGAATATGCGGCAGAGCCGCTCGAAAATATCTGTGCGCGCTGCCGCGTGTTGCTGGCAAAGGGTTCTCCCTCACTGCAGTCCAATCTGCATGTCATCGAAGCACGGCGGATTGAGGCCGAAGAGGCTGCAGCGGTCGCGGTCCCCGATACCGAGCCGGGACCTGTAGCTGATCAGCCAGAAGAGCCGACTCAAGAGCAAAGTGAATATGTTGGCGGCGGTGGGTATAAAACCGAAGAAGAACTTTTTCAGGAACAGACCGACGGGTATCGGCAATCGCGGTCTGCTTATCCACAAAGCACTGCGACGATGGTGCTCGACTGGCTGGTGAATACAAAGAACGGCCGCAACGTTCTCGGCGTCGGCTTTGTCTTGCTGATGATCCTCTTCAACCTCTTCGATAGTGACGAGAACAACGCGCCGCCGTTGAGCAGAGAAGAGCCCTATGAAGTTGCGGAGCAGACGGAAATAACTGAAACCAACAGCCCGGATGCGCCGCTGCCGCTGCCAACAGCACCGGAGCCGCAGCCATTGCCGCCGATCGCCCCGGCCACCAACCCGGGTACCTGGGTCACAACCAACGACTATCCGTCGCGCGCCTTGCGCGAAGAGCGCGAGGGGACCACGGCATTCCGGCTGGACGTCGGCGTCGATGGCAAGGTGACGGCATGTACGGTCACAGCCTCAAGCGGCCATGGGGACCTCGATGCGGCTACCTGCAAGGCGTTAATGCGCCGCGCGCGGTTTGAACCGATCACCGATGGCGGCGGCCCTGCAAGCTGGACGAGCCGGGTGCGCTGGACTATTCCAAAGTAAAATGCACACGCTCAAGTGTCGCCCCTCTTGCGGGCAACGCCTTAAGGGTTAATGGCTGTATAGGATAGAAAGGCGGGCGGGGGTTAGGCTTGCGGTGAAGCGAAAGAGTCGCTCATTAACAGGACCAGACCCATGAACAGACCCGAAATGGTGTTTCCCATCGCGCACATTCATTATGATGACGAGATTGACGAGAGCGGCAAGGTTGTCGTTCCCGACGAGGTTCTCGAAGCGATCAAGACGCTGATCCGCTGGACCGGGGACGATCCGCGCCGCGAAGGCCTGCTCGATACGCCGCGTCGCGTTGGCCGTGCCTGGCGCGAATATTGCGCCGGCTATGGCGAAGATCCCTCGGTACACCTGTCGCGCACGTTCGAGGAAGTCGGCGGCTATCATGAACTGGTGTTGCTGAAGGACATTCCGTTCCAGTCGCATTGCGAGCATCATATGGCGCCGATCATCGGCAAGGCCTCAATCGCCTATATGCCCACCGACCGCGTTGTTGGGATATCGAAGCTAGCCCGCGTCCTCCACGGCTTTGCCCGCCGCCTGCAGGTGCAGGAGCGGCTGACCGCAGAGGTCGCCAACTGCATCTGGGAGCACCTGAAGCCTGAAGGTGTGGCGGTTGTCATTGAAGCACAACATGGCTGCATGACCGGGCGCGGTGTTAAGGTGCACGGCGTCAACATGGTCACTTCGAAACTGCTGGGCTGCTTCCTCGACGATACCCGCAGCCGCAAGGAAGTGATGAGCCTGATGGGTTATTGAACCTTCCCCCTTGCGGGCAATACCGTTAAGGCATTGCAGGCGAGGGGAAAGTCTTGGCGGAACAACCACATCATCCCGAACATCTGATGGAACGGCTCGCGGTCGGCACGCTCGACCGGCTGGTGAACCTGTTGTTCGCACGGCCGGTGCAGATCGTGCCGCTGCTGTTCTTCCTTGTCTCGCTGCTCGGCGCGTTCGCCCTGTCTTTGCCCTCGGCGACCGAAAGCAGGCAGGGGACGCCCTTTGTCGACGCATGGTTCACCGCTGTCTCGGCGCTTTGCGTCACCGGCCTGTCGACGCTCGATGTGCCCAACCACTGGTCGGGGCAGGGCGAGCTGACGATCCTCGTGCTGATCCAGTTGGGCGGGCTCGGCATCATGAGCGCATCGGTGCTGCTCGTCGCCTTGTTCAGCCGGACGATGGGCTTTGGCATAAGGCGCGGGCTGGCGGCGGAGAATAGCGGGATTACGCCCGGCAATGTCCGCCCGCTGCTCAAGATCATTGTCGCCTTCACCTTCACGTTCGAGGCTGTCGTTGCGCTCTGGCTGTTTGGCTGGCTGTGGCTCGGCCATGGACAGCCGCTGGCCGATGCCGCATGGAACGGGCTATTCCACGCCATTTCCGCGTTCAACAATGCTGGTTTCGCGCTGTGGAGCGACAATTTGATGGGTTTCCAGTCGGACTGGCTGTTTCTGACGCCGATCATGGCGGCGGTGGTTGCCGGCGGCATCGGCTATCCGGTTTATCGTGACATGTGGACGCAGCGCGGCTGGAAGCGGATTTCGCTGCACGGGCGGCTCACGCTTTATGGTTATGCGTTCCTGCTGGTCGTAGGCGCGCTGCTGTTCATCATCCTTGAATGGGAAAATGGCGCGACGATGGGCAATATGGAACCACATGCGCATATATTGAACGGCCTGTTCCAGTCGGTCACTGCGCGCACCGCAGGGTTCAACGCGGTCAATATCGGTGCACTTTCCGACCAGTCGCTGATGCTCACCTCGATCCTGATGTTTATCGGCGGGGGGGGGGGCGGGGGGGGGGGGGGCGGGGGGGGGGGGGGGGGGGGGGCGGCCCCCCCGCCCCGCCGCCCCGAAACCCCGCGCCAGGCCCCTCACGCGGGAGTT
>NZ_CALMSV010000180.1 GCF_937872355.1 uncultured Sphingorhabdus sp. | reverse complement strand
AGCGTGTAGTTGGTAAAGGTTTCTGCGTCAGTCGCGCCCAGATGATCTTCGCCAACGGCAAACCCGCCACCTGCCAGACCGAGACCTAGGGCGGCGAGCAGCATCATCCCGTAACTGTCTGCCATCGAAAGCAACCAGGTCGAAACTGCCGATGCCAGCATGGTCAGCGGGAAAACCAGTTTACCGCCATATTGATCGGTCCAGATGCCTAGAAAAACGCGAACCAGCGAACCGGTGAGGATCGGAGTGCCCACGAGAAGCCCGAACTGGGTGTCACTGAGGCCAAGTTCGGCCTTTATTTCGACGCCGATGATCGCGAAGATCGTCCAGACGGCGAAACAGGCCGTGAAGGCCAATGTGCTGAGCCACAGCGCCCCTTGTTGTTGTTGCGGTGAAACCGAAGCCGTGACCATGACTGCCCCCTATGCGGCGTGTTGAATTCCGGCTTCGGGTTGACCGCTTTATTGAGGGAGAATTGTTGACGTGGATCAACCAAACCCGTTGCGCAAAGGCAAAATCATCTTCGGGTGATCAACGTCAAAAGGCCCTGGGATTTACATCATCTCACTGATTGATAATTATCAATCCAGGGCGTAAAGTGACGAAATTCAGATGCGAGGGGATGCAGGGTGCGCGCCGCAGAAAAACCGGAAATTGCCGCTCTTCCTATTTTCGCCGAAATGGATCCCGAGCAGCGTGAACGTATTTTTGCCAACGCATTCCTGCAGGTATTCCCGCCTGCTCTTAAGCTGTTCGATGTTGGCCAAAAACCGGATTTCCTGCACATTCTGGTCGATGGCCTAGTCGAACTATATACCAGCAACGGCGACCGCACGACCACAATGGCGATCATGCGACCCGTGCGCAGTTTCATATTGGCCGCCGCCTATACTGACCAACCCTATCTCATGTCCGCACGCACGCTTACCGCTTCGCGAATATTGATGATCCCTTGCGCGCTGATCCGCGAAGCAATCGACAACGACCGGGCTTTGATGCAGGCAGCGATGAAAGAATTGTCGTTTGGCTTTCGCTACTTCGTCCGCGCGCTGACGGATATGAAGCTCCGCCAGTCGGTCGAGCGCCTCGGAAATTATTTGCTGGTCGAGAGCGATGAACGCGGCGGGGCCTTTCAGTTCGACATTCCGATCGAGAAACGGACACTGGCTTCGCTGCTGGGAATGACGCCCGAAAATCTATCGCGTGCGTTCAGTGCACTTGGATCGCATGGCGTGAATATCGAAGGTTCGGTCGTGCAGATTGTTGACCGGGGCAAACTGGCCGCCTTTGCCAAGCCGGATGCTTTTCCGACCAACGACATTGCAAGTCTTGGGCTATAAGGCAGGGGGGCATCAGGCACGACCCCCAGCAACAAGCACCTCAGAATTTGGCATCAACAGCGAACCAGAATTTGCTGGTGTCGCTAGCGAAGCTGTTGGCATTGTACCGACTGAATTTCACGGTGGTTGATATTTGCTTGGTGATTGGAACGCCGAGCATCAGCCCCCATTCCCTGCCATAGTCAATACTACCCCGCGTCGCATTAAAGTCGTGATATTGTAAGCGCGCATTTGCACCTTTTATCGCTGCGATAGCAGGCAGCTTTATTGCCACATCGGCATAGAGGTCACGTAAGCCATCGGCAGGTGTGGTCAGAAACTTATCCGCCCAGCCATTGAATGCATGCAATGTCGCCAATGGTGTTTGCAGGGCGGCAACGCCATTGCCCTCCAATCGCTCCAGTCCAGCTTTAAATGTAAGCGCGCCGATCGCAATGCCGGGTTCGACAAGCAGATAGTCGAGCGAGAAATTTCTCGGGTTTGCAGCAGTATCGCGCTGATTGGCATATTCCAATGCGTATAGCAGCTTGGCCTTGCCTGAAAGTTTCTGTTCACCCGCGAGTCGAGCTCCGACGGTTTTGGAGGATGACAGGGGCGAATCGGGAATGTCGAGGAAATAGCCATATGCCGTGAGCATCCCGACGGGCTTGGCCTCAAGGTTGGCGTGGATCAGGTGAATATCATTGTCGCGCCAAATGCCTTGCGGCGAATCCGGGCCAAAAACGCGATTGACCCGCCAAGCATAGCCATAATCCAGTGTGACGCCCTTCACCGGCTTGATGCTGAGGCGTGCGGCATCGAGTGTCTGGTCATTCTGCCGCCAGCCAACCGAACCGATCCAGCGTTGATTGTCGAAGTTTACAGCTTGCCTGCCTGCAATCGCTTCAACTTCTTTCACCGGTCTGAATTTCAGCCAAGCCTGATTAAGCAGCACGTCCGAAGGATCGGCAACTACAGGATAGGCCGTCAAGCCATTGACCGTATCATTGTAGTGTCGTGGTCCGACCCTCGCGATCGCCTCACCCTCGATTAGCGCGCTCAGGCCATTCCATTCCGCAGTTTTCAATCCGGCTCGCAATCTTATTGTGGATGCAGTCGCATCTTCTGGCAGGCCCTCCTGATCGACCAGTTCGAGCCGATAGCGTATGTCCGCATAAGGCGTGATAGGATCAGTTTTTGCAGCATCGGCCACGGCCGGCTGCACAGCAGCAAAAGCCGACGACAAGGCAAGCAAGGATAAGAGCGGTGCGTTTTTCATGGAGGAACCTTTATACCCTCCGCAAAGAGTTTAGTTTGACATTGGTCAAAGCCATTGATGATTATCAATTGCAAAGGATCGTAAGGATAACGCCATGGATGACTTCACAATCGCCCGCATCGTTCATGTTGTCGCAGTGCTGATGTGGATCGGCGGCGTTGCTTTTGTCACGACCGTCATCATGCCAGCACTGCGCCGTGACCGCGAAGCGGCCGACAGACTCGCCGCCTTTCATCAGATCGAAAACGGCTTCTCCTGGCAGGCAAAAATCTGGGTGATGTTGGCCGGTGCCAGTGGCTTCTGGATGGTCTGGCGCACCGACCTATGGGGTCGCTTTGCTGACCCGCACTTTTGGTGGATGTGGGCCATGCTGCTGGTCTGGCTCGTTTTTACGATCATGTTATTCATCCTCGAGCCGCTTTTCCTTCACAAGCGCATGGCTGCATCGCCGCATCCGCAGCTCGATTTCCAGCGTATGGAACGGGCTCACCGCATAATTTTGCTCGCTTCCATTATTGCTACAATCGGCGCAGTGGGCGGGAGCCATGGGCTATGGTGAGCCCAGTCACGATCCTTGCAGCGCCGCATCGTCTGCTGTTCCTGATAGGCGCGGTGCAACTGGTGGCTATGCTCTGCTGGTGGCTGGCAGTGCTTTCTGGGCTATATTTCGGTACTGCCGCACCTGCAGGCGGTGATATTCCGCCAGCTTTGCTGCATGCGCCGTTGATAATCTATCTGGCACTACCGCCGCTTTTTTTCGGTTTCCTGCTGACGGTATTCCCGCGCTGGATGGGCTATCCCGATCTGGGCAAGATCGCATATGCACCCGTCGGCTTGGGCTATGCAGTCGCTACACTGACGGCATGGGCGGCGCTGGCAATAGGCAATGATGAGCTGCTGGCCGCAGCCATCGTAAGCGCGCTGCTCGCTGCGCTCTGGGGAGGTGCCGCATTGCTGCGCGTCGCTTTGCGTGAACGGACCGATGGTAAAGACCCGACCTGGCACGGCTGGTCTATCCTTGCCGCCCTTTCCGCGGGGGTCATCGGGCAGACCGCCTTTCTGTTTTTCTTGGTTGATCCAGCAGGTGCGCTGGCTCTGCCACTATCCAACCGGCTGGGCCTCTGGGCGTTCCTGCTACCTGTATTCGTTACTGTCTGCCATCGCATGGTGCCCTTTTTCGCAGGCAATGTTGTGGCGGAGTATGAACGCTGGCGGCCCTATTGGGTGCTCGCTGCCTATTGGGGAGCAACAGCGCTGCTCGTAGCAGCCCTGCAATTTGAATTGGCCGTTCTGGTCACCGGCGGTGCCGTGCTGTTAGCTGCTCTCACCGGACTGATGGCATTCAAATGGTGGCCGCGTCGCGAAGCCCCGGCGTTGCTCTGGGTGCTCGTTATCGGCTTTGCCTGGGCACCAATCGGATATGCACTGACGGCGCCGTCGAGCATCGGCTTGCAACTTGGACGCGCACCCGAACATGCGCTGACCATCGGCTTTGCGAGCAGTCTGATTGTCGCGATGGTAACTCGCGTGACGCAGGGCCATTCGGGCCGACCGCTTGAGCTCCCGATGGTCGGTCGAATTGGCTTCATCGGGATACAGATCGCCGCAGTGGCGCGCATTATGGCCGCGATAAAGGGAGAGGACGGCCCATGGCTGGTCATCTCCGCCGCATTATTCGTCCTGGCAATTGCGCCTTGGGTTTTACGCAATGCCGCCATTTACCTGCTGCCGCGAAAGGACGGTAAAGCTGGATGACGCCATTGCTCACCCCTGATGACGCGCTGGCGCTATTGAAAGACGGCAATCGTCGTTTCCTCGACGATGCACCGCTGGCTGTCCACGGCGACCGGATGAGCCGTCTGCGGATGGCCGCGGCCCAACGGCCGATTGCAGCTTATCTGAGCTGCTCGGATTCGCGCGTTGCGCCAGAACTTCTTTTTGGCAGAGGGCTGGGAGAACTGTTCATTGTCCGCAATGCAGGGAACAGCCTCTGCTCCACCGCCTTGGGCAGCCTCGAATTTGCGGTCACGGTGCTGGGAGTTCCGTTAATCGTAGTTATGGGCCACGAGAATTGCGGTGCCGTCAGGGCAGCGGTATCGGTCGTCAAAGAACATTACGGCTATTCAGCCAATATCAGCAAAGTGCTGCAACCGCTTTATCCGGCGATCATGGAGGTAGGTGAAGACTGCCAACACGACCTAGTCAACGCTGCTGCCCGGCACAATGTCCACCGCGTTGTCCGCGAACTCAGGGAAGAAGCCTCTCCAGCCCTGCGCCGTCCGCAAGAGCATGGAGTACTGAAGATCGTCGGTGCCTTTTACGATCTGGCCAGCGGGGCCGTACATTGGTTTGACTAGTCTCGTTGAAATATAGCTTAATTTGCTATCTCATTTACCCTGCGCACGAAATCAGAGTTGCCACCACAGGCAGGTTGAATGTCGCATTCGGAGAAACCAATGTGAATTGGCAAATGTCGCGAATGTCTCGAAGGCGCTCAATCGTCGCTACCCGTTCGAAACGCATCACTGAACGCTGCAGCCAATATTCCCGTTGGCATGGCGATCAATCCGATCCCCGCAACTGCGACAATGGATGCAACAATCTTTCCCCCAACAGTTACCGGGTACACATCGCCATAACCAATAGTCGTAAGGGTAACCACGGACCACCACATTGCACGCGGGATGCTTCCAAACTTTTCTGACTGAAGCTCGCCTTCGAGCAAATGCAATGCTGTTGCCCCAAATACCAAAACCGTTGCCGCAAGGCCCATAGTGAACAAAAGCTCAACCCCCCTCGATGCGACCGCCGCACTCAAACGCTGGATTGCAGCTGACATTCGTCCGAGCTTGGCTAGCCGGACTATGCGGATGATCCGGGCCAGTCTCAGAACAAGCAGATTTGCTGTGACGAACGGCGCAAAGGTTGCGACGATGATTGCCAGATCGAGCAAGCCTGAAAATGAGAACACAAACCGCAGCCGGTTTTCCGCTATTCCATGGCCCGTTCGTTCAGCAGCAATCCAGAAGCGGACCAGATACTCCAACGCGAATACCAAGCCTAGGCCCAGTTCAAGTCCTCGAAAGAGCGCTTCACGGCCTGAGGATATTAACGGCTCCGTCTGCAGTATCGCAGCGACAGTTCCAACGAGAATGGCAGCTATCAAAAACCAGTTGAGCGGCGAAATTCCAGCGTTAGGCCATACCGAAGGCTCGAGGTGTCGATACAAAAGTCTCCGCAGTTCCCCAATTGGACTGTCTTCCTTTTGTGTCTTGGGGGTGTTTGGCGCATTCAGCATATAGACTCACACGGCACGCCATCGCCGTCGCCATCAAGTCTGCCAACGCCGCATTGGTTCAGATAATGATAGGCTTCATCACAGCTATCCATCTGCCGGCAAACGGACTTTCCACCGCAACTGAGTGACGACCGTTCGGCTGGCGCTTCAAACAAGCGCGTTGGTGCGGCAGGTGCCGGAACGGCAAATGCGACTGGCTCTGGCTTTTCCTCTCCGAGCAAGCTCGCTTTAATCCAGCATTTATCTTCGCCGCCGCTTTCTACAGCGAGCCAGCCATTTTCTCCATCGCTTGTCTCTACGGCATCGCCATGTTCAAATTTCTTGACTACCGCCGACTGGGCGGCAGGTTCGGCACGGCAATTTACTTTACGGCTCTGGATATACATTGTGAGCAATGTTTGTTGGCTGTCTTGCGCTGCGGGTGTCGACAAATAGCTCTCAGATGGCGCTGCATCAGTTTCGGTTTCGCTACCGCCACATCTCGAAATTGCGAATATGAAAATCCCCGCCAGAACAAGCAGGCCACAACCGCCATTATCGGACTTTGCTGCCATCTTGTTGAGTTGCCCCCGTTCCAGCTGGCTATTTACTTAACTGAAGTTGCGAGAGTTACCAAACTAACTTCATGGCCATCTTAACTGGAGGCTCAATTTCGGGGTGATGCGCAATTCTTATTGGTCAGGTCTAGGCTGGAGCAGGAAACTGCGAACCCGCTCGCGTGTAGCAAGGCGTGGTTCGCGCCCTGAACGCAGATCATGCACAAATCTGGGATCACCCACTGCCATCCTGCCAAAGCGGGTTGGAGAGACATGGGTTTCACTGAGATAGCGTTCAATCTGGTCCAGCAGAGGCATATCCGTCGACTCACTTTCAGCTTGTGTTCTTGTTTTGTTCGTAATAGGAGTCACTCCTAGAGTCTAGGAAAAATTCCTACGCGAATGAAAGAAGGACCTTGGACATGAGCGATCCTCGAGCGGTTCTCGACGAGTTGATCCGGAACAACCGCGACGATTATTCGTCAATCTCGCGGCTGCTTGGCCGCAATGCCGCCTATATCCAGCAGTTCATCAAGCGCGGTACGCCCAGAGCGTTGAGCGAGGGAGACCGCAGCATATTAGCGCGCTATTACGGAATAGACGAAGCGCAGCTCGGCGGTCCTGTCTTCAAAAACGGACCGGTTGTCGATCTGGTCCAGGTTCCGATCCTTGATGTCGCGGCCTCAGCTGGGCACGGCGCTCTTTCCGAGATGGAGCAGAAAAGCGCGCAGTTCGGCTTTGACCAAGGCTGGCTTAAGAAACTCACTTCCAGCAAGGCATCGAGCCTGTCGATCATTCGCGTCCTCGGCGATTCCATGGAGCCTACATTGTTCGATGGCGATGAAGTGATGGTAGATCTGGGCGACGGGCATGCGCGTCTGCGCGATGGCATCTATGTGCTGCGGATGGATGATACGCTTAATGTCAAACGCATTGCCATCGAGCCAAAAGGTCGGCAGATTTCAGTGGTGAGTGACAATCCTGCTTATCCCACCTGGTCCGGTATGAGCCGTCAGTCGATCAATATTGTCGGCCGGGTGCTGTGGTTCGGCCGAAAAATGCAATGAAAGTGAAGCGATGTTCCTGATTTACGCAGCCACAGTCATAGCTGCCGGACAGAATTTCCAATGTACGCCTACGCACGTCTGGGATGGTGACGGCCCGATTTGGTGTGCAGAAGGCCCGCATGTGCGCTTGTCCGGCGTTGCCGCACGCGAGATGGACGGTACTTGCCGTACCAACCAGCCCTGCCCCGATGCCTCGGCAATTGAAGCGCGCGACACGCTTGTTTCCCTGTTGGGCGGTGCGCGAGGGACCAATTCGACAGGTCATGTCGCGGTTTCCGCGCCGACCATGCGTTGCAGATCCGATGGGTCGGCGGGAGGAACACGCACGGCAGCCTGGTGCGTGCTTGCGTCCGGACATGATCTCTCATGCGAGATGGTCGCAAGCGGAACGGTGCATAAATGGGATCGCTATTGGCGGGACCATAGATGCCCGTAGGCGATGTCATCCATGAGAGCGGCCTGTTGATCGACGGCCCCAATGGTCCGCTCCTGAAACCCGATAAGGGCGGCACATGGCTACTCGAGCCGTCGCGGCGGATATCGAAGCTCGTTGGCAACAAGGTTCATATCGAGGCGGTCCGCTCGGGATTTTCTGAGCTGGCGGTCAAACGGATTTGGCGTCATGGCGCCAAAAGGCCGATATTGTCGCGCGGCTTGATCGAGCTTAGCATTGTGGTTGCCTGTGTCGTGCTTGGCTATGCGCTCTGGATTGCCGGCTATTTCTTGTGAACTGAAGCCCAACTGCGGCCTGCTTACACGGGCTAGTTGAACCATAGCCTGTGCCGGTTCCGCGATTTCACACGATCGGCGCTTAGATCCCGATTTCGAAAGGCTTGACCATCGGTCGCTCACGCTCGGGCGGCGTACGCGTCTTTTCAGGGGTCGGCGTCTCTCCCTTGGCGAGGCCCTTGGCAGCAGCAGATTTGAGCAGACCCGTTGTTTCCAATGCCGAACTCTTCTTACCGCTGTTCCGCGCCACGGCACTTTCCAGTCTGTCCTTGTTGTTCACAAACAGCGTCAACCCGTCGCGCAGACGCGTGATTGTCACCAGGAAAGTTTGCTGGTTGGAAAGGTTGCGCTCGCGGCTGTCCATAACCGCAATACCGCGATCGGATGTCAGGCCCTGCGCCATGTGCGCATTCAATGCATAGGCAAGATCGAGCCGTCTGAGCATCGGGTCGTCCTTAGCCAGACGGTGCTCCAGGCCAGAGGATGTACGAACCGCGATGCCGTCTGCATCAACCGCCAAAATCCGCGCCTGATCTGCATTCAACAGCCCCCGCTTATGGTCGGTTTCGGTCCAACGAATGCGCTCGCCTGCATGGAGTTCGAGTGTCTGTTTTTCAAACAACCGCAGCGGGTCCTGCTCGCCCTGCGGCTTCAATCGCGATGGACGAAAGGCAAATTGCTTGCCGCGACTATTTTGCAGCATGACGCTTTCAACTGCCTCACCCGGACCAATAACAACATAGCTCCCGGCGAGCAGTCCCTGCGCGCGTTGCCGCCGCGCAACCTCGACAACCATTCCGGGCGCATAAGTTTTGGCATAGCGGAGTTCTTCGCGTGTTACATTGACCCGCGTCAAGGCCTCGACTTTCAACGATGGCTCGCCAAGTTCGCCATTGGCCTTTAGCCCGGTTTGCACAGCCTCATTGACCGCACTGCGTAGCGAACGTCCCGACGCATAGATCGAAGTGCGGTCGCGCTCCTTTGGCGCGAGCGAAAGCCATGCAGCAGCGGCCGCTACCGCTGCGCCCTCGCCGACTTCAACCACATTCGAACCGAGATGCCGCAAGGCCTCGTCGATTTGGCCACCCTGGGCTGCATATTGTGCTGCGCGCAGCTGTTTGTCGCGGGCACGGATGTTGAGGTTCATGATCGCGGTTTCGGTGCCAGCCTTTTGCATCAAATCGAACGGCTTTCCGGCATCGACCGCGCCAAGCTGCTTCTTGTCGCCGATGCTTGCGAAGCGGTCGAGCTGTAGAAGATTTGCAATCCGAACCAGCTTTTCCTTATCGCTGTTGCCGACCATCGAAGCTTCATCGAGAAAAACAACCGTACCACGCATTTCCTTGCGGGCGGCTGCAAGCTTCAATGGGTCTCGCAAAGCCAGCAGCGGCCCGTGCTGCCTTAGAAACCGCGCGACCGTCATCGACTTTATCCCGGTGTCGCGTTCGAGCATCTGGACGAGCGTATTCTGCACCGCGAGGCCCAGCACATTGCGGCCTTCTTCGCGCAAGATATCGGCGACGGGTTTGAGCGCGGTGCTCTTGCCCGCCCCTGCAATCCCCTGGATTGCAACAATGCGGTTGTGCGAGCTAAGGATCAGCCGACCGGCGCCTTCCTGCCCGTGATTGAGGATCATGCCATATTTGAGCTGGGATAGCGCCTGCAGGCGTTCGCCAGCCACATCGGCATCGATAATGGGAAGGACAGTGCCCCGCCCTTCTTCAACGCCCGTAATGATGCGCTGTTCAAGCGCTATGGCACCGACTGTGGTGACAAGTCCCTTGTCCGCACCCTTTCCCGCAACCAAAATGCCTTGGCGCAGCAATTGGACGACACGCTCCTCAATGTGCGGCAGCGCGGTTGGCAGGCCAAAATCAAGCGCGGTCTTGTAAATTGACGTGCGGCTGAAAGCAGCCTCACGCTCGCTCAAATGGCGCACCGCCGATGCAACGGCGTGCACGGCTGCAATCTGCTCAGGCGTCCGGTTCTTCCAGAGGCGCGGCATCAAGGGATCAGATGCTGCGAGCCCGAATTTCTCAGCCAGGCCCGCAGCCATTTCCCTGCCCTTTTCGATGACTTCGCCTACCCGCTCACCAAAACTCAACGGTATGCCGAGGTCATTTGCAGCTCGTCCATTTGCGCGCGCTATGACTGCAGCAGGATCGAAACCCAGTTCGGCAGCTTTTACGCTCCAGCTTTTCGACAAATGCGCCCTGTCCTCAATTTTTGCCTTCGGCAAACGGGTCATTAATGTCGCTGTATCGGTGACCGATGGCCCCTTATGGTCCATGAGGGCAAGCTGCGCCAACACCTCAGCGGTCATCAGTTCTGTTGCAAGTGCTTCGTTCGACGCCTTGCCGCGCTCCCTCAATTTGAGGCACATTTCGACAAAGAGCAGGCGGGCTGCGAGCACCCAGAATTGTTCCGAGCCGCCCCCGTCGTGCGGTACCAATGCTTCGGCGGCTGCAGAAAATTCGGCTTCATCGCGGCACTCGTCAAATACGCTCCATTGCGGGCAGCGGGCATCCAGAGGATTGAGGATGATATCGCGGTCGCTTTCGTAAAAATGCTCGATAAAACTGCCGGTCAGATCGAATATCACAGCCCGCTGGCCATGCCCGCGCGCTTCCTCGATCATGTCGGAAAGTGCAACAGTCTTGCCCATGCCGGTGGTACCAATGAGCATCGCATGGCTTTGCTCAAGCCTCCATGGATAGGTCACCTCTGCAAGACGCGACGGCGCATAAGGAAAGAGCGCATGCAGTTCATTGTTGCTCGCCAGACGCCATCTGTTTCCCATGGCGGCGGTCAGTTCACGATTGCGCTCGCGGTCATTATGCTCGCGTATTTCGCGCACCAATTCGGGCAAGGTAACGAGCAACGCTCCGCGCTCATGTTTGCGTTGTTTGGAACGGCTGCCAAAGCGCGCGGCAATCCAGGTAAAGGCGATGAGCAAGGGTATAAGGATGAGGGCCGAGCGCCACAATGCATTGCTCAATATTTCGACCGTCATGTTCCAGGCGCGCTCGACCGGAGGAAAGTCTGCGACCAGCGAAATCGGAAGCTGGATTGCGCCTCCATAGCCTGTTTCCAGATTGATCAATTTGGCCGGATCGAATTCCATGAAGCCATAGATCGCGGCATAGATCCGCATCCAGACCAGATAGCGATCATGATCGGACAGCCCTTCCGACAGCATCCACCAGCTGGTTCCACCGATGACCGCAACTGCAACAATCAGGGGTAGTTTGAGGCCTGCTGCAAACATGAAACCGAAATGACCCAGCAGCTGGCTGCCGGTGGTGAAATCGAGCAGTTTGCGTTTCATTTTGTCCCTCCATCAAGCGCATTGGTAGGGATGCCGAGTTGCTTGCACCGGCGGGCATAAGCGGACCTCGCGCGATCACGCAGATCGGGGTCAGGATGGCCAGCGAGGAGCGCGTCGATGCCGACCATGACGAACACCGAATGGCGCTGGATCCGATCGATTGTCTGGGCTGTTTGTGTTGCCGGATCATCGCCATCGCAGGCGGAGACAACAAGCGAACGCACCCATTCGCTCATGCTCAATCCCTGGCTCATGGACTTCATGCGGACACGGTGCGCAAGGTCGCGCGATACATAGATTTGCAGTGACGAAGGACGCGTCATTGATGGACTCCGTAGGATACAGAGCCCGTTCACACTTGCGGAAAGACAGGTTGGTTTTAAGTCATCGATGAGAACATGTCAAGAACATACAGTTTCGCGGATTTGCGCCATTTGCTCGCAGGACTGACTTGAATCCAAGTCAGTCCACCCCTTTGACTTGGATTTGACTTGAAAGCTGCCATTCCCGAAAACCCGCACAAAACAGCCGAAAACTCCTACTTTCCAATGTGTAGGGTGTGTCATCATTTTCCTAGCTCCGGGGGTGGTTTCAATTTTGTGGTTCGCCTCTGATGCCGGTGTTTGGAACAGCGGTTTCCAGCG
>NZ_CALMSV010000179.1 GCF_937872355.1 uncultured Sphingorhabdus sp. | reverse complement strand
GTGGGGGGGCGGGGGGGGGGCGGGGGGGGGGGGCGGGGGGCGGCGGGGGGGGGGGGGGGGGGGCCCCCCCCCGCCCCGGGGGGCTCCTCGCGCCGACCCGCGTGGGTGCCCGGCGGGCCGCTCGTGGCTTGGCAAGGCGAAGCGCACCCAGCCGCAGACGTGAGACGTGATGGCGCGATGCCGTGGATCACGGCACCGCACCGTGCCCTCAGCGCCTGGTCGCCGACTCCACGTAGATCTCGCCGAGCTTGCGGAACTCCTCGCTCTTGTCGGCCATGCCCTGGGCCGCCTCGCGGCGGATCTGCTGCGTGATCTCCATGCTGCAGAACTTCGGGCCGCACATCGAACAGAAGTGCGCCACCTTGGCGCCCTGCGCCGGCAGCGTGGCGTCGTGGTAGGCGCGCGCCGTCACCGGGTCCATCGCCAGGTTGAACTGATCCTCCCAGCGGAACTCGAAGCGCGCCTTGCTCAGCGCGTCGTCCCACACGCGGGCGCGCGGGTGGCCCTTGGCGAGGTCGGCGGCGTGAGCAGCGATCTTGTAGGCGATCACGCCGGCCTTCACGTCGTCCTTGTTCGGCAGGCCCAGGTGTTCCTTGGGCGTGACGTAGCAGAGCATCGCCGTGCCGTACCAGCCGATCATCGCCGCACCAATACCGCTGGTGATATGGTCATATCCCGGCGCGATGTCGGTGGTGAGCGGCCCAAGCGTGTAGAAGGGCGCTTCGCCGCATGCCTCCAGCTGCTTGTCCATATTTTCCTTGATCTTGTGCATCGGCACATGGCCGGGGCCTTCGATCATCACCTGCACATCCTGTTCCCAGGCGCGCTTGGTGAGTTCGCCCAGCGTGTAGAGCTCGGCAAATTGCGCCTCGTCATTGGCGTCGGCGATGCTGCCGGGGCGTAGGCCGTCGCCCAGCGAATAGGCAACGTCATAGGCCTTCATGATCTCGGTAATCTCGTCAAAGCGTTCGTAGAGGAACGATTCCTTGTGATGCGCGAGGCACCATTTCGCCATGATGGAACCGCCGCGCGACACGATGCCGGTCACGCGCTTCGCCGCCAGCGGCACATAGGGCAGGCGCACGCCCGCATGGATGGTGAAATAATCGACGCCCTGTTCGGCTTGCTCGATCAGGGTATCGCGGAAGATTTCCCAGCTCAGGTCTTCGGCAACGCCGCCGACCTTTTCCAGCGCCTGATAGATCGGCACGGTGCCGATTGGCACGGGCGAGTTGCGGATGATCCATTCGCGCGTGTCGTGGATGTTGCGGCCGGTGGAAAGGTCCATCACCGTATCCGCGCCCCAGCGGATGCTCCACACCATCTTGTCGACTTCGCTCGCGACGTCGCTGGCCACCGCGCTGTTGCCGATATTCGCGTTGATCTTGACGAGGAAATTGCGCCCGATCGCCATCGGTTCGCTCTCGGGGTGGTTGATGTTGCTGGGGATGATCGCCCTGCCCCGCGCCACTTCCTCACGCACAAATTCGGGGGTGACATAATCGGGGATCGCCGCGCCAAAGCTTTCGCCGTCGCGGATATATTCGGCGAGCCGGGCACGGCCCAGATTTTCGCGCTCGGCGACATATTCCATCTCGGGGGTGATGATGCCGCGGCGGGCATAGTGCATCTGGCTAACATTCATGCCGGGTTTCGCGCGCAGCACTTTCTGCCGGACATTGGGGAAAGGCGCGACGCCGCCCGAACGATCGGGGCCAAGCTGGCCATTATCCTCGGGGCGCACCTCACGCTGGGTCACTTCCTCGACATCGCCGCGAGCCAATATCCAGTCGCGGCGCAATTCGGGCAGGCCTTGCGATATGTCGATGTTCGCATTGGGGTCGGTATAGGGGCCAGAGGTGTCATAGACGCGCACCGGCGGTTCGCCGCTCGACGGTTCCAGATAAATCTCGCGCATCGCGACCTTATAGGGGCCGACATGGATCTTCTTCGATCCGCGAATGGGGCCGGTGGTGACGGCTGGGTTTTCTGTGCGTGCGGGGGCGTCGCCCATGGATAATCTCCTCGATGGGCGGTGGGGAAATGGCCATGCGATGCAGCCTTCCCTCCCTCCGCCTGTGCTAACAGGTTCAGGTTCAACGGGTCGGATGGAGCTTACCCATCCCTCTCAGCCACAGCAGGCTCCCCGGGGATGGGGGGACTATAGAAGGCTCCGGAAAATAGTCCAGCATTGCTGCGCAATTCTATCAGAGTGACAGCGGCTTCGACGAGCGGCATCGACCGTTCGCAGCGGCTCTGGCACTATATGCGTAACTGGGGAGTAAAGCAGCTATGGAGCAAGACCGGTATTTGGCGCGGCTTGGTCCGCCGACCCAGCTTTTCTGGATCATGCTGTCGGCGTTGATGGGTATCGCATTGGGCTCGCCAAATCCTGCGTATGCGCGAGAGCGTGTTCCCGTCACAGACAAGGCGGGCGCGTTGGAGGCGCTCCACGGATTGAAGTCCACCGACTATTTTGTGCATCATTCTCCCAGCCTGCGCCGCCCGTTCCACATCTACGTCAAGACACCCCAAAATACGACACGGACAGATCAGAAATTGCCTGTCATATACCTGCTCGATGGCGGTGAGACTTTTCCCATAATTGCCGCCTATTCCCATTATCTGACCTTTGCCGAGGAAATGCCCGAAGCGATCATAGTCGGCATATCTTATGGCACCGACGACCCCGGAAATGGCAATATGCGGGTTACGGACTTCACTGCACCTTCGGCCGAAAATGCTGCCTATGGTGGAGCAGAAAAATTCCTTTCGATGATCGAGAACGAGCTATTTCCGAAGGTCGAACGCGATTACCCGGTTGATGCCAATCGTCGCGTGCTGGTCGGCATGTCGCTTGGCGGGCAATTTATATTACACGCGGCTCTGGAAAAACCAGAATTGTTCGAAGGACTCATTTCAGTTAACCCGGCATTGCACCGCAATCTGCAGCATTTTGTTGACGCGCTGGAACGGGCGCCTTCGGCACCCGAAAAACGCAAAACTCTCTTATATGTCGTTTCGACCGAGAATGACGACCCGCGCTTTCGTGAACCCGCACTCAAATGGATAACATTGGCAAAAGCGAAAAACGGTCGGCCCTGGTGTCTGTACGTCGATGAGCTTGGCGGTGAAAGCCACCTGTCAGGTTTGCCACGCGCCTTTCGTAACGCGATGCGATGGATGCACGAGGCAAATCCAGCCTGCGAACCATGATTCTGATTGAGCCGCTCCCTCCCTCCGCCGGTGCTAGCCGGATCAGGTTCAGCGGGCCGGATGGCGTTACCCATCCCTCTCAGTCACATGACTCCCCTGGCATGGGTGGATAATTGGCGCGACCGTGGGCCAGGTCCAGCCTTTAACCCACCCAGATCGGTGAACTCCATGCGCGTTCCTGGATGGTGAGCGGCAAGCCGGGGCGGACTGGTTTGCCCATGCGGTTGGCCTCCCATGTCGACCAGCGGCAGGTTGGGCTTTCGAGCACGCGGAGATAGTAAAAGGCGCGGCGTCCGGGGGCATAATCGGGGTCGCGCCAGGCGACGTTGAACTGTGCCGCGCCGTCTTTGGGAATTGCACAATTGCGTGTGTTGACGCTTGCCGGTTGCGCGCCGCAGCGATGGGTTTTGGCATCGGGAACGCCCTTGGCACAGGCGATGTCGTAAATCGCTTCCTTCAACTCGCCATCCTCGACCCAGCCGCGGATGATTTGGATACGTTGCAAGCCAGCGCTGTTCGGGTCTTTCAAGGCCTGCGCGAGAAACATAGGCGCCTGCCCGCCGGAGGCCAGATCGCTGCCCATGGGCACACCCTTGGCATAGGCCAGATCGGCGAAATCCTTGCGCCCGAATATATCGGCCGGATAGTCGTGGCCGGCAAACAAGCGAACCATGACGCGGGTGCCGCTGGTTGCGAAGGTTTCCTTCCGGCGCATCGCAGCGAAAATATCTTCGCGGTTGTTGCGCTCTGCCCATACACCGGCAAGGCCCGCTGCGCTCCACTGGTAAAAGGGTGTTGCCCCAGCTCCTTTCAGATTCTCCTCGCCCGGAACGACATAGGCACGCCGCACATCAGGCAGACCGTCGGGCCGCCCGGTCTTGCCAAAATAATGATCCTCATCGACCGGTGCCCCGGCATTATGCGTGTCTGACGACCCGATCATCCCGAATTTAAACGGATTTTTTCCGGTCTTCGCCTCGATCAACAACCCACGCTGCAACGCCTGCCGGATATAACTGCCGTCGGCCTTGCCCTTAATCTCTGTGCCCAGCAAGGTGTTGTAGATTTCGAAATCACCAAATTCGTCATTGGGCGAAAGCGACGGGTGCGTGTCCGATGTGCCCTTGACCTGGCTCATCTCTACGATCGGTTCGTTTTTCATCCGCGTCTCGGCATATTTGCTGTCGATCGGCTCACCCTTGAAGTTGGTAAGCTGGAACATCATGCCGTTCGAGACATTCGAGTTATGCGGGATTGCGATACTGTCGATGCCCAGCCCGCGCAGCCCTTCCTGCCAAGCCCATAGATCCTCGGGATTTTGCGAGTCGATGGCGCTGAAAGGCAAGCTGGGACGGTTCGATCCCTTGAACAGCACGATACGGTGCAAATTCTGGTGTTCGGGTGCGGAGGTATATTCAAAACCGGCAAAGGTCGTGAAGCTGCCGGGCTTGTAATAGCGGTCAGTTGACGCGAGGATTTCCGTCCATGTCGAGCGCATCACGTCCTTGTTGTAAATCTCAGGCAACGGCTTGCCCGTGTGCATCGAGGCACCAATCTTGCTGAATGCTGCGGTAATTTTTTCCGGGATGATCGAGAACATATCCTTTGCCCACGACACCAGCGACAAAGGGCTGTTCGGATCGTTCATCGCAGGCACAACGCCCAGATATTCGGCATGGTCGGTAACCGCATAAAAATCGAGCGCACCGCCTTTTAGCTGCACATCATAACCATTGGCATGCCGGATCTTTTCACCCAGCGCATAGCGATAGGCATCGTCAGGCGTGCGGCGGACGCCGAAAATATAGGCGTCGAACGAGTTTTGAGTGTGCACATGGACATCGCCGAACAGCGCCTGCCGCCGCGCCGGTTCGTCCGCCCGGGATGCGGTCGGGGCTACTGCGGTCGCCAATATGGTCGTCGCGAACAGGATCTTGTGTGAAAGCTGGCGCATGTTGTTCTCCCCTGCGATCAGGAAAACATAGTAGGAGGAGGGTTGCAAGCCGCAATCAACATCCTCTCGCAAATGCTGTTTGCAGGCAAAATGAATATCGTTCGTCGACGCGGCGGCCATTTTGTCGGGCATTCACCCCGCTCGATAGTAGGACGCTACCCTTGCTCGCCAATCCGCCTAGATGGGTGGCAACCCGCTGAAGAGGAGTTGAAAAAGCGTTTCCGCCCTGCCCGAATTGCCGCCCTGATGCTTGCCTGCACCGCCGCCATCGCCACATCCCCCGCCATGGCGCAGGCCGAGCCGGAGAAGAATTCCGACATCGTCGTCAAAGGGCGGACCGAAGAACTGCGCTACATGCTCAAGGATATGCTCAACGAATCCGCTTCGTCGAAACAGATCGGCCGCTTCGAACAAAGGCTGTGCCCCAAGGGGGTCGGCTTCCCCGCCGACTGGAGCAAGATGCTGGAAGATATGGTGCGTAAAAATGCGACCACCGGCGGGCTGAAATTGCAAAAGGAAGGCTGTAAACCCAACGCGATGATCATCTTCATCGATGAGCCGCAGCGGCTGGTCTCCGAAATGGGCAAGGCCCTACCCGAATTTTTCGGCCATATGACCGAGGAACCAACGCACTGCCCTCTCCGCGGCCTATCGCCCCGTCTATAGCTGGCGCGTAACCGATATCCGTTCCAGTCGCGGGGTAGAACTGAAAAAGACCGACAGCTTCAACGGCGAAGCGTCTGATGCCTATGTTGTGCGCAACGCCCAGGCAACACGGACGAGCGAGAATACGCGACAGGATATTCCGCTCTCTTTTGCGGTGATGGATATCGCCAAGACCGAGGGCAAATCGCTGCGCCAGCTCGCCGATATGGCAGCGATGCACCTGTTGCTCGATCTCAGCCAAGAGGCGGAAAGCGTCGCTTCTCCGGACTCTATTCTTACCTTGTTCGGCGCCACCTCCGATACTGCCGCGTTGCCAAAGCGGATGTCGGTGATGGATAAATCGATGCTGACAGGCACCTATAAATTCCGCAACAACGCTTTGAAGGCCGGTCAGCAACGCGGGATGATCGCGAAGGAAATCAAGGAAGCCGAGGAAAAGGCAATCGCCGCTGACGGATCGCGCTAAACAGCCTCGGCTTGCATCCCATGCCGTCGTCAGCTTAAGGCGGCCGCATGGCAAACCCGACTGCAGACGAAATCCGCGCGCTGGCCGACGCCAAGGGCGAACTGGCACTTCGCGTTGTACCCGGGGCCAAGGTCGAGCGCGCGGCCAT
>NZ_CALMSV010000178.1 GCF_937872355.1 uncultured Sphingorhabdus sp. | reverse complement strand
CCGGGAAACTCGGCCTTGGCGAGGATTTGCCCAAAGGGGTGCTGCTGGAGTGGGCGCGCTGGGTGATGAGTCCGCGCTACTTCTTCGACGATCCCGCGCTGGAAGCCGCACGCGCCAACTTCGCCGGCTACCGGGGCGCGTTGCGGGCGTTATGCTTCAGCGACGACCCGTGGGCGACACGGAAGGCGGTTGAGTTGCTGTGCTCTGGCTTCACGCTCACCTGGGCGGACATCCGCACCATCGAACCCAAAGACGTGAGCGCTCAGAAGATCGGCCATTTCGGCTTCTTTCGGCCAGAGCATCGCGAAACGCTCTGGAAGGATGCCGGCGACTGGCTGTTGCAGGTGCGCTGACTTATTCGGCCGCGACCGTGCGCACATGACGCGCGTTGCGCGTACGCATCGTCACCAACTCTTCGGCCGCAGTCGGATGTAGCGCCATCGTCGCATCGAAATCGGCCTTGGTGGCCTTCATCTTCACGGCGATGCCGACGGCCTGAATGATCTCCGCCGCCCCGTCGCCGACGATATGACAGCCGAGTACGCGATCACTGTCTCCATCGACGACGAGTTTCATCAGCATGCGTGTATCTCGGCCAGCCAGCGTCGCCTTCATCGGACGGAAATCGGTCTTGTAGATATCGACCGTCGCAAATTTCGTGCGTGCTTGTTCTTCCGTCAGGCCCACCGTACCGACCTCCGGCTGTGTAAACACAGCGGTTGCAATATCGGAATGGTCGACGCGCGTTGCCTTGCCGCCGAAAACGCTGTCGGCAAAGGCGTGGCCTTCACGGATCGCCACCGGCGTCAGGTTGAGGCGATGGGTAACGTCGCCGACCGCGTAGATGTGCGGCACGCTGCTCTGCGAAAAGCCGTCGACTTTGATGCCCCCACTGACCGGGTCCAGCGCAACGCTAGTCTTCTCAAGGCCGAGACCGGCCACATTGGGGCTACGCCCAATCGCGAACAGCACCTGATCAGCGTCGAGGCAGCGCCCTTCTGACAAATGCACGACAAATTCGTCATTCGCCTTTTCAACGCGCGTGACGGTCTGTCCGGTAACAATCTCGATGCCGGCTTTTTCCATCTCGCTGCGCAGGTGCGCGCGAACATCGCCATCGAAGCCGCGCAGGATATTGTCACCGCGATAGATTACCGTCACATCCGAACCGAGTCCGGCAAAAATGCTGGCAAATTCGAGCGCGATGTAGCCGCCGCCTTGAATCACGATCCGCCTCGGCAGCGTCGGAAGATGAAACACCTCATTCGAGGAAATGACATGTTCGATGCCCGGAATGCCCGGCCCGTGACTCGGCGCGCCGCCAACGGCAATCAGGACGGTCTTGGCCGTCACGGTCCGGCCGTCTGACAGGCGCAGCGTATGCGCATCCTCGAATTCCGCCCTCGCCTTGACGGTGGTGACGCCCGCCTTGTCGAGGTTGGCCGTATAGGCCGCTTCCAACCGGGCGATTTCCTTGTCCTTGTTGGCGATCAGCGTCGGCCAGTCGAAGGACGACTGAGGGATCGTCCAGCCGTAACCGGCAGCATCCTCCAGGTCATGACGGAAGTGCGAGGCGTAGACCAACAGCTTCTTCGGCACGCAGCCGCGGATCACGCAGGTGCCGCCGACACGATATTCCTCGGCCACCATGACGCGCGCGCCATAGCCCGCCGCGATCCGGGCGGCGCGCACGCCGCCGGAGCCGCCGCCGATGACGAAGAGATCGACATCGTAATTCGCCATTGCCGAAGCTCCTCGTATGGCTTGTCTGCCGGTGCGCGCCCTTGCGGTTCTCAGATCTCCTTTCCGCGCTTGCGCATCTCGGCACGGAAGCGGCCGTTGACCTCCTCGCTGAACCGGACGGCCCACTGATCCATGTAGCTCATCGTGTCGTTGACCGCTTTGGGGTCCATCGTCAGCGACTTCTGACCCAACGGCGACTTGTAGAACGTCAGCAGGTCGCGCAGTTCCGCCTCAGTAAAGTTCTGGGCATAGATCCTGGCGACGTCGTTGGCGATCTGCGCCTCGCGCGGCTTCATTTCGCCGGCGATTTGGGTCGCAACCTCATTCAGATCGCGCTGATAGTTCAGATTCGACTGAAGCAGCGTGTTCTTCATGTTCTGGATCACGTTCGCGACCGCGCCGGTATAAATGCCCGTCGCCTGCTTGAGCGTCAGGATTTCCTTGGCGGTTGCGATCGCCGCCGGCGAGGGGTTCGCGGGCTGCGCCTTCGCCGCGGAAAGGTGAACCGCGCAGATCAGCGCAATCGCGGCGGCGAAGGTTTTCAATACTGCTCTCATCATTCAGCTCCTGTGTTTTTCGATCGCTTAGCCGCGCGTTGCGCCTTTGCGGCCTCAAGCGCGATGGACAACTCGAATTCCGTTTGCACCCGCCAGCACGACCATCCGCGCCATACCGACGAACAGACCATTTTCGACGACGCCAGTCACCATATTGAGGTCGCGCGCCAGCGCTGCAGCGTCCGGAATCCGACGGCAGTGCGCATCGATGATCCAGTGGCCGCCATCGGTGACGAAAGCATGGCCGTCCTTGCCGCTGCGCAATGTGAGCTTATCGCCAACTCCATGACGCGTAAGCACATCGGCGATGGCTGCTTTCGTCGCAGCAAGCCCGAATGGAATGACTTCGATCGGCAGCGGGAAACGTCCAAGAGCATCGACCCATTTGCTGTCGTCGGCGATCACGATCATGCGGTCGGAAGCGGCCGCGACGATCTTCTCGCGCAGCAATGCGCCGCCGGCGCCCTTGATCAGGTCCAGATTACCGTCGATCTCATCCGCGCCGTCAACGGTGAGATCGAGACGTGGCAGTTCGTCCAGCGTTGACAGCGCAATGCCGCACTGTTCGGCCTGGGCGCCGGTCGCTTCCGACGTCGGCACGCCCACCACCTTCATGCCGGAGCGGACCTTCTCGCCCAGCAGGTCGACGAAATGCTTGGCGGTGGAGCCGGTGCCGAGGCCGAGCTTCATGCCATCCCTCACTTCTTCCAGCGCGCGCGCCGCCGCCTGACGCTTCAGCCCGTCCATATCCATGGGACGCCTTTGCCGGCGCATCGCCGGCCCCTCTCTCACAGCCTTCTCTAAAGCAAGACCGCGAGCCGAGGAAACCCTATTCTTGGAAAATGACGCCCGAACAATCATTTGCAGGTAGTGCCTGAGAGCTGGTCATAGGGGCGACCTCATTTCACGAACCGGATTACGGCAGGGAACGCCCTTCCGGTCTCTTATGATCTTGCCCGAATCCACCGTTGCGGGTTAGCGATCGTCAATGATCTCGCCTCCACTCCTCGTTTTCGATCTCGACGGCACGCTGGTCGACACCGCGCCGGACCTGATTGCCGCATTGAACGTGATTCTCAAGCGTGAAGGGCTTCTGGAAGTCCCGCTTGAAAGCGCGCGAAACATGATCGGCGGCGGCGCGCGCAAGCTGATCGAGCGTGCCATCGAGGCCGAGGGCCGGGATTGCACGCCGGCTGAGATTTCGCGCATGACCGACGATTTCATCGCCTGGTAT
>NZ_CALMSV010000177.1 GCF_937872355.1 uncultured Sphingorhabdus sp. | reverse complement strand
GGTTTCAAGCTGTCTGGTGGCCCTTTCTTTATCGGTTTGGGCTTAGGCTCGGGCTCGGGTTGGGGAGTTGGCACGACCGCCGGCGCTGTGGCCGGTTCGACCGCGGGCGATGCAGCTGGGTCAGGTTGAGCAGTTGCCGGCTCGGTGGCCGGTGTTTGCGGCGCGGCCGGATCCTGCGCAACCGGAGTCTCGGCTGCAGGCGTTTGTGCTGCGGCGGGAACAGCCAGCAGCAAACCAAGTGCGCTCAATGCCACTCCGCGCGTCTTCAACACAAACATCATTTATCCCTGTTGCTTCACAATATTACGAAAGTGGTAGAGATATGCGGAAAATCACTTCCAAAATCAATTGGTATCGCCGCAATTCCAGCCCGATTTACGACCAATGGACGAAAATGACAAATGCCCAAAGCGGTAATTGGCAAGCCGAAATGCCGGAAATTTGCGTTGAAACGCGCGCACGCTCCTTCAATTGTTAAAACATGTCGCCTATTTTTAGAGAAATGAAAGAGCTGGGTCGCCGTCATTTCATACAACGTGCCGCGTTAGCGGGGGCCGGACTTGCCTGTGCATCGGTCCCACTTGCGGGCGCGCGTGCGCAATCGATGAACGCGGTTGAACTTGATCCTCGCCTGCTTGCACGCGCAGGTGCGGCGTTAGCCAAACATGGTGACAAGATCTTCAGCCGTGACCTGTTGGCGATTGCCGATTTTTCGCAACCTTCAGGCCTGCCGCGTTTTCACCTGTTCAACATGATTGACGGGACCAACACCACGCTGCTGGTATCGCACGGCATTGGTTCCGACCGCACGCATAGCGGTCGCTTGCAGCAATTCTCCAACATCCCGGGTTCGGAAGCGACATCCGCTGGTGCTTATCTGATCGGTGAAACCTATTATGGCAAATATGGCGCGTCGCGCCGTTTGATCGGTCTCGATCCCGAAAATGACCAGGCCGAAAACCGTGCCATCGTCATCCACCCTGCCCGTTATGTCAGCCAGTCGATGGTTGCGACGCAAGGAAAGGTCGGACGCAGCCAAGGTTGCTTCGCCTTTTCATTCGACGATATTGGGCAGGTGCTGTCGCGACTTGCCCCGGGCTCACTGCTTTACGCAGACAAGCTGAGCTAACGCTTACTCTGCGTTTATAACGCCGCAAACTATCCTTTTGCCGCTGTTTCCGCTTGGATCGGTGATATTGTCATCCGCACGCTCGTGAACAATCAAGGCTGCGCCGTCGGTATCGAGCATTCCACGCTCGCCCACCAGACGCACATTGGGCAGGAAGAAATCGACAACTACATTGATGTCTGAATAAGCTTCAATATTGGGCAAATCGCCCTTATGCGGCCCGGCCGGATTGTGCAGCCCATGCTTTTTGGTTTCGGGGTTCCAGTGCGGCCCTGCACTCGCAAAATCTGGCCCTTCACATTTGCCCACCGCATGCACATGCATCGCATAGCTACCTTTTCCGGGCACTTGGAGCCACAGCTTTCCGCGCACTCCGCCCTTTTCCTGCAGGAATTTGGCGGTTCCGGAGCCATCGGTATACTGCAACGATGCAGCAGCCATATTTGCACGAGCGTCAGCTTTTGATTGAGGTTTTTCGAGCGACTTGCACGCTGCGAGCGGTGCTAGAGCGAGGAGAAGGATCAGTTTTCGGTTCATGCCGATAAACTTATGCGCGCCCCGCGCCTTCATCAACCCATAACCCACTCGGTCCGTCGCACACCTTGCGCAAACAGCAGGGCAGTCAAATCATTGTGCCGAATAGCAAAATTGGATTTATCAGCAAGCGCGGGCTTGGCATGATAGGCGGCGCCGATACCGCCGCCTTCAATAGCCGCTTCGACCATCAATATATCGTTCGCGCCATCGCCCGCTGCGAGCACAAGTTCGGGGTTAAGACCCAATTGTTGACGGGCCTGATGCAATTGGCGCGCCTTTTCTCGGGCGTCGACAATTTCACCGTCAACGGTTCCATCCAGATATTCACCCGAAATACCAAGCCGGTTGGCAGCCATGCTATCGAAACCGGCCATATCAACAACCGCTGCAACAAAATCGGTAAAGCCGCCTGATACCAGCAGGCCGTGTGCCCCCCAGCTGCGCATCGTCTTGAGCAAAATGTCGGCGCCGGGAGTCAGGCGGACGCGTTCGTCGATACATTGGCGAATGGTATCACGGTGTAATCCCTTGAGAAGGGCGACGCGCGCTCGCAACGCGCCTTCGAAATCGAGTTCGCCCTGCATTGCGCGCTCGGTGATCTCGGCAATCTCAGCCTTGATTCCCGCATAGTCAGCCAACTCGTCAATGCATTCGATGGTGATGATCGTGCTATCCATATCGGACACCAGCAGCATCTTGCGCCGATTAGAGGCGGGTTGAACGACGATGTCTGTTTGGCTTTCGAGTGGGCGCAAGGCGTCGCGCACAGCGGCGATATTTCCGGCAAAAGCGATATCGATTGCCTTTTCCGCTTCGAACCAATGATGCCCTATCGGCTCGGCTCCAGCACCACGTAGCCGGTCCTCAGCTTCTGAAACCAGACCGGTTTCGAGACGATCTGCGGCTATCAGTGTGGCAACATTTGTGGAAGAAGCTGAAGTCATGACGAATCCGCAAAAAAGAGTGGCGCTTATTGCTGGTCCCACGGCCAGCGGCAAGACTGCATTGGCATTGCGGCTTGCCCAATCGCAACCGGTGACAATCATCAACGCCGACAGCGCCCAGGTCTATGCGCATCTGCCAATCCTGAGTGCGCAACCCAGCGCAGCGGAAATGGCGACTGCGCCGCACCGGCTGTTCGGCTATCTCGACGGACGTGAAGCCTGTTCAGCAGCTCGCTGGGCGCAGGATGCGAAAGACGAAATACAAGCGGCATGGGAAGAAGATCGCCTGCCCGTGCTTGTCGGTGGAACCGGCCTATATCTGCGCGCGTTACTAGATGGCATCGCGCCGATACCGGAGATTGACCCGGACGTGCGCCGCTTGGTTCGGTCGCTGCCGACTGCTGCTGCGTTCGAAGCTCTCGCGAGCGAAGATGCGGCCAGCGCGGTTGTTCTCTCTCCCAATGACGACAGCCGTATCAAACGCGCACTTGAGGTCATCCGCTCCACAGGCAAGACTATCGTTGAATGGCGAATGTTGCGCGAGGGCGGAATTGGTAGCGACATTGATTTGCGCCCGCTCATCCTTCTGCCTCCGCGCGATTGGCTGCACGAGCGATGTGATCGACGCTTTGCGACAATGATGGAGCAAGGCGCGATTGAGGAGGTCCAGGCGCTGCTCGCGCTTGACCTGCCACCCGATGCGCCGGTGCTGCGCGCGATTGGTGTTCCTGAAATTGCGGCGATGCTTCGAAGTGAAATTCCCATGGAGGAGGCCGTCGCCCGAGGTCAAGCGGCGACGCGCCAATATGCCAAACGGCAGTATACCTGGTTTCGCAACCAACCACCGGCGCAATGGCCACGTTGGACGGAAGCATATTGTGTTGCTGATTTTGATAAAATTGAAACATTATTTCATTTTTAACTGTTGACATGCCATTTTCTAATCCGTAACAGCCCGCACTTGCCCGCCTTGTTGCGATGCAGCAATAGGCGGGCTTCGTTTGTTTAAAGGACAGGAAAAGTGGCCGAAAATTCCGGCGCAGACATATTGATCGAAGCCCTGCTCGCCCAGGGCGTGGACACCGTTTTCGGCTATCCTGGTGGCGCCGTGCTGCCGATTTACGACGCGCTTTTCCAGCATCCCAAGATCCGTCACGTGCTTGTCCGCCACGAAGCTGGCGCGGCGCATGCTGCTGAAGGCTATGCCCGGTCGACCGGCAAGCCTGGTGTTGTCCTGGTTACCTCTGGCCCGGGCGCGACCAATGCTGTCACCGGCATCGCCGACGCTTTCATGGATTCGATCCCGATGATCTGCATCACCGGGCAGGTCGCAACCAACCTGATCGGGTCGGATGCATTCCAAGAAGCCGACACGATCGGCATCACCCGCCACTGCACAAAGCATAATTATCTGGTGAAGGACCCGGCCGAACTGGGTGCAGTCGTCGCCGAGGCATTTCATATTGCGACCCAGGGTCGTCCGGGCCCGGTCGTTATCGACATCCCGAAAAATGTGCAGGTCGCTACGGCCGAATTTGACCGTCATGGTTCGAATGCCACCAAGCGCTATATCCCAGCAGGCGACGCCGATTTTGCTGCAATTACCCAAGCGGTTGAATTGCTGGCAAAGGCAAAAGCACCGATCTTGTATACCGGCGGTGGCATCATCAATTCAGGCCCGGATGCGAGCGCCGCGCTGCGCGAACTCGCCACGCTTTCGGGTGCTCCGGTCACCTCGACCTTGATGGGGCTCGGCTCCTTCCCTGCCTCCGACCCGGCTTGGCTCGGCATGCTGGGGATGCACGGCACCTATGAAGCCAATATGGCGATGAACCAGTGCGATGTCATGCTGTGCCTCGGCGCGCGCTTCGACGACCGCGTCACGGGCCGCCTTGATGCCTTTTCGCCGAACAGCACCAAGGTTCATATCGATATCGACCGTAGTTCGATCAACAAGACCGTGCGTGTCGACCTGCCCATCGTCGCCGATGTGGGTAAGGCGATCCGCCAGATGATCACCATCTGGAACAGCCGCAAACTGCAGCCGCAAAATCTGGATGAGTGGTGGGCGCGGATTAAGGGTTGGCGCTCTGTCGGCTCGCTGAACTATCCGGCAAGCCAGTCCGAGATCATGCCGCAATATGCGATTGAGCGGCTTTATGAGCTTACAAAGGACAAGGCGCCGATCATCACCACCGAAGTGGGGCAACACCAGATGTGGGCGGCGCAGCACTTCCATTTCGATGCACCCAATAAATGGCTGACCAGCGGCGGGCTTGGTACCATGGGCTATGGCCTGCCGGCTGCCATCGGTGCGCAGATGGGTAATCCGGACGCGTTGGTCATCGATATTGCGGGTGAAGCATCGATCCAGATGAACATCCAGGAGCTGGGCACCGCGACGCAATACCGCCTGCCGGTCAAGGTCTTCATCCTCAACAATGAATGGATGGGCATGGTCCGCCAGTGGCAGCAGCTAACCTATGAAAGCCGCTATTCGAACAGCTATTCAGACAGCCTGCCCGATTTTGTCGCGCTTGCAGAGGCCTATGGCTGGAAAGGCATTCGTTGCGACGATCCGGCGAAGCTCGACGATGCCATCGCCGAAATGCTGGCTTTTGACGGGCCGGTGATGTTCGACTGCCGCGTATCCAAGGAAGCCAATTGCTTCCCGATGATCCCCAGCGGCGCGGCGCATACCGAAATGATCCTGCACTCCGACGAAGTTTCGGGCACGATGGACGACGAAGCGAAGGCGCTCGTATAATGCATATCAAGGAAGAATTTGCCGAGCGGCATGTGCTCACGCTCACCGTCGATAACGAAGCAGGTACACTTGCCCGCATCGCCGGCATGTTCACTGCTCGTGGCTATAATATCGACAGCCTTACCGTGGCCGACATTTCGGAAGACCATGCGATCAGCCGGATCACCATCGTCACCAAGGGTCCGCCGGAGGTGATCGACCAGATTATTGCGCAATGCGAACGACTGGTTCCGGTACACAAGGTGACCGACCTCACAGACGCAGGCCCGCATGTCGAACGCGAACTGGCGCTGGTCAAAGTATCCGGCGCTGGAGACAAGCGCGTCGAGGCGATGCGCCTTGCCGACATCTATCGCGCCCGCGTAATCGATGCGACCGTCTCCAGCTTCATCTTTGAAATTACCGGCGGACCGGACAAGATCGACACCTTTGTCGCGCTGATGCGTGAACTGGGGCTGGTCGAGGTCGGTCGGACTGGGATCGTCGGGCTGATGCGCGGCAGCGACGCAAGCTAATTCAGGCCATTGGCCAACACTTCAAAACAGGAAAGCGAATATCATGAAGGTTTATTACGACGCAGACTGTGATCTGGGCCTGATCAAGGACAAGAAGGTCGCCATTGTAGGCTATGGCAGCCAGGGCCACGCACATGCGCAGAATTTGCGCGACAGCGGCGTGAAGGATGTAGCCATCGCGCTCCGTCCCGGCTCGGCAACCGCTGCAAAAGCAGAAGGTGCGGGCTTCAAGGTGCTGTCGAATGCGGAAGCCGCAGCTTGGGCCGATGTTGTCATGATCCTCGCGCCCGACGAGCATCAGGCCGCCATCTATGCCGATGACCTTCACGCCAATATGAAACAGGGTGCAGCCCTCGCCTTCGCGCACGGCCTCAACATCCATTTCGGCCTGATCGAGCCGCGCGCCGACCTCGATGTGATTATGATCGCACCCAAGGGGCCCGGCCACACAGTGCGCAGCGAATATCAAAAGGGCGGCGGCGTTCCCTGCCTGATCGCCGTCGACAAGGATGTATCGGGTAACGCACATGACGTAGCGCTTGCCTATGCCAGCGCCGTCGGTGGCGGCCGTTCGGGCATAATCGAAACCAATTTCCGCGAGGAATGCGAAACCGACCTGTTTGGCGAGCAAGCCGTGCTCTGCGGCGGCATCACCCATCTGATCCAGGCTGGCTTCGAAACGCTGGTAGAGGCGGGTTATGCACCTGAAATGGCTTATTTCGAATGCCTCCACGAAACCAAGCTCATCGTCGACCTGCTCTATGAAGGCGGTATCGCCAATATGCGCTATTCGATTTCGAACACCGCAGAATATGGCGACATCACCACCGGTCCGCGCATCATCACCGAAGAGACCAAATGGGAAATGAAGCGGGTGTTAGAGGACATCCAGTCAGGCCGTTTCGTGAAGAATTTCGTTCTTGATAACCGTGCTGGCCAGCCCGAGCTGAAAGCAGCGCGCAAGGCCGCGGCTGCGCATCCGATCGAAGAAACAGGCGCACGCCTTCGTGCAATGATGCCTTGGATTGCCAAGAACAAGCTGGTCGACAAGGCCAAGAACTAAGCAATTGGCCGCAAGGCTGTTGACTTTCAAGGGGATGGGGCAACACATGCTCCATCCCCATTTTAGTTGGAGCCCATGATGCGCAAGTTCCTGATTGCCCTCCCCCTCATCCTCGCAACCCCGCTTTTCGCTCAGCAAGATGCCGCGCCACAACTTCCAGGCGTTGCAGATGCTGCGCGGGTTGCCGCTGGGACTTACGCGGTCGACAGTCGCCATTCGCAGGTCAACTGGCAGGTCAACCATTTCGGTTTCAACGATTATTTCGGCTTGTTCGGCGACATCAAGGGCACACTCCAGATCGATCCGGCCAACCCATCTGCAGCCAAAGTGGATGTCACCATTCCGATTGCGTCAGTCGCTACATCCAGCCAAGGTCTGACCGATCATCTGAAGACCGCCGATTTCTTCGATGTCGCCAAATTTGAAAGCGCGCGCTTTGTTTCAACCAGCGTCACTGTTGACGGGCAAAAGGCCGTCATCAAGGGCGATCTCACCATGCTGGGCGTAACCAAGCCTGTCGAACTTGAAACGCGCTTCGAAGGTTCCGGCAGCAACCCGATGAACAAAAAGGCAACCATCGGTTTCCATGCCGCCACAACGATCAAGCGCAGCGAATGGGGCATGACCAAATATGTCCCGATGGTCGGCGACGATGTTAAATTGCGGATCAGTGTTGCTTTCGAAAAGGAAGGCTGATCAGCCTCGATAGGTCATCGCAACATCGCAGCGGGCATATTGGTGCTGTGCTTCGGCCAGCAAGTCCGCATCATGTTCGAAGCCGCATTTTTCATACAGATGAATAGCGGCTTCGCATTTTTTGTTGGTGAGCAAATAGAGCCGTTCGGGTGCCATTGAAACAGCCCTTTCAATGAGCGCATTGAGCAGAAACTCGCCCGCTTTCAACCCTCGCAAGTCGGAACGCACACCCATTTTGGTCAATTCGAGTTGACCGGAGCCAGACCATTTGAGCGCTCCGGCGCCAACAATGCCCCTGCCCTCAACCTCAACAAATAAAATGTCGCCATCCTTGTCGATGATCGTCGCACGGGGATTTTGGAGGACGTGGCGATCCACATCCTCCATCTCGAACATTCCGCTTATCCACTCTTCGTTGATGTCGTGAAACAGCGGCGCAAGTTCGTCCCGAAATTCGACGATGCGCAGCATTACCAGCCTTTGCGATAGGCTCCATCGAGCCGCGCCTTGGCCGCACGATATTCGCGCTCCAACCGGTCTACCATTTCACCAACCGACTGCACTTCCTTGACCGCACCAATGCCTTGACCCGAACCCCAGATATCCTTCCAGGCCTTGGCTTCGGTGTTGCCGCCCGAACCGAAGTTCATCGTGCTGATATCGCCCTTGGGCAGGTTGTCCGGATCCATGCCAGCCTTGACGATCGACTGGCGCAGATAGTTGCCATGTACGCCGGTGAAGAGGTCGGAATAGACAATATCGCTGGCCTTCGCTTCGACGATGTTTTCCTTATAGCCTTCGACCGCATTGGCCTCTTTGGTCGCGATGAAGGCACTTCCGATATAGGCGAAATCGGCTCCCATCGCCTGAGCTGCGAGGATCGATTGGCCGTGCGCAATGGAACCGGAAAGCGCGACCGGTCCGTCAAACCATTCACGGATCTCCTGCATCAGAGCAAAGGGCGAAGTTGTGCCTGCATGGCCGCCAGCACCTGCTGCCACCGGAATGAGGCCATCTGCGCCCTTTTCGATGGCCTTGTGCGCGAAGCGATCATCAATCACGTCATGCAGCGTGATACCACCCCAAGCATGCACCGCCTGATTCAGATCCTCGCGCGCACCCAACGAAGTGATCGTAACCGGCACCTGCCATTTGGCGCAGATCGAAATATCCTCTTCCAACCGGTTATTTGAACGGTGCACGATCTGGTTGACGGCATAAGGCGCCGCCGGGCGATCCGGATTGTCGCGGTTATGCGCCGTCAATTCTTCGGTAATCTGATGCAACCACTCGTCGAGCTGGCTTGCCGGACGAGCGTTGAGTGCCGGGAAACTGCCCACGACGCCCGCCTTGCACTGCGCAATCACCAGCTCGGGTCCGGACACGATAAAAAGCGGCGAACCGATCACCGGCAAGCGGAGATTATCAAAAATGGCAGGCAACGACATCGGCAACTCCTAAGGCTTAATCACTTGTTTAAGCCGTAAAGAGCGTAACGCCCTGCCCTTGTCAAATGCCGTTTGCAGCACTCAGTAGCGCACGCACGGTTGCCGTAGCGACATCGGTATCGATACCTGCGCCAAAAAGACTGCGTCCATCGGCGGTGCGGCATTCAACATAGGCTGCGGCCTGCGCGCCAGCGCCGTGACCAATGGCATGTTCGCTATAGTCAACGATATCCATTTCCGGTCCGCCATGGTCGGCAAGCGCTGCAATCACGCTAGACATCAGGCCATTGCCACGCCCGGAAAGGTTTCGGAACTCCCCGTCCACTTTCAATTTGCCGACAAAAATCCGATCCGTGCCCGAATGGTTTTCAGCATAATCGAACAGTTCGAAACGTCCCGATTTGGTGATGAAATAGCGATCCTGAAATGCACCCCAGATATCCGCTGAGGTCAGTTCACGACCGGTCGTGTCCGAAAGCTCCTGCACGGTACGGGAGAAATCGGCTTGCATCTTCTTGGGCAGCTTCAAACCATAATCCTGCTCGAGCACCCAGGCGACGCCACCCTTGCCCGACTGCGAATTGACACGAATGACGGCTTCGTAACTGCGTCCGAGATCGGCAGGATCGATGGGCAGATAGGGTACTTCCCATATCTCGTCATTGCGCTTCGCCTGGTGTGCAAATCCCTTTTTGATCGCGTCCTGATGACTTCCCGAGAAAGCCGTGAACACCAATTCGCCAGCATAGGGATGGCGCGGATGCACAGGCAGTTGGTTGCAATATTCGACCGTTTGGATGACTTCATCGATATCCGAGAAGTCGAGCCCCGGATGCAGCCCCTGCGTATACATATTCAGCGCAACGGTGACGAGGTCGACATTGCCGGTCCGCTCCCCGTTGCCGAACAGGCAGCCTTCGACACGGTCACCACCAGCCAGCAGACCCAGCTCGGTTGCAGCAATACCTGTACCTCGATCATTATGCGTATGCAGACTGATAACGACGGCCTCACGGTTCGGAATATTGCGCCCAAAATATTCGATCTGGTCAGCATAGATGTTGGGCATTGCCGCTTCGACCGTGGCCGGCAGATTGAAGATGATCGGCTTTTCAGCCGTCGGCTTCAGGATTTCCATCACCGCGGTGCAAACTTCGATGCTGAAATCGAGTTCGGCGGTCGAGAAGGTTTCGGGCGAATATTCAAAATGCCAATCGGTCTGCGGATATTTCGCTGCCTGTTCGGCCAAGATTTGCGCGCCTTCAATGGCAATGGCTTTCACACCCGGCTTGTCGAGATTGAATACGATATTGCGCCAAGCCGGCGAGACTGCGTTGTACAAGTGGACGATCGCTGTCTTGGCACCAGCCATAGCTTCGAACGTCTTTTCAATCAGATCGCGGCGGGACTGTGTCAGGCTCTGGATCGCCACATCATCCGGGATACGACCGCCGTCGACCAGTTCACGGATGAAATCGAAATCGGTGGCACCCGACGACGGGAAGCCGACCTCGATTTCCTTGATTCCAACCTTGACCAACAGATCGAAAAAGCGGTTCTTTTTTTCCGCCCCCATCGGATCGATGAGCGCCTGATTGCCGTCACGAAGGTCTGTTGAGAGCCAGCGCGGTGCCTTGTCGATCGTTCGGCTGGGCCATTGGCGATCAGGCAAATCGATTTGCGGAAATGCGCGGTACTTGCGGGATGGATCGTTCAGCATCTTATTTCTCAATATATTGGGCGCGCAGTGGCACCTCATGTTCCGGTTCTGGTTTTCGTTGTAACCCTTAGGCCGGGCGGCTCCGGACACAGCCGGACGCATTCACGCGCCTAAGGGCGCGTAAGTCGAAGAAGAAGCGAGAGCGAACGAGCTTTCATGATGCCCGCGCCTTTTCACACAAAATTTCAAACGTCCAGAAAAAAGCGCAACAGAAGGTGCCTCAATGCGACGGAAACAGGTTCCAGAGACGATAGGCAGCGATCTCGACCGACTCGAAATCCAGATCAGAGTTTGCCGGATTGCGTCTGCCCTTTCGGAGCGGAACTTCGTTATTTCGCAATGCTGTTTTCAGCATGCCTTGCAAATTATGCAGTTCCAGCAGTTGGGCGTGAAGAGTCAACTTTTCCAGCGCGGCTATGCACTCGCTGACGACTTGGTTGTAAACTGGATGTGGCCCGCGATGCAGCGGTAGGCCGAAGGCTGCGGCATTTTGTTCAGTACATGGAAGGTAAAGGCCATTCCGATGGAAATCGTCAAAGTCGAATCCCATCGCACGGACATTGCCAAAAAGAGTTTTAAATGCGGGTTTTTCGATAATTTCGACCGGAATGATATGGTGACAGTGAAAGCCCGGAACCCTGACGCGTCTTTTCACTTCACGAAACGATGGCATAGGCGCTCACCCCCTGTTGCAATCCCAAGCTATTGCAGGTGGCGCGAAAAGCAATCAACCAAGCGTTACAATTTGCTCCGCATTGGATTTAATCCGGCATTGCAGCACGGTACCGTCAGCATTGGGAGCCAGATGGATAACGGATTCAGGTTCAATATCCGGCACATCTTGTTGATCCTCAACAGCGCCATTAATCGCCAGGTCGTGGGCAAGACGGATTGCCCTACGAACCAGATCCGGGCGCTCCAGTTGATCTGACCGGAGCTCAAACTCCTGTCCGCAAAACAGGTCAAGGCCATTCGATCGCAACATGTGTTCGACATCGTCGAACTCAAAATCGACAATCGGCAATACCGGAAACACGCCACCAGATAGGTAGGAATCGACAACTTCTACAAAATAGTCTGTGTCGGTCTGAAGCGCCGATGGTTGCCAGACAACAGCTTTCGCGCTGAGTTGTCTGGCGAATGAAGCGCCCAGCGAAAGAAACATCTTTCCGATTGCAGGTATCTTAAGCCCATCGCCGACATGAGGATGCAAGGAAATCGCCAAGGCGCTGCGCACCATATCGTCGTTGATCGTAGAAAATACCTTCTTCCTACGCGTCGCATTTGCTTGCCCGACATTCCAGTCGCAAACAACAGTAATGCCATCGCAAACCAGCGTTATCCTTGAACTCTCGGCCTGGCCAAGCCCGTCAACGACAATATCCGCACTATCGGCAAGAAGAGCATCAAACTTTGATCGCGCTTCAGATTGCGAAATACCAAACAAGAGCAGCAAAGGCGGACTTAGTTCCAAAGTTCTAGATTCCCTAGTTCCTTTTTTGTTCTAGTTGTATTTTCCCGATGAAGCAACCTGCTTTCAAGTAAAGCTCCGATATGGACTAAATTTCTACCTGACTGCCCAGTTCAACCACACGGTTCGACGGAAGTTTGAAAAACTCCATCGCGTTCGCCGCGTTGCGCAGCATCCAGGCAAAAACCTTTTCGCGCCAGATTGCCATTCCGGGCACCTTGGACGCAATCAACGTCTGTCGCGAAAGGAAGAAGCTGGTTTGCATCATGTCGAACGGCGGACCGCACAGATCAACCTTTGCAAGTGCTGCCGGCACGTCGGTTTCCTCGAGGAAACCGTAACGCAGGATAACCCTGTAAAACCCTTCGCCCAACGGCTTGCAAGCGACGCGCTTGTCATCTTCGACATAGGGCATTTCTGCAATGTCCACCGTAAGGATGATGACGCGTTCGTGCAGGATGCGGTTGTGCTTGATGTTATGGAGCAGCGCGGACGGCACACCTGCGCTGGTTGACGCCATGAAAATTGCGGTTCCTGGCACCCGTTGCGCACTGCCACTCGCCGATTTGATGAAAATCTCCATCGGCATTGTGCTTTCGGCCATGCGTTCACGCATCAGCGCCCGTCCACGCGACCAGGTCGTCAGCAGCGTGAATATGATGAGTCCAATCAGCAGCGGGAAATAGCCCCCCTGTGGAACTTTGAGCAAATTGGCCCCAAAATAGGCGATGTCGACGATGAAGAAGACTGCGAGGATCGGGAGCGCCTTCCATTTCGGCCATTGCCACAGGCTCAACAAAACGACCGAAATCAGGCAAGTGTCAATGAACATCGCGCCCGTCACCGCAATACCATAAGCGGCCGCGAGATTGCTCGATGAACGGAAGAAGAGCACCAGGACGATGACCATGATCATTAGGCCCCAGTTGATCGCCGGGATGTAGATCTGGCCAGCCTCGCTCTCGCTGGTGTGCAGGATGCGCAACCGCGGCATGAAGCCAAGCTGGATAGCCTGCTGGGTAAGCGAGAAGGCACCCGAAATCACTGCCTGACTTGCGATGATGGTCGCAAGTATAACAAGGAATACGATGGGCAGACGCAGGGCGTCAGGTAGCATCAGGAAAAAGGGATCTTTGATCGCAGCCTGCGCCTCGGCAGGGCTCATTGACAGGATCATGGCGCCCTGCCCCATATAATTGAGCATCAGCGCGGGCAGCACAAACCACAGCCAGGAAAATTTGATCGGCCGCCGCCCGAAATGCCCCATATCCGCATAAAGCGCCTCTGCGCCCGTCACAGCTAGAACGACAGCGCCCAGCGATACAAAGGCCCTGAACCCGTCAACGTAGAAGAAGTTGACCGCATTCCATGGGTTCAAAGTGTAAAGGACAATCTCCGGCATCCTCACCAGATACATAAGGCCGAGCGCGGACAGGGTCAGGAAATACAAAACCATGATCGGGCCGAAAAGCGCCCCAACTTTGGCGGTTCCCCGCGCCTGTATCGCGAACAGGCCAACAAGAATTGCGAGGGCAATCGGCAGCACCCAGCCCTTGAAGCCAGGGTGCACATAATTGAGGCCCTCGGTCGCCGATAGTACCGACATGGCAGGCGTAATCATGGAATCGCCGTAGAATAGCGCGGTCGCGAATACACCCAGCATGATAATCGGCGCGGTCCACTTCTCGCCCTGCGTCTTGCGACTGATCAGCGCGAGCAGAGCGAGGCTTCCGCCCTCCCCTTTGTTATCGGCCTTCATGATGGTGAAGACATATTTAAAGGTCACCACCAGCATCATCGACCAGAAGACGAGACTCAACACACCGGTAATGTGCATCGGATCAGGCTCGATCGGATGGTGACCGGCAAATGTTTCGCGGAAAGCATATATCGGACTGGTACCGATATCGCCGAAGACCACGCCAACGGTGCCGACGCACAACGTGAAGAGCGAGGCCTTTTTATGGCCATGCCCTGCATGTTCCTGCTGATGTTCGGAAATCTCGGATTCGCTATTTGCCATGCGCCCCCCAAAGGCGAATTGATCGGCTATCTCACTCCATTCGGAGAGCAGCGCGCGCCGATAGCACGCCATCATAGCCCAAACAACGCACTATCGTTGTAAATTCGAAAGATATAAATATCTGTTATACATATCTATTTTTTGGAAGCAGGTGCTTGCGGCGCACCTGCAAGCAGCGACTCAAGCCCAGAAAGTTGCGACTCAACGGCTGGACGCCATTTGGCGTTGGGAGTCGCACGCTCTAGAAGCTGTTTCCACTTGGCGATTGTCACATCTGGTTTGCGGTCAAACAGGGCTGCCAATCCTTCAAAATAGTCAGGTGCTGGCAGGTTCGGAGCCAACTGGCGGGCCTTGTCAAAGGCAAGCTTTGCGGGCGGCGTCAGTTCACCGTCGGCCGCCAGCATAAGCACCAAACCGAGAGCTGACCATAAATCGGCATTTTCCGGATGCTCGCGCAACCCAGCCTGGATATAGCCTGAAGCAGCCGCGTAGCTTCCGTCCCGGGCAAAGCCATCGGCCGTAACCAGCCACATTTTTGCGACACCATAATTTTGGTCCATATCGCTGCGCATCTTGAGCAACGCCTCGGCAGCACCCTGTTCCGCAGCAATTGGCTGGGCTGGAGCCGACGGCAATTCAGGGCGTCCCTGCCATGCATATCCTGCCATTGCGAGGATAACAGTTGCCATAACAGGCTGCCACAATTGTCGGCGCCCCTGAACAAAGGCAAGGACGGCCAGTGCAGACGCAAGCCCCATCCCGGTCATTACTATCCAGCCGCTCATTTTCTGTCCTTGCTGAAACGACCGCGCGCGACCAGTGCTGCACTACCCAGTAACAACACCGGTAATAGCCAAAGCACCAAGCCGCTTCCACTGGCAGGTGGGGCAAAGCTGATCCAGTCGCCATAACGCTCTATCAGCCAGCTTTCGATCTCGGCCTCGCTCTGACCGGCCTTGATCCGTTCGCGCACCTCATGGCGCATGGCTGCCGCAATCGGCGCGTCGCTGTCATGGATGGACTGGCCCTGGCACTGGATACAGCGCAGCCGCTGCATTAACTCAAGTGCACGCGCCTCCTGCACCGGATCGGCTAACTGCTGGTTGGCAAGCGGCGGCGGCGCTCCGTCCTGCGCGAACAACGGCAATGACGAAACTGCAAGCGCAAAGGCGAGAAGAATGCGCATCATTGCGCTTCCCTAAGCTTTTCGAGCAACGGCGCGACATGTTCGGCTCGGATGTCCCCGATATGCTGGTGAATGATGCGCCCTTTGCCATCGATCAGATAGGTTTCCGGCACGCCCGATGAGCCAAGCTTTAGCTGGATCAGCATGTCCATATCGGCACCAATGCGAACAAATGGGTTGCCATGTTCAGCCAGAAATCCGGCTACGTCTTCAGGCTTGTCCTTGATCGCGATAGCATGGATTTCAACTCCGGCCTCCTTGATCTGCTCAAGGAACGGCGCCTCTGCCTTGCATGGCAGACACCAACTGGCGAAAATATTGAGCATGCGCGGCTTACCATCGGCAAAGTCTTTGCTCGAAAGCCCCTGCACCCCCACTGTTGCCGCAGGCAGCGAAAATTCGGGCAATGGCTGGCCGACCAGTTTCGACCGGACATATTCGTCTTTCGGTTCAACAAGGCCGTAAAGGAATATACCGCCAAGAAAGGCGAACAGCGCCAACGGCGCCCAGATCAGCCAGTTCCTTCTCATGCGCCGCTCCACGGGTTGCCGCGCGAACGCTTGCGGCGGAACAGGCCAATCCGTCCGATCAGGGCAAGCGCTCCGCCGAATGCGATCAACAGGCCGCCATACCAGATTAATGTCACAAACGGCTTCCACCATAGACGAACCTGCCAGCGATCAGACACGTCGCCTTCCGCAGGAGCGGCAATAACGGTGTAGAGCTGTCCGTCCCATCGGGTCAGCAAAGCCGCCTCGCTGGTTTGCTGCTTAGGGTTAGAAAACTGGCGTGATTGCGGCCGCATTTCGGCAGCGTCACCACCTCGGCGAACCTGCATCTGTCCCTCTAGCGCCACCCAATTGTCGCCAACCACCGGACGGACATCGGCGAGCTTGACCTCCCAACCGGATACAACCGCAGTCTCACCGATACGCATTGCCGCAAGTTTCTCGCTCTTCCAGCCAGACTCTGCAGCCATTCCGGCGACGCTGACGGCAAAACCGAAATGGGCCAGTGCCATACCCCAGACAGACAATGGGGTGCGCAAGAGATTGCGCCCGAGCAGCGGCAAGATCGAACCGAGCGCAGTCGCAACGGCGAGCGACAATGCCAGGATAGGCCAAACACCAGCCTGAGCCTGCGTCACCATCAGCACGGCGAACAACAAGATGAAAATCCCTGCTGGGATCCACAAAGCCTTGTGCTGCACGAGCAGATCACCGCGCCAGCGCAATAATGGGCCCACAATCAGCAAAAGCATCAGCAATAAACCAATCGGCACGGTGGTGCGGTTGAAATAAGGTGGACCAACCGAGATCTTGTCTCCCATCGCTTCGGCTGCGAGCGGCCATAAAGTGCCAACCAGCACGATGGCGAGGATAACCGACAGGAAAATATTATTACCGACAATCGCGCCTTCGCGGCTCAGCAAAGCAAAGGTTTTGCCCTCTCGCACTACGCCGATGCGCAGGCCAAACAAGGCGAAGGCACCGCCAACATAGATTGCCAGCAAGCCAAGGATGAACGCCCCGCGTTCCGGATCGACCGCAAAGGCATGCACGCTGGTGAGGATACCGGAACGGACAAGGAAAGTCCCAGCCATCGCCATCGCAAACGCGACCAGTGCCAACATGATCGTCCAAGCCCGCAATGCGTCGCGTGTCGCCAATACGGCTACCGAGTGCAACAAAGCCGTTGCCGCGAGCCAGGGCATGAGTGAGGCATTTTCGACCGGGTCCCAAAACCACCAGCCGCCCCAGCCCAACTCATAATAGGCCCAATAGCTTCCCGCAGTGATCCCGATGGTCAGGAAAATCCAAGCGAGCAGAACCCACGGCCGCATGGCGCGAGCGAAAGTCGGCCCGACCTTGCCGGTTAGTAGTGCTGCCACAGCAAAGGAAAAAGCCACCGAAAGCCCGACATAACCGATGTAAAGCGTCGGCGGATGGAAGGCGAGACCTATATCCTGGAGTAGCGGGTTCAGCCCCGCCCCCGCCGGAGGCGCTGGGGCCAGCCGCCCCAACGGATTCGATGAAAACAACAGGGAGGGAAAGAAACCCAGGGCGGGCAGGGACTGTGCAAAAAGCGCTGCACCCAAAGTCTGCTGGTCGAGCCGTTTTTCAAACAGCGCGATCGCCGCGCCGGCCAACGACAGCACTGTCACCCAGAGGAGCATTGACCCTTCATGATTGCCCCAGCTTCCAGCCAGCTTGAAAATCATGGGCTTATCGATGTGGCTATTCGACGCGACCAGCAAAACGGAAAGGTCAGTGACAGCAAAAAGCCAGATCAGGCAGCCAAAGGCGATCAGGCAAAGCAATCCCTGCACCACCGCTACAGGGCGGGTCAGCGAAGCCAACGCAGGCGAGAAACCACGCCAGTGGCCAATACCGGCAAAGGCCTGCAACAGTGCAAACGCCGCCGCCAGCCAGAGCGCTGCAAGTCCGAATTCAGCGATCATTCCGCGAGTGTATCCTTGCTGTGCTCTGCAGCGGACATATCAATGTCCTTCAACTCGCGCGGCACATAATTTTCATCATGCTTCGCCAACAGGCTTTCAGCAATAAAAATGCCGCTTTTGTCCATCCGGCCATCGGCAACTACCCCCGACCCTTCAACAAAAAGGTCGGGTGTAATGCCTTTGTACATAACAGGCTGAGTCGCATCGCGATCCTGAACGACAAAGCGCACAGTCAAGCCGTCCGCATCGCGCTTGATGGACCCGCGCTGCACCATCCCGCCGAGACGGATCGCCTTGCCCGGCTCAACGTCGGCCTTGGCCAAAGTGGCAGGCGTGTAGAAATAGCTGGCCTCGTCGCGCAATGCCGAAGCCGCGAGCAACGCTGCACCAATCAGGGCAACCAAAGCGACAACAGCCAAGACAAGACGTTGATGCTTGGGTTTCATTTCCGGCTCTTCAGATCGTCGGCGAGTGCTTCGGATTTGCGCATTGCAATCCAACTGCGCGCAACCAGCGCCAATGTGCCGATTGCGGTGACAAGGAAAGCGGCAATAATGAAGGGTGTGTGGTTCATCGCGTCAGTCCTCGGCCATTCTGCGCATGCGCGCCTCAATGCGGATTTCGGCAAGCTGCGCACGCATCCGCATCAATACTACTCCGCCGAAAATCAAGGTGAAGCCCAACGCGCTGGCGAACAATGGCCATAGATAGGCGGCGTCGATTGACGAACCGCCCAGCGTGATACTCGCCTTCTGGTGCTGGCTTTCCCACCACACCACCGAACGGTTGATGATCGGAATGTTGACCGCGCCGATGATGCCAAAAACGGCAGCCGTGCGGCTGACGCTGCCCTTCTCGCTCGATGCGTTAGCGAGCGCGATATAGCCGAGATAGAGAAAGAACAGGATCAGCATGGAGGTCAACCGACCGTCCCACACCCACCAGGCACCCCAGGCCGGGCGCCCCCAGATAGAACCGGTAATCAGGCAAAGTGCAGCAAACACCGCCCCCGGCACAGCAATCGCCCTGGCCGAAACCCCGGCGAGCGGATGCCGCCACACCAGTTGCACTATGCTGGCGATCGCTATCCCAGTCCAGCCTCCCATCCCCAGCCAAGCGGCGGGAACATGGACGAACAGGATTTTGACGGTTTCACCCTGAAGGCGTTCGGCGGGAACCTGTGTGAGCCCCCACCAGCAGGCACCCATTACAAGCAATATGCCGGGCCATAGAAGCAATGGCGTCAGCGGTTTGGCAATGCCGAGAAAGCGGGCGGGATTTGCAAAGCGATGCATATAATATGACTCGCCCGCGCCTCTAGCACCGCTTGAAGGGGACGCCAATTGATTTGGCGCAAATTGCCCCGCATGCTCACGGTCATTTTGCCATGCCGGGGCGAGCCGGAGCCCGCCCCGCAATAGTTAGAACCCGTCGACGCTCTTGCTGACGAGGATATTTACGGCAACACGGCGGTTCTGCGCCTTGCCTTCGGGGGTGTCATTGTCCGCAGCCGGATCGGCTTCGGACATACCCGTGGGCGTTAGCATGCGATAGGGTTTCCAACGGCAATGCTGTTGCAGATAGTTGATCACGCTGCTGGCCCGCTTTTCGCTCAGCGTCTGGTTATATTCTTCACTACCAACAGAGTCGGTATAACCGACGACCAACAATAATGCATTGTCGGTCGATTCAGCCTCAGACGCTGCGGCGCACAAATCAGCCTTGGCATTTGAAGAAAGCTGAGACTTGCCAGTGTCGAAATAGACGTTGGTCACGCCCTTGACGTTATATTTGTCGATATCGGCCATCCGACCACGCAGCGCCTCTGTCGCCGCAGTCTGTTCGGCAAATTGCTGTTCGGTGCCGTTACGGATCATGTTGGCGGTTTTGAAATCGCCTTTGCGGAAACTGACTTGGCTGGCAACCAGCCCGCCTTCCCATTGCAAAGTTTTCACGGTCACTGGCAATCCATTTAGCAACGCAGCATTGCCCAATTTGCTGCGACCGCCGAAAAGACCCGAACTGGTCTTCACTTTTGTCGCTTCAGTGATAGCAATAATCGTGCTGTTGCCGTCCTCAGTCTTGACCTTGAGTTTTTCGCCTGTGCGCGCAACAATCACGCCTTTGATGTCCGGCCCCTTGGCCATGGTGCTGAGATCAGGCAAGCTGCCCTCGACGATAATGGGGTCATAGCTGGGCTGCTGTGCATAAAGGCTGCCCGAAATCGGAACGGTCATCATTGCAAGCAGCACGATACCGCCCGTCCTTTTGGAAGCGACACGCATCTTATTCTCCTTCATATTGTACGCGTCAAAAGCCTGTTCAGGCGAACCTTGCTGGCAGATGAATATCCGCCAAAAAGCGTGCATACTGAGGGTAACAAGAGCGTAACATGCGGTAAAGCGTTTATGGCCTTGCCACAATTTAAGCAGCAAATCAGCGCCCGATCAGGCCCTGCGCAATGCGATCTGCTACCTCTGCAGGGGTATCGCCGCTCGCTTCGCTTTCATCCCATATCTGGTGCAGGCGACCGGGAATGGTATCGATGCGTGCGTTGATGGCCGCATCGTCGGCATCATCAATGTGGCGCAACACATTGATAATGCCCCCTGCATTAATCACATAGTCCGGGGCATAGACTATTCCCCTGTCAGCCAACTGACGGCCCTGTTTCGCAGTGGCCAGCTGGTTGTTGGCCCCCCCGGCGACAGCCTTGACCTTCAGGCTCGCCACGCTCGTCTCAGTCAGGATTGCACCCAGTGCGCAAGGACTGAAAACATCTGCCTCAACCGCCATGATAGCGTCTGTTGCAACTGTTTCGGCACCAAGTTCGGCGGCTAGTGACGCAGCACGATCTGCATTCACGTCGGCCAGCGTCAACCTCGCGCCTTCCGCAGCCAGATAGCGCGCAAGGCCGCCACCAACGCTGCCGACACCCTGAATGGTGAAGTGCATGCCCTTAACGTCTTCGCTTCCAAGCGCGCGTTTTGCCGCAGCTTTGACGCCCAGAAAGACACCTCGCGCGGTATAGGGACCCGGATCACCGCCCTGCCCCGGCAGGCCCGCAACGTGCTTCGTTGTCTGCGACAACGTGACCATATCTGCCTCCGACATGCCAACGTCCTGAGCGGTAATGTAGCGACCACCAAGCGAGTCGACCGCACGCGCAAAGGCATCGAGCAGTTCGCGCGGCTTGCTGCGATTGGCATCGGCGAGGATGACGGCTTTGCCGCCACCTGCGGGCAGCCCCGCCATCGCGTTTTTGTAGCTCATTCCGCGCGATAGCCGCAACGCGTCGGTCAGTGCGGCCTGTTGGTCGGCATAATGCCAGAAACGCGTACCACCTGCTGCCGGCCCTAAATGTGTGGAATGAATTGCAATCACCGCGCGCAAGCCGGTTTTTGGGTCATCGAACAGATGGACCGATTCATGAGCGTCAAAATCGGGCAAGTCCCAGAGCGCAGGCATGACAGCTTCCTAACGAGTCGCGAGAAATTACGAAGCTGCGCAATAATATTACGCAGCCACTTTGTCAGCTATAAATGTCAGGAAAAAATGGGGCGATCGACGGGATCCGAACCCGCGACCTCTGGTACCACAAACCAGCGCTCTAACCAACTGAGCTACGATCGCCACAGCGCCTGAAGAAAGGCAGGCGCGTCCTTATGTGCAAAGGATGCCGGGCGTCAACCCGGCACCTTTCAAATCCATTGGCCAAAAGGCTTATTTCTTGAGCGTAAGCCCACCGAAACGCTTGTTGAACTGGGCAACACGACCGCCCGAATCAAGCATGGTGCCACGACCACCTGTCCATGCCGGGTGCGACGTCGGATCGATGTCGAGCTGCAGCGTATCGCCTTCCTTGCCCCAGGTGGAGCGGGTTTCGAAGACGGTGCCGTCGGTCATCTGCACCTTGATCATGTGATAATCGGGATGGATATCGTTTTTCATAACATTTCTCCTTTGCGGCCCGGTTTCCGACCGGAGCCAGGATTTGCGAAGCGCCGCCCTTAGCGACGCCATCATATAAATGCAAGCATTCTGGAAGCCGTCGCGTCAGGCCGGTGGGTCGGCGATCATCGCCATGAATTCGGCTTCCGCCGCGACCTGATCGCCGATCAACGCCTGCCCGGCAAATTTGCATACGCGTGGCCGCTTTTGCGTGAACTGGACGTTCAGGGTCAGCAGGCAGCCCGGTTCCACGGGAGCGCGGAACTTGGCATTGTCGATTGCCATGAAATAAACCAACTTTCCTGAGCCGGCGAGCCCAAAGCTTTCCATAGCCAAAACACCGGCAGCTTGCGCCAGCTCTTCAACAATCAGCACACCTGGCATGATCGGGCGACCTGGAAAATGCCCCTGAAAAAAGCCTTCGTTGATCGTCACCGCCTTGATGGCCGAGATCCGCTCATCCACAACCAGTTCCTGGACGCGATCGACAAGCAGCATCGGATAGCGGTGCGGAAGCACCGCCATCACGCGCCGGACATCATAGTTAGTGAAGTCGCTCATCGAATTTAGCGGCTTTCGGGTTGGGGCTGTGCGGGTGCCGCAGGTGTGGTCGCCGCCGGAGTTGCCGGTGCGGCGCCCTGCTGGGCCGCTTGTTGAGCCTGCGCATTGCGGATCGCCTGTACGCGGGCGGCGGTCAGCAGACGCTGCTGAATCTGCTCATAAAGCGCGCCCGTCGACTGTTTAGGCTGCCAGTTTGCCGGCGGCGTAATCGCGACTGTCGGAAGCGCGACATCAATGGCTGCCGTAACAGCTTTGGTCACGTCAACAGCATCCGGAGCCCAGATGAATGCATCGGGCGACAGGATCATGTTGATTTTCTTTTGCGTAACAACTTGTTGCTGTGCCGCCGCATAGCGATCAGCAATGCTTTCAACGGCGAAGGCCTGCGCCGTCACAATTGGCTGTTGAAGCTGTGCTATTTCGCGTTCTTTAGCCTCAAGCTGTGTCAGCAGCGGGTTCTTCGCCTTAATTGCCGCATCCAGCTCTTCCTGCGTCAGATTCTTGTCTTTGTTGGTGTCAAGCTGCGCATTGATGTCATTAATCTCTTTGCGCTTCGTCTGAATCATCTGACTGTTATTCGCATAAGTCGTACCGATTTGCTGGTAGGCCTGCGAAAATGCCTTGGTCTGCATGATAGCATCGGTCGTATCGAGCGTTGCAATGCCGGCGACTTGGGCGCTCGCGCTACCTGCAAAAAATGCAGTGCCTGCCAGAAAAGCGGCAAAGGCGGTCTTGGAAAACTTTGTCATCAGAATTGGGTTCCTACGTTGAATGTAAATAATTTGGTATCGTCGCCCGGCTCTTTTAGCAGCGCGCGCGCTAGATCGATTCTGAACGGACCAAAAGGTGAGTTCCAGTTCACGCCTACACCGACCGATACGCGCGGCTTCCAGCTGTCACCGAAAAACCGTTCTTCGAATTGCAATACGGGGACACGTGCAGAGCCATCAGCATTGGTTGCCACGGTTGATGTCTCCAAAACTGGCGTCGCCCCTGACGTATTCACATTGTAGTATAGAGGCAGGCTGGGAGTGGTGGTGGTCGCGGTCGATTTTTGCTGGACAGTCTGCAAGAGTGGCGTGGTAACGTTGAAAACAGCACCGGCGTCAATGAATATCGACGGCCTTAGGCCGAGTTCCTTTGCACCGCTTCCGAGCGGAATCTGCAGTTCTGCCCGGCCTAGATAATAGGCGCGGCCACCAATGGCATCATCCTGGATTTGCTTGCGTTCCAGCCGCGGAACGTTGACCGCCACACCGTTCTGGATCTCGCCGTCAAAGAAGATGCGCTGTACTCGAGGACCAACACCGCGAATGTCGAAACCGCGGATTTGCGGTTCGCCAAGATAAAAACGGTCGGTCAGCCGGACATCATCGATACCTTGTGCAGCCGAGCCGCGATTTTCCAGCGGATGGATATATCCACCCTCGGCTGAAAATGACAGAACGAAGCCGCTGTCGGTTACTCTGAAGTGCTTGTCGGCATTCAGTCGAGTCCTGATATAGCGAACATCACCGCCAAGACCCGCAAAATCCTGACTTATGCTGAAACTATGCCCGCTTGTCGGACGAATACGATTGTCACGGGTATCGTAAAGCAGCGTGTAACCCAAGGTCGATGTCAAACGATTGCCGATGGCATCACACAGGAAACGACCGGCAAGCACGGGGTCGCAAGCTGCAGGCAACGGGCCCGTCCCATCCGGATCCGTAAAGAACAGATTGCGATCAAGCGAGATATCGTCGTGGCTTAAGCCATAGCGCGCCTGAAAATAGAGGAACTCATTGACCGGAACGCCCGTGCGCAGCTGGAAGCCCGTGGTTGCCTGCTCATAAGTCGTATTGCGACTGTTGTTAAAGAAGTTGAAGCTGTTCAGGTCTCGACGGAAAACGTCACCTGAAAGAGCTATCGAGCGGTCAAACAGATAGGGCTCGGTAAAGCCGATTTCGGCGGATTTCGAATAGCTCGAATAGGAGATATTGGTCCGCAGTTCCTGACCTTTGCCACGGAAATTGCGCTGAGTAATCGAACCTTGGAAGATAAAATTCTCGATCGACGAGAAACCAGCCGATAGCGAGAGCTCACCAGTGGCTTTTTCTTCCACATTGGTTGTCAGGACGATGCGATCGGGAGTGCTTCCTTCCGCCTGTTCAACCTCAAGATCTTCCTGGAAATAGCCCAGCGATTTAATGCGATCTGTGGTGCGTTTTACGCCAATGCTATTGAAAGCATCCCCTTCGTTCAGGCGAAATTCGCGGCGTATAACCTTGTCCTGCGTGATGGTATTGCCGTTGATGTCGATACGCTCGACGAAAACACGCTGTGCCTCTGCAATATCGAAGGTGATGCTCATCGTGAGCGCTTCTTTGTCGCGATTAAACTGTGGGTTCACGTCGGCAAAAGCGTAACCGAACAACCCGGCGCTTTCCTGCAATCCTTCAACCGTATCTTCGACCAGCTTTGCGTTGTACCAGTCGCCATTCTTCATCCGTAAGGTTGAAGTCAAAGCGTCCGATTTGAAGTCCCGGATCTTGCTATCAACCTTAACATCTCCGAATTTGTAACGCTGGCCTTCTTCTACCACATAGGTGATGATGAAGTCTTTTTTGTCGGGCGTCAGTTCGGCCACCGCAGACACAACGCGGAAGTCTGCATAACCCTCGGTCAGATAAAACTGGCGCAGCTTCTGCTGGTCAAACGCGAGGCGATCGGGATCATAGCTGGTGCCCGAGCTGAAAATACTGGTCAGGCGCGCTTGCTTGGTGACCATCTCGCCACGCAGCTTTCCATCGGAGAATTTGTCATTGCCGATGATATTGATCTGGCGAACCTTGGATTTCGGCCCCTCGGTGATTTCAAACACAATATCGACGCGGTTCTGGTCGAGTTGAACCAGCTTGGGTTCAACCTGCGCGGCAAAGCGACCCTGACGCTTGTACAGTTCGACGATGCGTGCAACGTCGGCACGGACTTTAGATCGCGAATAAATCTGGCGGGGAGCGAGTTTGATTTCAGGCTCGATCTTGTCATTCTTGATGCGCTTATTGCCCTCAAGGATGATACGGTTAATTACCGGGTTTTCGCGTACTTCAATGGTGATGTCGCCCACATTGTTCCGTACGCTGACATCGGCAAACAATTCGGTCGCATACAGATCCTTCAGCGCCTGGTCGCCTGCGGCCTGGGTCCATTGCTGGCCGACACGAAGCCGGATGTAGGAACGGACGGTATCAGCTTCGAGGCGCTGCGTGCCGACAACGCTGATCGAACGGATCACATTGTCCTGTGGGGCGACCGTTGAAGCTTCACCTGTTTGCGCGGCAACCGGTACCGCCGACAGCGAAACCATCACCGCCAGCACAGAAGCGCCGATCCATTTGCCGGAAACCGAAGTTTTGCTCATAAATTCTCGACCTTCCTCTGGCCCCGCTATCGGAAAAATAATTGTTGCGCCCTTGCCCGAAGCGCCGGTTTCAATCAAGCAATCTGTAGATTCTATCCACGCCTCATTTGCCGAACAACCCGAACGACGCGAGATCATTGAACGTCACCATCAGCATGAAGCTGACCAAAACCGCAAAGCCGGCACGAAATGCCCATTCCTGGACAACCGGTGTAGCTGGCCGACGGCGCACCGCCTCAATCCCGTAAAGAAGTAAATGTCCGCCATCGAGCATTGGAATTGGCAAGAGGTTGATGAACCCCAAGTTAATCGAGATCATTGCTGTCAGCCAAAGGAAGGCTGCCATACCCAGCACAAACTGTTCACCTGAAACTTTGGCGATTTTCAACGGCCCGCCCAATTCGGATATCGGGCGGCGCCCTGAAATGATCTGGCCCGTGGTTTTGATCGTAAGACGTACGATATTCGCGGTTTCCTTGGTCGCCAACCACGGCGCCTCCAATATACTGACTTCGCGTATTTCGGCCCGTGGAATGGGCAGGCCCAATATGCCGCGGCTATATTTGTTGCCGAAGCGGTCCATCTCTTCGAGTACGCCAATCTTGGCTATTTCGGTGCGAACGGTGCCGTCCCGTTCATATCTGATGGGAATGCGTTCATTGGGGTGAACCGCTATTTCGGTAGCCAGCTTACCAAAACTGTCGACTGCAGTGCCGTTGACCGCAAGGATGCGATCACCGGGTTGAAGTCCCATTTTTTCGGCAGCCGTGCCTTCGGCAACGCTCTGCACCACCGGCGGGTTCACAGCCTGCCCATAGTGGATCAGGAAGCCGGATAGGATGGCAATGGCCAAAAGGAAGTTCACCGCTGGCCCCGCAAAAACTATCAATGCGCGCTTCCACAAGGCCTTTGACTGAAAGGTTTGGTTACGCTCTGCCGCCGACAGCCTCTCCCAATTTTCGTCAGGCTGGCTTGCCGGATTCATGTCACCTGCAAATTGCACATAACCGCCCAACGGCAAAGCACCGACGCGCCAGAGCGTCCCGCGCTTATCCACCCTGCCCCAGATTTGCGGGCCAAAGCCTATCGAGAATTTGTCGGCCTTCACGCCAAACCAGCGACCTACCCAGTAATGGCCGAGTTCATGCACAACGACGAGCGTACCAAGCAAAAGCAGGAACGCAAAAAGGGTGACCAGAATGTGCGGGGATTCAAGCTGCATGTGGCAATTTTTCCATCAGGCCCTTTGCATAAGCGCGGGCGGCTGCATCAATGCTGAACAAATGATCGAGCGAATGCGGCGCATTCGGCGAGTAACCGTCAAGAGTCGACGAAACGACATTTGCAATGTCGAGAAAGCCGATCTGCCCCTTTAAGAAAGCAGCGACAGCTACTTCATTGGCCGCATTCAGGATGGCAGGTGCTGCATCACCCTGCTCTGCCGCCGCTCGCGCCAGTCGCAATGCAGGAAAGCGTACCATATCCGGCACTTCGAATTCCAGCTTGGAGATGCGAGCAAGATCAAGCGGTTCGCAGTTGGTTTCCAGTCGTTCCGGCCAAGCCAACGTGCTTGCGATCGGAATCCGCATGTCTGGCGAACCGAGCTGCGCGAGGGTTGACCGGTCGACATATTCGACCATCGAATGGATCACAGATTGTGGGTGAACGACAATATCCAGCTTGTCGAGGCCGACGGGGAAAAGATGATGCGCCTCGATCAGTTCGAGGCCCTTGTTGAACATCGTGGCGCTATCGACGCTGATCTTCGCGCCCATATCCCAATTGGGGTGGGCTACGGCCTGAGCGGGCGTGACTGCGCGCATCTGATCGAGCGAGAAGGTACGAAACGGCCCGCCGCTGGCGGTGAGCGTGATCTTGCGCACCTGGTCGATGCGACCACCGGCGAGACACTGGAAGATGGCATTATGCTCGCTATCGACCGGCAGCAAGGTCGCACCTGATCGTTCGACGGCCGCCATCATCAGATCGCCAGCCGACACCAGCGCTTCCTTATTGGCAAGAGCAACTGTCTTCCCCGCCTCAATCGCGGCCATGGTGGGCGGCAGGCCCGCGCAACCGACTATCGCCGCCATTGTCCAGTCCGCACCCATTTGCGCAGCTTCGATAAGGGCGGAAGGACCAGCAGCAGCCTTAATCATGGTGCCAGCCAGCGCATCCTTCAACGTCGGATAGGCTGCTTCGTCAGCGACCACGGCGATTTCGGGTTCAAACTCAGTGGCCAACTTGGCCAATTCTGCCGCATTGCCATTGGCTGTGAGCGCAACGACGCGATATTTGTCGCGATGCTGACGAACTAGGTCGAGCGTGGATAGGCCCACAGAACCGGTTGCGCCGAAGATGGAAAGAGTGGGCTGCTCGCTCATGAAGCCAGCTTGCCCAACATTATTGCACCGCCAAGGAAAAAGAGAACAGCAAGGTGCCCATCTACGCGGTCGAGCAAGCCACCATGGCCAGGTATGGCATTTCCGGAATCCTTAACGCCCGCCTTGCGCTTCATCCAGCTTTCAAAAAAATCGCCGGTTTGGGCGACCACTGCGACGATAGCACCGATGCTGAGGCTGCCCAGCCAATCGATCTGCCATTCACCGCCAAACACACGCTCACGCTGGGCAATGTGGATATAGTCTAGCAACGCCATCATGCAGCCCGCTGCCAAAGCGCCGCCAACAAGGCCGGACCACGTTTTTGACGGGCTGATGCGGGGAGCAATTTTGGGGCCACCGATTGTGCGCCCTGCAAAATAGGCACCGATGTCCGTGGCGATCACGCCAAATATTACCAAGGCTGCTGTCGTTTCCAGAAAGCCAAAGCCAGGCGCCGATCCATATGCGTATTCATCGGCCAACATCGGCAACAGATAAGCAGCATTTCCGATATATGCGAACCCGCCAAGCATCCACACCGCTCGGCCGGCGATGCTGGAGGTCAGTTTGGCAACGATGCCCCACCATTCGACCATAAGCCAAAAGGCTGCGGCCAATACGAACAGGCGCAACATCAATCCACCCTGCCAGAACACAATCGCGGCGACGGCGACCATAACGACCGCAGACAATGTCCGAACGCCGAGATCAGACTTCTTCACTGCAGCCCCACTCATCGCCCGCCATAGCGCCTTTCGCGCGTGCCGAATTCGGCCAGCGCCGCATCGAATTCCGCCGGTGTAAAGTCAGGCCACAACGTTTCGGTGAACCACAGCTCAGCATAGGCGGCCTGCCAGAGCATGAAATTGGAAAGCCGCTGCTCGCCGGATGTGCGGATAAGCAAATCCAAAGGCGGCATGTCGGCAGTGTCGAGATGGCGTTCAATCGCTTCAGCCGTAATCGCACCCTCATGCGAGGCTGATTGCGCCGCGCGGACCAGCTCATCCTGCGAGCCATAGTTCAGTGCCACAGCCAGCGTGGTCCGTTTGTTGTGCGCGGTGCGAGCCAGCGCATCGTCGATCATGTCTACAATATCGGGAGCCAAAACTTTGTAATTGCCGATAATCTTGAGCCGCACATCATTGGCCGCAAATTCGTCGATATCCGATTTGATAAAGCCACGCAGCAACCCCATGAGGTCATTGACCTCATCTTCGGGCCGTTTCCAATTCTCGCTGGAGAATGCATAGAGCGACAGCGCTTCGAGCCCGGTAGTTGCAGCGTGGCGGACGATTTCGCGAACGACCTCGACGCCCTTTTTGTGGCCGAGCGCGCGCGGAAGGGGCCGCTTCTTCGCCCAGCGTCCATTGCCATCCATGATGATAGCCACATGGCCCGCGCCATGGGAGCCGTTCCCGCCATTCTCGGGGTCGGCCTGTTTCAGCGCCCTCGCCTTTGAGGAGCGCAGGCCAATCACTGGCTCATGATTTCCTTTTCTTTATGCACCGCGGCCTCGTCGATGGCCTTGATCGTGTCATCGGTCATCTTCTGCACTTCGGTTTCCAGGCGCTTGCGGTCGTCTTCGCTGATTTCCTTTTTATTTTCATCGGTCTTCAGTGCATCATTGGCATCGCGGCGGACATTGCGGACAGCGATCTTGGCCTTTTCGGCATATTGGCCAGCCAGCTTGGCTAGTTCCTTGCGGCGTTCTTCGGTCAAATCAGGGATTGGGAGCCGCAGTGTCTGGCCATCGGTGATCGGATTGAGGCCCAGTCCAGCCGAACGGATCGCCTTTTCCACCGGCGTCACGTTCGAACGATCCCATACCTGCACCGAAAGCATGCGCGGTTCGGGAGCGCTAACTGTTGCGACCTGGTTGAGCGGCATATTAGACCCGTACACTTCAACCACAATCGGGTCGAGCAGCGTCACATTGGCACGCCCGGTGCGCAGGCCCGACAGATCGCCCTTCAGCGATTCAACGGCACCTTTCATGCGGCGTTCGACATCGGCCTTGTCATATTGCGGCATGGTTCAATCCTTTTCTTGAGTGACTACGGTGAAGGTGCCACTTCCATCGAGCACCTTGAGAATATTGCCCTGTTCGCGGATCGAAAACACCACGATCGGGATTGAGTTGTCGCGGCATAACGCCACGGCGCTTGCGTCCATCACCTTCAGATTGTCTGAAAGGACACGATCGTAACTCAATGTTTCATAACGCTTTGCTGTCGCAACCTTTTTAGGGTCAGCATCATAGACGCCGTCGACTGAAGTACCTTTAAGCAACGCATCACATTTCATCTCGGCGGCACGCAGTGCGGCACCACTATCTGTTGTGAAATAGGGTGCACCCACGCCAGCCGCGAAGATCACGATGCGGCCTTTTTCAAGATGCCGCTCGGCTCGCCTGCGGATTACCGGCTCGCACACCTTGTCCATCTCAATCGCCGACTGCACGCGGGTCTGCACGCCCAACTGCTCAAGCGCATTCTGCATCGCCAACGCATTCATAACGGTTGCGAGCATGCCCATATAATCGGCCTGTGCCCGGTCCATGCCCTTGGCTGCGCCAGCCATACCGCGGAAGATATTGCCGCCACCAATAACCAGACACAGTTCCAGCCCGGTATCCTTTGCCGCCTTCACTTCAGCAGCAACGCGAGCGACTGTGTCGGGGTCGATCCCGAACGGCTGGTCGCCCATCAGCACTTCGCCGGACAGTTTCAAAAGCACACGGCGATAACGGCCATTGGCCATAAAATCCTCTTTCCCCAACTGCAGATGCAATAATGGCGCCCTGCTATAAGAGCGGAGCGCCATATCGCCAAGGCCTTATCCCCTGCCCTGCAGAGGATAGCCCGATTTTTACGCGCCGACGGCTGCAGCCACTTCAGCGGCGAAGTCAGAGACTTCCTTTTCGATGCCTTCACCAAGCTGATAACGGACATAGTCGACCAGCTTGATGTCCTTGCCAGCAGCCTTACCAGCTTGGGCAACGACTTCCGAAATCGGCGTCTTGTTGTCGATGACGAACAGCTGTGAGAGAAGCGCGTTTTCTTTCGCAAACTTCTTCATCGCACCTTCGACCATCTTTTCGACGATTTCGGCGGGCTTACCGCTTTCAGCCGCCTTTTCACGAGCAATCGCCGCTTCACGGTCCATCGTTTCCTGGTCGAGGCCGGTTTCGTCGAGCGCCAGCGGAAAAGCGGCTGCGATGTGCATCGCCAGCTGCTTGCCGAGGCCGTCGAGCGTCGCTGCATCGGCTTCGCTTTCGAGCGCGACGAGAACGCCGATACCGCCCATGCCAGCTGTTGCGGCATTGTGGACGTAGGAAACGACGCGACCGTTGTTGACCGAAATGGTGCGAGCGCGGCGGATAACCTGGTTTTCACCGATGGTTGCGATGTTGTTGGTCAGCACTTCCTGAACCGAACCACCATCAGGATAGGCCGCAGCAAGGATGGTTTCGGCATCATTGGCACCAACACCAAGCGCAACGCCGGTCACCTTGCGGACGAAATCCTGGAACTGTTCGTTCTTGGCAACGAAATCAGTCTGGCTGTTAACTTCAACTGCAGTGCCTTTGGTGCCATCGACAGCAACGCCGACAAGACCTTCGGCAGCCGTACGGCTCGATTTTTTCGCGGCAGTGGCAAGACCCTTGGCGCGCAGCAGATCGACGGCGGCTTCCATATCGCCATTGGTTTCTTCCAGCGCCTTTTTGGCATCCATCATGCCAGCGCCCGAACGTTCGCGCAGATCCTTGACGGCAGCAGCGGTAATTGCAGACATTATCGTGTCCTTTCGACTTTGGTTTGGCAGGACCAGTTAGGTCCAGAAACACGTCATCCCCGAAATCATCGGGGATCCATGGCCTAAAGCCTCGGTTGAAACCGGAATGTCAGGCCGTGGATTCCCGCTTTCGCGGGAATGACAATATTTTTGTTACGCTTCCGGGGCAGCTTCTTCGCTGGCTTCGGCGGTGGGGGCTTCTTCAGCCGCAACTTCGACAACCGCGGCTTCAACCGGCGGCTCTACCATTGCACCAAGGTCTTCACCGCGTGCTACAGCAGCACCCGTGTTGCCCTTGCTCGATGCTGCAGCAATAGCTTCGCAATAGAGACGGATCGCGCGGGCAGCGTCGTCATTCGCCGGAACCGGGAATGCGATGCCATCGGGCGAAACGTTCGAATCGAGAATACCGATTACCGGGATACCCAGAACATTGGCTTCCTTGATGGCGAGTTCTTCTTTGTTGGCGTCGATCACGAACATCACGTCCGGAATACCGCCCATGTCGCGGATGCCACCGAGCGACAGCTCAAGCTTGTCGCGCTCACGGGTCATCTGAAGGATTTCCTTCTTGGTGAAGCCCGATGTGTCGCCCGACAGCTGCTCTTCCAACGTCTTCAGCTTCTTGATCGAGTTCGAAACCGTCTTCCAGTTGGTGAGCATGCCGCCCAGCCAGCGGTGGTTGACGAAATGCTGGCCCGAAGCGCGCGCTGCATCGGCAATCGGACCCTGCGCCTGGCGCTTGGTACCGACGAACAGAACCTTGCCGCCTGCCTGCACGGTCGACGAAACAAAATCGAGCGCACGCGCAAAAAGCGGAACAGTCTGGCTGAGGTCAAGAATGTGAACGCCGTTGCGT
>NZ_CALMSV010000176.1 GCF_937872355.1 uncultured Sphingorhabdus sp. | reverse complement strand
TGCTGTGCAATATTTCGGGCATGCTCAAATGGGGGCCGAGCACCGAATTTGCGGTGGAGGATTTCGAACGCATCCTCAAAATCAACACTACAAGCGTCTTCGTGTTGTGCCAGGCCGCGCTGCCGCACCTGATCAAGAGCAAGGGCAATATCGTCAACACCGCGTCGACCGCCGCCTTGCAGGGCATCGCCTACACCATCGCCTATTCGGCATCGAAGCATGGCGTTGCCGCGATCACCAAGGGGCTGGCAGTCGAGTTTGCCGCAAAGGGCGTGCGCGTCAACGCGATCTGCCCTGGCCATGTCAACACGCCGATGGGCAATTCGGCCCCGCCAGCGGGCGACGTCAATTGGGATCTGGTGATGCGCAACGCGCCCAAGCTGGAAAATGGCAGTTGCGAACCGGAGGATATCGCTGCACTCTTTGCCTATCTGGCAAGCCAAGAGGCACGCAAAATAACCGGTTCGCTGTTCACCATCGACGGCGGGCAGCTCGCGGGATAGGGTTTGGGAGAGAGGAAATGACGACCATACAGCTGGAAAAGATGTCAGAGCATGTCGGGACCGAGATGCTGGGGCTGGATCTGAACAATCTGACCGACGGCGACGTCGCAGCAATCAAGGCAGAGCTTGCGGCACGCGGCCTTGTGGTGTTTCGCGATCAGCAGCTTGATGAACAGGGCCATATCGCTTTCGCGCACAAGATAGGTCCGATTGTCGTCAACAACTATTTTCCGGAGAATGGCAAGTTCCCGGAAATTGCCGAAGTCCGCAAGGCGGAGACGCAATTGGCGAATATCGGCGGCGGCTGGCACACTGACCACAGTTACGATCAGATTCCCGCGATGGGATCGATCCTGGTCGCACGCGAGCTCCCACCTGTGGGTGGCGATACGCTATTTTCCAGCATGGCGGCTGCTTATGAGTCGCTTTCCGATGGACTGAAATCGACGCTGGAAACGCTGCGCGCCGTGCACACTGCCGATCACATCTATGGCCCGCAGGGCTTCCTCAGCAATTCGGATCAGGGCGCTGATCTGAAAGGCCGCGAACTCAAGACCCATGCGGTGCATCCGGTGATCATCCGTCACCCCGATACGGGGCAGAAACTGCTCTATGTCAATTCCGCCTTCACGACGCATATCGAAGGCTGGAGCCGCGACGAAAGCCTCGCGTTGCTCAACTATCTTTACTCGGTTGGAATGCAGGATGAATTCCAGTGCCGCCTCAAATGGCAGCCGGGCACCGTAGCGATGTGGGACAACCGATCGACCTGGCATTATGCGCTCAACGACTATCATGGCCACCGGCGTCTGATGCACCGCATCACCATCGACGGCGTGCCTATCCACTAACTATTGCGCGCAAGGAGAACCGTAGTGGTGAGCTTGTCGAAGCACGCCTCACAGGGTAACTCTGCAGCCTAGAAGCGCCCTTCGACAAGCTCAGGGCTACGGTGGGTTCTGCAAAAACGCATAATTTAACGCAGCAAAGCCCGTGCGGCTTGGCTGCCGTCGAGCGGGGCGTTCACGCGCCGCTCGACACGCCAACCGTGGTCAGTGCGGACCAGTTCCCAGCGATTGGCGGATACGCGCCAGACTTCGAAGCCCGACGGAGTGTTGCGAAAAACGACGCTGTGACCGCGCGCCACTGCCCTATCGCCGTCAAGGTCTATTGCGACGGGGCCCAGCAGGTGCGCGCAGCCAGCCGCCATCAGTGCTCGGTGTGTATCTCCGTCAATCAGCGCGGCGATCGCCGCCCTTCCCTTTGCCTCGGCCATTCCACCAACGGCATAGCTGCCATCTTCGATCCACAGCGCAGCAACGCCCGTGGCATCGCCACTGTCGGCAAGTGGGCCGTAAGACGCGATGAGGTTACGGATCGCCTCGCGATCCTCGAGCGCGGTCAGCCGTTCTTCAACCGTTAGCGGCGGCATATAGTGCTTCGGCTCGGGCTTTTAGCGCAACGGCGCTATCGTCAAAGGCGCGCTTGATCCAAGGGCCTGCAAAGCGGAAAACATGGATGCCGTTTGCACCCAGAAAGGCATCGGTGGAATAATAGCGGCAACTTGCGTCACCGGTCGCCTCAATCACCTGGTCACGTCGCGCCGGGTAGGGCCAGTAATCCAGATTGGGAAATTCCCAGCTGAGCAGTTTCTCAGGTTCAAAGCCGCAAATATATTCGAGATTGGGGACGGTCGGTCCGCCCGCTGTCGCATAGTTGATCAGCGTCATTTCGATCGGCGCGCCCATTTCGAGCGTCGAGACAGCGCGGATACAGAACGGGTTCCATTCATTGTAACGCGGCAGATCGGTAAGCACGTCCCAGACGGTTCGTGAAGGCGCGGATATCTCGATCGTCTCCGAGCGGGTGACAGCGTCGGGATTGAAACCGAACACCGGGTCTTCTTCGTGGCCTTTCGCCTGCTTCATCCAATCGAGCATTACAGTTCCTCCAATTTCACGACGCGCGCGGTTGGCAGCAGGTGTTCGCTTGCGCCCGCCCAGCGTAGCAGCGCTGTTCCCTCGCGATGGCCGCAGGTGTCGATCCAGTTACCCACACCCGGATCTCGCGCGGAACAAATGATCCGCACGCTGCCATCGGGCTCCAGCCTCGCGCTATGTTTGTTCACGCTGATCTGGCGGAAACGATAGTCGAAGCTCTCCATCCACCAATTATCGAGCTGGAAATTCCAATAGTAACATTCGGGCGGCGTTACCTCGATCACCCAGGCCTCGTCTTCGGCAATCTGCCAATAGGCATGGGCATAATAGATATCTTTCGCCCCACCGCCTTTCTGGAACATCGACTGTTCGATTTCCGGGAAGCTGTTCGGGTGCTGCCGGAACAGTCGCGTCCAGTCGGCAAAGGTACTCGCGATACCGCGCACAAACTGCGCCGACGTAGCAAGCCCGGTCGCCAGTCTTTCAGCGGTCAGCGTTTCCGGAACGGCCGGACCACCGAGGCGTTCGTTATGAAATCCCCCGCCACGTTCATTGTGCCGATCCAGTGCGGACTGGCGGAGCACGATCACGCTGGCATCAGGCTCCAGCCGCAGCCAGTTGCCGGGTTGCGGGTTGCAACTGGCGATGATCTCCACCTCTCCGTCCGGCCCCCATATAATATCGCTGTCGAGCAACTGGCCTGTGGCATGCGCACTGCCATCAATATGATAGCGCATCGCATTGGCGACGATTGAAAAATAGAACATCGATCCGCGTCTGCCGGTGATCCGATAATCGTTCGTCCCTCGGATAGAGGCGTTCCAATAGACATTGTCCGGATTGTCGGCCCCGATCTTCGCCGTTTCATGGCTGAGCTTGTAGAAGAAGGGAAAGTCAGGATCCGAAGCCTCGACATATTGCTCAAGTGCCAATTTGGTCAGCCGCGACAGATAGCGGAAGCCTTCAGCGCGGATCAGCGGGTCGTCGGGCACGTCGGGTGCCAATATCACCTCGCCTGCATCTGCCAGCTTGACGCAGAAATCGCGCCAGGCTTGAGCCGGATCGCTGGTCACGCCGCCACCCAGTCGCCGCCATTTACGTCGAGCATCGCACCGGTAATCTCGCTCGCATAATCAGAAAGCAGGAAATAGACCGCCTTGGCACAATCGGCATCAACGGGAATATGGCCAACCGGGATTTCTGATGCCCGCTGCTGGCGGAATGCGTCTCCACCCTCGCCCATGCTGGCGAAGAATTGTTGCAGCGGAACACCGTCCATCCAGCCCATAAGCGCGGTATTCACACGTATGCCAGTGCCGCCCAGTTCAACCGCGAGCTGGCGTGACAGTTGGTTGAGTGCCGATTTGGCCATCGCATAGCCACCCTCGCCCGGCATCGGCTTTCGAGTGGCCAGCGTGGAGATATTGACGATCGATCCAGATCCTTGTGCCTTCATCGTCGGGATCACCGCTTGCGCCATGCGGAGACCGCCAACCGCTACGACATCGAGCACCTGGGTCAGTTGTTCGATCGAATGCGCCTCAAGATTGGCCCAGTCGGGGTGGTAATAGGCCGAGTGCACTACACCGTCGATGCGCCCCCATGTGTCGAGCGCCGCCTTGGCCATCGCATTGCAATCCTCGGTATTCGATACGTCGCAGCGCACCGCAATCGCCTCGCCGCCTTTGGCGCGGATATCGTCGGCAATGGCCTCGATCGCATCAACCGAACGGGCGGACACGTCAACCTTCGCGCCTTCTGCGGCCGCCCCGCGGCACAATGCCTGGCCCATACCCGGCCCCGCGCCGGTGACAATCACCACCTTGTCCTTCAGGATCATCGCTCTCTCCTCAGCCCAGATATTTTTTGTGATAGTCGGCAAAATCGGCAGCTATACCCTCGGGCGTCAGCCCGAAATCAGCGGCGGCATATTTATGTTTCGGCCTCGCCTCGCGCGCATTGACGGCGATAGTCTGTTGCATCGCCAGCCGGTCGTCCGCATCAGGCGCAAGGCCCAACCCCCGAAGAAGCCTTTCGCCCGTGCCCTGCGGATCAGTCACCGTGTCAGGATAGGCTATATCGATCACCTGCCCTGCTGGCAGGGTATCGCGGATAGCCGCAAGCCGGTCAAGGCCTTCGCGAAATCGCTTTGTCCAATGCGCGCCTTGCATTTCCTTGCGATAGCTGGTCGACGAATTGACCGACAGCGAGGCACACATGCTGCAATAGCTGGGGAGGACATCACCGACATCGCGGTGGGTCATCACCAGCTTGACCTCTGGCCAGACCTTCAGCAGCCCCGCGAGCGCACCCATTACATAATGCGGCGTCTTGAACACCCATGGCCGACGCGTCTCCCCGCGCGCCACGCGCTGGTGCTGGATCACCTGCATGAAACGGTAAAGATCGCGGATTGCCGGTTCGTGGTCCTGTTCTGCCTGCCAATGGCCATAGGCGTGGATCGGCATCATCGAGTCATAAGTGGTCGAAAGGAAGGTGCGGTCGAGCAGCACCACCTCTTCGTTGATCGCCATCGAATCCATCGGATCGATGCTTTCAAAATCGGGCCATTCGGAAAGCAGCCAATCGACCATACCCTTCGCCGCCTCCTGCCGAGGCGCGGGATCATCCATGGCCTCTCCCGGCAATGGAAATGGAAAGGCGGTTTCCCACCACCACAAAGCCGTCAATTTGGGTGACGCGGCGAGCAGCCGGTGAACCATCGTCGATCCGGTGCGCGGCAGGCCGATGATCGCGCAAGCCAGATCTATCCGCTCAGCGGCAGCCGTGGGATGATCCTTGAAATATTGTTCAAGCTGCAACCGGTCGACGAGTGCGCCCTGGATACGCGCGCCTGCACTGCTTTCGGGTGAGACGAGCCCGGCATCGCGGTTTACGTCGTCCACCAGCCGGCGGAGCGGCGCGAGGAACCAGTCATTGCCAAAATCGGAGAGCCCGGTCGCGCCCCGCGCGCTTTCCATCAATGTTTCGACGTTCAGATGTTCGGTCATGTCGCTAGTTCCGCAAGCAAGCGCAGTTCCCAAGACGGATCGGTCCGGTCGGCACGGCCATTGGGTGCATCGCTCCCTATCGCGGCAAATCCTTCCTCATCGACGGCGATGATGCTGCCATGGTCAAAGATCAATCGACGGCGCAGGAATTTCCATTCACCGTCGCGACGCTGGTATCGATCGAGATAACGACCCCAGACCGTAAATTCGCGGCGCTCCGGCGGATGGCTGCGATGCAGCGCCATGACCAGATGTTCGCCTTCGGCGTCATCGCCCTCTATGGCAAAAAGGCTATTGGTGATGGCATGGATCGTCGCCTCCCAATTGGCCATCATCGAAGGCAGCCATTCGACAAAGGCATCCGGCCCGCCGGAAAACATGGCACCATGGTCGTCCATGGCATCATCATGATAGCAGGATCGCACCAGCCTGTAATCGCGGCGGTCGATGCCCCGGCAATAGCGCATCACCAGATCGAGCAGCGCCACCCTGTCGAGAAGCGCCTGCCCGTTCATCCCCGCCCGGCTCCGATCCCCGCCTGTCGCCCGAAAAAGGTGCAATCCGCAAGGCTCATACCCGAGCTATAGCCATGTCCCCAGGCAGGGAGGCCCGACGTGCAGCGGCCGGCGGCGAACAAGCCGGGGATGGGCACACCCGTACGATCGAGCACCTCGGCATGGGCCGAAGTGCGCAGCCCGCCAAGCGTGAAAAAGCTGAAATAGCTCGTCTGGAAATTAAGCTCGAGCGCGATGAATGGACCCTGGTCCAGCGGCGTCAGGATTGGCGGTTTCTTGTCGAATAGCGGATCGCGGCCTTCATGTGCATGCGCGTTGTAAAAGGCCATGGTCGCTGACAGCGTGCCTTTCGGCATCTCAAGTTCAGCCTCGACCTCTTCCCAGCTGTCGCCCGTTCCGGCGATGGTCATCTGGGCAAAATCCATCGGCTGGACGAAATGGGCATTGTCGAGAAGCAAATAGACCTTGCCACCCGGCTGGTCGACCGCACAGCGGCTCACCCGTCCATGGTAGCAATCTTCGTTGATGAAACGCTGGCCCATGATATTGACGAAAACGCCGTTCGCGTGACTTTCGGGCATCGTCCACGGACAGGTGGTGAAGAACTGCTCCATATGGATCGCCTCTCCACCGGCGCCGAGGCCGAGCAATATGCCCATGCCGTCATCCTTGTCGCCAATGGGCGTCGTGATCTTGAAGGTTTCGGGGCAATATTTGCGCCGCATTTCCTCATTCATCACAAAGCCGCCGGTTGCCAGCACCACGCCCTTGCGCGCACGGACGAAACGGTTCTGATTGTCTATGCGCACCACAAGCCCGACAATCCGGCCCTGATCTTCGATCAAAGCGATGGCTCGGGCGTCCACGACGACCTCGACACCCTTCGCTCGCGCCGATGCTTCGAGCGTGTCGACGAGCGGGCGCCCTCCGCCCCAACCCATATGCTGGATGGTGTGGCCGCGCGGCGCGGGTTTAGCGATGTTGCAGAAAGGCGCCGCGGCCTCGCTACCCGACCAGATCAGAGTAGAATCGTCAGTCGGTTCGATATGCTTGCCGGGCAAGTAATTGCCGCGATAGGGCACACCCTGCGCCTTAAGCCATGCAAAATGGTTCAGCGCCTCGCGGCCATAATGTTCGCATTTGGCTTCATCAACGCACGGGCCGCCGGCGGCTTTCAGATAAGCGATAAAATCTTCGGTGCTGTCTTCAAATCCCGCCGCGCGTTGCGCATCGGTGCCGCCGCCACCGCCGATATAGATTTCGCCACCGGAAAGCCCGGATGCGCCACCGCTACCCGAATTGCGTTCGAACAGCATGACGCGGGCGCCTGCACCCGCTGCTTCAATCGCTGCACAAGCACCGGTTGCACCGAAGCCGACGATAGCAACATCGGTTTCATAGTCCCAGGCCACGACATCGGCGGCAGGAAAAGGCTTGTGGAGCGAAACTTCAGCCATCAATGCTGCTCACAAGTATCCTCCGTCTTGATAGATAAGCGGATCGACCCGATCGCTGACCGAGGCCGACAACACGCGCGCAATCGCTATGCTGTGCGTGCCATAAGCGAGCATCACGTCGATCACACAATCCAGATTGGCTTGCGCACCTGACAGGCGCGGGAGGCCGTTTTTGCCTTCCGTCCATTCGCCAATCTGGAAACGTTCCTCCCTTGGCGTTCCGCCACCAAAGGCCGAGGACACATCCTTCTGGCTGCGCGCAAGAAGGTTGATCGAAAGCGGCGCCGTTGGCATCAGCAAGGCGTGCAGGCTGGTGGTTCGATTGATGCAAACCAGCACAGCAGGCGGATCAACCGTCAAAGAGGTGATTGAAGTAGCAGCAATCCCTACCGGCCCGTCATCCCCCTTTGCCACCACGATCGAAACCGAAGCAGCCAAGCGCCGCATCGCTGCCCTAAACAAGACAGGGAGTTCCTCAGGGATTAAGGGGTAGCCATCAGCCACGCAGAAACTCGAGCGAATGGCGATTAAATTCTTCAGCCCGCTCTACCTGTACCCAGTGACCGACATGGTTGAAGGTCATCGTACGAACGTCACAACCTTGGTCAAGGAAATGGCGCGCTCCGCTTTCGGGACAAAATTCGTCCTGTAGTCCCCACATCACCAAAATGGGTTGCTTCAGTTCGCCGAGATGCGGGCCGAGATTGGGTGTACGCATCCGCGCCAAAACATCCTTGGGCTGGGTGCGCGCAACAGCGAAACGTTCCTCGACCAAGGCGTCTGGAATTTGGCTTGCAAAATTCGGGTGGACGAGGTTCGATACCAGCCGCTTCTGCTCCTCCAGATTGAAGTCAGGGCTACCAAAGCCGCTTACCATCTTCGCGATCCCGGGCATCGTGAAATAGCTCGCCTGCTCTTCGATGCAGCCAGGCGCCATCAGCACCAGTCGTTCGGTAAATTCGGGATGGTCGAGAGTCATCTGTATGGCAATGCCCCCACCCAGCGAATTGCCGACAAGGCTGGCCTTTTCAATGCCATGTGCGCGCAATGCCTCATAAACGGTGTCGGTAAAAAGTTGCAGCGTATAGTCGATGCCCTCCGGCTTCGACGAAGCGCCATAGCCGATCAGGTCTGGCAGGATAACGCGATATCCTGCCTCTACAAAGGCTGGCCAGTTACCCCTGAAATTGGATGCCCCGGAGGCTCCGGGGCCGCTGCCGTGCAAGAACACGACAACGGGCCCCTCCCCCGCATCGGCGATCCGGAGGTCGTAGCCCCCCGCTACTGAATAGGTCGCCAATGATAAATCGGTCATAGGGTTGCGGCTCTCACAAGAATGTGAATGAGGGCTCTTCGCCCAGAAGCGTACCGATCACATCAGCCGTCCGGTTCGCGGGATCAATGGCGACATGCGCCCGTCCGGCGTGCAGATCGAACCATGGCTGGATGATTTCTCTCGTCATATAGATGGCACGTCCGCCCAGCAGTTTGACAATATCGTCCACCAAGTCGGCGAGGCGGCGAACGACGTTGCTCGACTGATAGGTGAAGAAGGCTCGCTTCTGCATCGGGATCGGTTCGCCACGTTCGGCATAGCCCATCAATTCATCAAACGTCAGGCGCAGCGTAGTTTCCATCTCGCTCTTTTCCGAAATGGCCCGTGCCAATGCCGCATGCAGGATGGGGTCGGCCTTTGACGCCTTGCCGGTATTGGTAGAAACACGATCCTGCATGATCGCCATCCCGGCATTGATCGCCGCCTGCGCACCGCCAAAGGCTGCCGTCGAAACCGAGCGAGTGAAGACCTGCGCCCAAGGCAATGTGTAGAGCGGACCATCATTGGCTGCCTGCCCCGGATTTTGACACAGGAAACCGTCTACTGCGCGGTGGGTGCGATATTCGGGAACGAAAACATCATCAACGATGATGTCATGGCTTCCCGTGCCCTGAAGCCCAAACACATGCCAGGCATCTTCGCCAATGGTGTAGTCACTGCGCGGCAAAAGGAATGTGCGCATGTCGGGAGGACCGGATCCGGGTACATCATTCGGCCAAACCAGCGCTCCCAGCAACACCCATCCGCAATGCACTGAACCGGTTGAAAAACCCCAATGGCCCGAAAGCCGAAAACCGCCCTCAACCGTCTTCACCTGGCCAACCGGCTGATAGGTGGAGGCAACCAGCATAGAGGAATCTTCACCCCAGACTTCAGCTTGCGCTTCATCGTGAAACAGCGCCAATTCATAAGGATGGCAACCCAAAACGCCATACATCCAGCCAGTCGACATGCAGCCTTCCGCCAAGGCCTTCTGCACCTCGAAAAACACATTGGGGTGCATCTCGTAGCCCCCCCATCTTTTGGGCTGGAGGATACGGAAGAAACCGGCAGCCTTCATTTCGGCAATCGACTCTTTGGGCACGTTGCGTTCGCTGGTGCATTGCCGAGCCCGTTGCTTCAAAGTCGGAATCATTGCCTTGGCGCACGCGATCAATTCATCAGCTGTCGGCGCGACTCCAGAACGTTCCTGCATGGCTATGACGGAGGCCATCCGCTTTTCTCCCGCAAAAAGTCGACTCAAACCATATCGAGCTTCGACATTCGTAATTTTTTTTGCCATTCAATACGCAAATCGTCAATTGAAATCCGCTTTCGCTTTCGATACGAGTAAAAATGTCATGGCAGTTGTAATGAAATCGAGGATTGAGCTTTCGGGCAAAACCGCAATAGTGACCGGCGGCACACGGGGCCTTGGCCGCGACATTGCTGCACGCCTCGCCGAATCTGGTTGCAGTGTTTTTATATGCAGTCGCAACGCGCCTGAATCCTTGCCCGACGGGGTTACTTTTGAAAGTTGCGACATTCGCGACGCTGACCAGGCAAAGGCATTTGTGGACAAGGTCGCGGCTAAAACAGGTCGTATTGACATCCTCGTAAACAATGCAGGTGGTTCACCACCGCATGAGGCTTCCACAGCGTCGTCCCGATTCGCGGAAGCAATCGTCCGGCTAAATATGCTCGGCCCGCTCTATATGTCGCAAGCTGCCTATCCCTACATGGCCAAGGCCGGTTCGGGCAGTATCGTAAACATTGCCAGCGTTTCGGGTGCGCGCCCGTCCCCCGGCACAGCGATTTACGGCGCTGCAAAAGCCGGCCTCATAAATCTTACTCAAAGTCTCGCACAGGAATGGGGCAAGGAAGGAATTCGCGTCAACGCGATCATTGCCGGCCTGATGACGACCGAAAATGCGGAAGCAACTTATGGCGATGCGGAAGCGCAAGCCAAAGTGGGTGCATCGATGCCACTCGGGCGGATGGGTATCGGGGACGATCTTGCTGGTGCAGTGCTGTGGCTAGTTTCTGATCTTGCTCAATGGGTCAGCGGTGCCCGCCTGCAAGTCGACGGTGGCGGTGAACGTCCATATTTTCTTGATCTAGTGAAAGGAGCCTAAGCGATGGGGGTTAAGGCGCTTGGCTATGTGGTAATAGAAACTGCAAAGCCCGATAAATGGGATCATTTCCTGACACAGGTAGCAGGTGTGATGCGGGCAGCTGACGCTATCGATGGCGCAGCGCAGTATCGTATCGATCAGCGGCCATTCCGCTTCAGGATTGAGCATTCCAAACGCGATTGGTTCAAAGCCGCAGGTTATGAAGTGGCCGATGCTGCTGCACTAGAAAAACTTGCCGACCAGATCGCAGGCGCGGGGCGGAGCATTGAGCACTTCAGCGAAATAGATCGTGCATCGCGTGCGGTGACCAACGGTTTCCGTACCAACGACCCTGCCGGCAATGGACTTGAGTTTTACCATGGAGAATCACACACCGATGCACCCTTTGTATCGCCCATAGGTGTACCAGGCTTTGTGACTGGCGATATGGGCATGGGACATGCCGTATTCAGCGCACCTAATTTCGACGAAGTGCTGTCATTCTATCGCGATGTAGTGGGTTTCCACGAAACCGACATGCCGGCCTTCCATCTGATGGGACCAGAAGCGCCGCCCATGCATTTCGCTTTCCTCCATGCCGACAATGGCCGCCATCACAGCATAGCTTTTGGCGAGGGCCCCGTGCCGCCATCGGGCGCGGTGCACGTCATGCTCGAATATCCAAATCTGGTCGAAGTCGGCAAAGCGCATGATCGAATGAAACAATTTGGCTATGCAGAGTCAGCTTCGATCGGGCAGCATTTCAACGACGAAACTGTTGGCTTTTATGTGCAAACGCCATCGGGTTTCGATCTCGAAATCGGCTGCGACAGTCTGGTGATCGATCCAGCTAACTGGAACGTCACAAAACATGAGGGCATCAGCATTTGGGGCCATGAGTGGGCTTGGCAAAAGGCCATGAAAGAAACCCAAGCCGAGGCTGCAGAGTGATGCTCGATAAACGCATGACACCAGCAGAGATTGTCGGCGAGCTTCGCGACGGGATGACGCTGGGTATTGGCGGCTGGGGACCGCGGCGCAAGCCGATGGCTTTGGTGCGCGAAATCCTGCGATCTGACCTGAAGGATCTGACCATCGCAGCCTATGGCGGTGCCGATGTCGGCATGCTGTGCGCGGCGGGGAAGGTCAAGAAACTGGTTTTCGCTTTCGTTTCGCTCGACGCCATTCCGCTTGAGCCCTGGTTCCGAAAGGCCCGTGAAGCCGGGCAGATCGAGGTTCTCGAAGTCGATGAAGGCATGTTCCAATGGGGGCTGAAGGCCGCCGCATTTGGGCTGCCCTTCCTGCCGACCCGTGTCGGCCTTGGCACCGATCTGGCTGAGTTGGGCGATCTTAAAACAGTGCAATCGCCCTATGAAGGCGGCGAAACGCTTATCGCTATGCCTGCATTGAAACTCGATGCTGCCCTGCTTCACGTCAACCGTTCCGACTGGCGCGGCAATGTCCAGTTGTTCGGTGCTGACGTTTATTATGACGAATGGTTCGCCAAGGCAGCTGCGAAAACTTACGTCAGTTGCGAAGAATTGGTCGATAAGATGGAAGACCATTATCCCGAACAGGCACAGGCGAATGTCTTCGAACGCTGCTTTGTCTCCGGCGTGGTAGAAATCGCAGGCGGCGCGCATCCCAGCTCGATGCCTCCGCTCTATGGTCCAGACATGAAGGCGTTCAAGGCCTATGCCGACAGCGCACGCGAACCCGGCAACTGGGCCAAGGTGTCGGACCGTTTCGTCGGCGCGGATGAGGCCAGCTATCTTGCAAGTATCGGCGGAAAGGAAGCGGTCATGCAAACCCCGCTGGCGATTTACTGATGGTTACGCTCGCTGAACTCTGCATCGTCGCCTGCTCGGAAGCGTTTCGTGGCAATGGCGAAGTGATTGCCACAGGCGTTGGCCCTGTGCCGCGTCTTGCAGCCAGCTTAGCCAAACTGACGCATAGCCCCGAATTGATGATGACCGATGGCGAGGCCTATCTGGTTGAGGATCCGGTGCCGTTGGGGCCGCGCGGCTATGATGATCGCAAGGCGGCAGGTCACCTGCCTTTTTCGCGCTTCTTCGACAGTGCGGTGTGGACCGGTCGCCGCCATGCGATGGTTACGCCAACACAGATCGACCGTTTCGGGCAGATCAACTTGTCGCAGCTGGGAGGCACGCACAAACATCCCAAGACGCAGATGCTGGGCGTGCGCGGCTTTCCGGGCAACACCATCTACCATCCCAACAGCTTCTTCTTCCCGGCGCACGGCCCGCGCGTGTTTGTTGAGGGCGAAGTCGATATGGTCTCGGGTGTCGGCTATAACCCGGCCAAGCGCATCGCAGGTGGCAATTATACGGGCGTCGACCTGCGGCTGATCGTCACCAATTTGTGCGTCATGGATTTTGGCGGCCGGGGCAATGCGGTACGTGTTGTCTCGCTGCATCCGGGCGTGACGTTCGATGAGGTGCAGGCGGCAACAGGCTTCGCTCTCGAAAAGGGCGAACTGGCAGAAACGGCCATGCCGACCGACGAACAGCTCGCTATCATCAACCGGCTTGACCCGCACAACATCCGTGGCAGCGTGATCAAGGATAATCCGCCAGCAAAGAGGAGTGCGGCATGAGCGATCTGGTTGAACCTAAAAAGGTTGAGATCACCTACGAAACCAACGAACCGATCCAGTATGAAGTGGTCGACGGTGTCGCATGGATCATGATGAACCGGCCATCGTTCAACAATGCCCAAAATGGCCAGATGACCTATGCGCTCGATGATGCATTCCAGCGCGCAGTCAACGACGATGCGGTTCGGGCAATTGTGCTGGGCGGAAATGGCAAGCATTTCTCGGCCGGCCACGATATCGGCACACCGGGGCGCGATCTTCACAAGGAATTCGAAAACCGCCTGATGATCCCGCCGCACACCAACAAGCCGGCGGCCGAACTGCTCTATACCCGCGAACAGGAACAGTATCTGGGCATGTGCCGCCGCTGGCGTGATGTTCCCAAGCCGACTATCGCGATGGTGCAGGGTGCATGTATTGCAGGCGGGCTGATGCTGGCGTGGATTTGCGATCTGATTGTCGCCAGCGAGGATGCCTTTTTCCAAGATCCCGTGGTGCCGTTGATGGGCATTCCGGGCGTCGAATATTTCGCCCACGCCTATGAACTGCCTCCACGGGTGGCAAAGGAATTCCTGCTGCTCGGCGAACGCATGCCTGCCGCACGCGCCGAACGCTTTGGCATGGTCAACAAGGTGGTGCCGCGCGACCAACTGAAAGAAGCGACCGCGGCATGGGCTAATAAGTTGGCGGGTGGCTCGCGCCTCGGCAACTGGCTGACCAAACAAGCGGTCAATCATGTCGAGGAACTGCGCGGCAAACGCAGCGCTATGGACGCCGTTTTCCACATGCACCATTTTGCCCACGCGCAGAACGATCTTGTCACCGGCGATTCAATCGGCGGTGTCAGCGGCAAATCGGCCGCTGCAGCGAACAAAAAAGCGGGATAGTTTCTGTTGCTCAAAACCCCGCTCACCGAGGCACTTGGCTGCCGCGTACCCGTTATCCAGACCGCGATGGGCTGGATCGCGACGCCGCAGCTTGTGGCGGCAACCAGCAATGCGGGCGCGTTTGGATTTCTGGCAGCAGCGGTAATGTCGCCGAAGGAAACGGCGGAGGAAATTGCCAAACTGCGCGACATGACGCCGCATCCCTTTGGGGTGAATTTCCATAGTTTCCAGCCGGGCGCGGCGGAAATTGTCGAGATTATCCTCGCCAACAAGGATCGCGTCCGTGCAGTCAGTTTCGGGCGTGGCCCCGATGCCAAGATGATCGGCCGGTTCAAGGATGCGGGCATCCTCTGTATCCCCACCGTCGGCGCGGTAAAGCATGCGCAGAAAATGGCCGAGTTGGGCTGCGACATGGTGACCGTGCAGGGCGGCGAAGGCGGCGGACATACCGGTAGCGTGCCGACCACTGTGCTGCTGCCGCAGGTGCTGGACGCAGTTAAGATTCCGGTCGTGGCGGCGGGCGGCTTTGCCGACGGGCGCGGACTGGCGGCGGCGCTGGCCTATGGCGCGTGCGGCATTGCGATGGGGACACGCTTCATGATGACGTCGGACAGCCCCGTCCCCACCGGCCCCAAATCCGCTTATGTCAAGGCGGGCACGGGCGACATTATTGTTTCGACCAAGGTAGACGGCATCCCGCAGCGGATGATCCTCAATCCTTTGCTCAAACGCATCGAAGGATCGGGCAAGACTGCAATGTGGGCGCGCGCCATCGAAGCGGGGCTGGAAATGAAACGGCAGACGGGCATGGGCTGGGGCGATGTTCTGCGCACCGCCAAGGGCATGACCAGCCATGGCGAAATGCCACTGGCGCAAGCAATGATGGCCGCAGCCGCGCCGATGATGATCCAACGCGCGGTTGTTTCGGGCGACGCAGAAAATGGCCTGATGGCAACCGGCATGGTCGCCGGCCGACTGACTGACCTGCCAAGCTGCCAGCAACTGGTCGATAGCATCATGGCCGAAGCCGAAGTCCGGCTTTCGGCGCTAACCGTATATAAGGCTTGAGGAGCAACCCATGCCCATCACCTGCACGATCAAAGACAAGATCGCCGAAATCGTCTTCGACGTTCCGCCCGTCAACGCCTTTGATAGCGACACGTGGATGTCGATCCCGCAGATTATCACAGAGGCGGGCCGCAACCCGGAGGTCAATTGCATCCTCATTCGCGCAGAGGGCCGCGGCTTTTGCGGCGGCGTTGATATCAAGGAAATGCAGGCGCATCCGGAACGGATCACCATCCTCAACCGTGGCAATTATCTGACCTTCAAGGCAATCCGTGATGCCGAGGTGCCAGTGGTCAGCGCGGTGCACAAATTCGTTATAGGCGGCGGCATCGGAATTTGCGGCGCGTCGGACACGATCATCGCAGCCGACGATGCCTATTTCAGCCTGCCCGAGGTTGATCGTGGCGCGATGGGCGGAGCATCACATCTCTCGCGCATGCTGCCTTTGCACAAAGTGCGCGCTGCTTTTTTCACCGGCGGGAACATCCCCGCCGAGGAGGCCTATCGCCCCGGGGCCGGCGAAAAGATTGTGCCGCGTGCGGATCTGGAAGCCGAAGCCCGCGCATTCTGTGCAGTCATTGCATCCAAGTCGCGCAAAGCGCTCGTCATTGCGAAGGAAGCCTTAAACGGCCTCGAACCGCGCGATGTCGATCGCGGCTATCGCTGGGAACAGGGCTTCACCCTCGAAATGTATATGCACGAAGACAGCCAGAAATCGCGCGACGCCTTTGTAGAAACAGGCAAAGCGGCCGAATTCTAATGCATCTCCATTACACCCCAGAACAGGAGGCTTTCCGTGCCGAGGTGCGAGCGTGGATGGAGGCGCATGTTCCCAAGGAACCGCTGGTCACGCTGGAATGCAAGGAAGGCTTTGACCAGCATGTCGAGTGGGAACGCACCCTTGCCAGCGGCAATTGGGGCATGGTCACCTGGCCCGAGGCCTATGGCGGGCGCGGGCTCGACCTGATCCAGTGGCTGATTTTCGAGGAAGAATATTTCCGCGCAGGCGGACCCAATCGCGCCAACCAGAATGGTATCTTCTTGCTTGGCCCGACAATCATGGAATTCGGCACTGAGGAGCAGAAGAAGCGTTTTCTGACCCCCATGGCTAAGGGCGAAGTCATCTGGGCGCAGGCCTGGTCCGAACCCGGTGCGGGCAGCGACATGGCGGCAATTTCGTCGAAGGCCATTCGGGATGGTGACCATTATGTCATCACCGGACAGAAGACCTGGAGCAGCCGTGCGGCCTTTGCCGATTGGGGCTTTGGCATTTTCCGCACCGACCCCGAAAGCAAGCGGCACAAGGGGCTGACCTTCATCCTGTTCGATCTTAACACGCCCGGCATCACCCGCCGCCCGATCCGGCAGCTGCACGGCGATACCGGCTTTGCAGAACTGTTCTTCGACGAGGTTCGCGTACCGGTGGAAAACTGTCTCGCCGGTGAAGGCGAAGGCTGGAATGTCGCGATGGCGACCGCCGGCTTTGAACGCGGCTTGATGCTGCGATCTCCCGGCCGGTTTCAGGTGACGGCGAAGCGGCTGGTCGAGCTGTACCGCAAGCATGAGGCAGAAGCCGCACCCTCCGCACGCGAAGCGGTGCTGCAGGCTTGGATGGCTGCGCAGGCCTATGCCTATAACACCTATGCCGTTGCCGCGAAGATCATGGCGGGCGGCAAGATCGGCGCCGAAGCAAGCCTCAACAAGATTTTCTGGTCAGAGCTTGATCGATCGATGCACCGCACCGCGATGCAATTGCTGGGTGCGCATGCGGAATTGAAACGCTTCGATAATGGCAGCGTCAACCAATGGCTTGAGGGCTATATCTTCTCGCTCTCGGGACCGATCTACGCAGGCTCGAACGAGGTACAGCGCAACATCACGGCGGAGCGGTTGCTCGGCCTGCCAAGGGTGGGAGCAGGCTGATGGATTTCCGTTTCACCGAAGATCAATTGACCCTGACCGAGAGCGTCCGCGATTATCTTGCCGGAACGCACGGACCCGAAGTGCTGCGGCGCCTGGATGCCGCCACAGAACAAGGAAACGCGCCGCGCGATCCCGCGATCTGGCAGGGCTTGGTCGATATGGGGCTGACTGCGCTTCTGGTGCCAGAAGAGCATGGTGGCCTTGGACTTGGTCTTGTTGATGCGGCCTTGATTGCTGCGGAATGCGGGCGCGCCTGTCTGGCCGAACCGCTGGTCGATACGGCCTTTGTGGGTGTGCCGTGGCTGCTCGCACAGGGCAAGTCCGACCAACTGGCAGCTATTGCGGCTGGCGAGGTGAAGTTACCGCTGCCCCATGCGATCAACCCATGGACCGCCGATGGTGAGGGTGCGGCTGTGCAAAGCGTCGATCCGCTACGCGTGCTCACCCAAGGTAGCGGCCCCGATGATCCGCACCTTTTAAATCTTGGCGCTTTAATGAGCACCGCCCAATTGGTCGGTCTGGCCGACGCGATGCTTGCCCAAGCAACCGAATATGCCAAAATCCGCACCCAGTTTGGCCAACCCATTGGCGCTTTTCAGGCGATCAAGCATCAGCTTGCGAGCTGTGCGGTCGCGATTGAATTCGCCAAGCCCGTCGTCTGGCGCGCTGCTGCGGCGATGCAGGATGGTATCGCATCCGCACCGATCCATGTCAGCCATGCCAAGGTCGCCGCAACCGATGCCGCGATGCAGACCGCCGAAACCGCGATCCAGGTGCATGGTGCGATGGGCTATACCTACGAGGTCGATCTCCATTTCTGGATGAAACGCAGCTGGGCGCTTGCCGGTGCATGGGGATCGCGTGCTTTCCACTTGAAACGGGTTGATGAGGCGGTGCTGAGCGGCACGCTGGAGATTGGCCCGCAATCCACTTTTGCATAAGGAATAGAAATGGCTGAAGCCTATATTATCGATGCAGTACGAACTCCGATAGGACGCAAGAAGGGTAGCCTCGCAGAAATCCACCCTGCCGATCTGGGCGCGGCTCCAATTAAGGCGCTGGTCGAACGAACCGGAATTGACGCAGGCGCCGTCGACGATGTCGTTTGGGGCTGCTGCGATACCATCGGGCCGCAAGCAGGTGATATCGGGCGCACCGTCTGGCTCGTCGCTGGACTGCCGCAACATGTGCCGGGGACAACGATTGACCGGCAATGTGGATCCAGCCAACAGGCCGTGCATTTCGCGGCACAGGGTGTGATGTCAGGTACACAGGATCTGGTTGTCGCGGGTGGTTCGCAGGCGATGAATGCGATTCCCATTTCGGCAGCGATGCTTGCGGCGGAACCTTATGGCTTTTCCAACCCGTTCAACACCTCACCCGGATGGGTTGCACGCTATGGCGATGGTATCCTTAACCAGATCAATTCGGCCGAGATGATCGCCAACAAATGGGGCATCAGTCGCGAAGCGATGGAGGAATTCGCCCTCGCCTCGCATCAACGCGCACAGGCCGCTTGGGACAATGGCTGGTTCGACCGGGAAGTTTCGCCGCTTGCTGGCCTTGAGAAAGACGAAACGATCCGCCCCCAGACTACGCTCGAAGGGTTGGCTTCTTTGAAGACTGTGCAGGAAGGTGGCGTCATTACGGCGGGTGTCGCCAGCCAGAACTGCGATGGCGCCGCCGCGCTGCTGATCGCCAGCGAGCAGGCGGTGAAGGACCACGGCCTGAAGCCGCGCGCCCGCATCCACCACATCTCGGTCCGCGCCGACGATCCGGTCTGGATGTTGACCGCCCCGATCCCCGCCACCCAGCACGCGCTGAAGAAGGCCGGGATGACCGTGGCCGACATCGACCTGTTCGAATGCAACGAGGCCTTCGCCTCGGTCCCGCTGGCCTGGATGAAGGAACTCGGCATTCCGCACGAGAAGGTCAATGTGCGCGGCGGGGCCATCGCGCTCGGCCATCCGCTCGGCGGCACCGGGGCGCGGCTGATGACGACGCTGCTCAATGCGCTGGAGGCTACCGGCGGCCGCTATGGCCTGCAGACCATGTGCGAAGGCGGCGGCCAGGCCAACGTCACGATTATCGAGAGGCTGTAATGGGTATCTGCGAAGGACGGACCGTCATCATCACCGGCGCCGCGCGCGGCCTGGGCCGGGCCTATGCCCTGGCTTTTTCTGCCGAGGGCGCCAACGTGGTGGTCAACGACATTGGTACTTCGCTGAACGGCGAAGGGCGCGACACCTCGGCGGCTGACGCGGTGGTGGAAGAGATCCGCGCCGCCGGGGGCCAGGCGATCGCCAACTACGAGGACATCACCGACTGGGACGCGGCCAAGCGGATCGTCGATGCCGCGCTCGACGCCTTCGGCGACCTGCACGTGGTGGTGAACAATGCCGGGATCGTGCGCGACCGGATGTTCGTTTCCGCCACACTGGAGGAATGGGACGCGACCATGCATGTCCACCTGCGTGGGCATTTCTGCCTGTCGCGCCATGCGGTCAACTATTGGCGCGAAAAGCAGAAGGGCGGGGCCAATCCCGATGCCCGGATCATCAACACTTCGTCCGGTGCAGGGCTGCAGGGCAGCATCGCCCAGGCCGCCTATTCGACCGCCAAGGGCGGGATCGCCGCGCTGACGCTGGTCCAGGCGGCAGAGCTGGGCCGCTATGGCGTTACGGCCAACGCCCTCGCCCCTTCGGCCCGCACCCGGATGACCGAGCAGGCCTTCGCCGACAAGATGGCGACCGAAGGCCAGGCCTTCGACGTGATGGACCCGGCCAATATCGCCCCGACCGTGGTCTGGCTGGGCAGCGCCGAGAGCGCCGACGTGACCGGCTGCGTCTTCGAACTCGAAGGCGGCAAGATCATGCTGGAAGATGGCTGGCGCGAAGGTCCGGTGGTGGACAAGGGCGCGCAGTGGGCCCCGGCCGAAGTCGGCCCGGTGGTGGAGCAACTGCTGGCGCAGCGCGTCCCGCCGCGTAAGGTCTGGGGGACCGCATAATGGAATTCGTCTTCACCGAAGAACAGGCGATGATCGGCGAGACGGCCCGCGCCTTCTTTGCCGAAAACGCGACGAGCGAGCGCACCCGCAAGGCCATGGCCGCCACGGGGCAAGACGCCGGGATCGACCGCGAGCTGTGGACCGCCTTCTGCCAGGAACTGGGCCTGTCCGGCATCGGCATCCCGGAAAGCGCGGGCGGAGCGGGCCTTGGCCTGGTCGAGCTGGCGATCATTGCCGAAGCGGCCGGCGCCCAGGTCGCTGCACTGCCGATGCTCGGCTCGCTCGCCCTCTCGGCCCAGGCGCTTGCCGCCGGGGGCAGCGCCGAGCAGCAGGCGGCACATCTGCCCGGCCTGCTCTCGGGCGCAGTCATCGCCGGTTACGTCCACGATGCGGGCATCACGGCAAATGGCTCCAGCCTGACCGGCAGCGCAGGTTTTGCGGCCCATGGCAGTTCGGCGCAGCTTTTCGTCGTGACCAGCAACACAGGGGCATGGCTGGTTCCGGCCGATGCACCGTGCGTGACGGTCACGCCGCTGACGACCATGGACCAGACCCGGCCCTATGCCCGCGTAACGCTGGCGGCCGCGCAGGGTGAGCCGCTGGCCGATCCCGCCGCCGCGATTGCCGCCGCGCACCGCGCCGGGTTCGTCGCGGTTGCCGCCGAGGCGCTGGGCGGGGCCCAGGCTGCGCTTGATCGCACGGTGGCCTATGCCCGCGAGCGCGTGCAGTTCGGGCGGCCGATCGGTTCGTTCCAGGCCTACAAGCACCGCCTGGCCGACCTGATGATCGAGATCGAGCAGGCCCGCTCGGCGGTCTACTGGGCGGCCTGCGCGGTGGATGAGGGTTCGGAGGAGGCTGCGCTTGCAGTCCATGCCGCCAAGAGCTTTGCCGCCGACACCTTCTTCCTGTGCGCCGGGAACATGATCCAGCTGCACGGCGGGATCGGCTTCACCTGGGAACACGATGCCCACCTCTATTTCAAGCGCGCCCGCGCGATCCAGTCGATGCTGGGCAGCGGCGAATGGCACCGCGAGCAGGTGGCCACGATGATCCTGGGAGAAGTGGCATGAAGCTGGGTTTCTCGGCTGCGGATGAACTGTTCCGCCAGGAATGCGCCGATTGGCTCAATGCCGAGATGGCCGGCGAGTTCCGTGACATCAAGGGCATCACCAAGCTGACCGCCAGCCCCGAACGCCGCAAGGAATGGGAACAGCGGCTGGGTGAGGCCAAGTGGGGCTGCATCGGCTGGCCGGAACAATGGGGCGGACGCAACGCCACCCTCGCGCAGCAGGTGATCTTTGCCGAGGAATACGCCCGCGCGGGCGTGCCGGGCCGGGTCAATCACATCGGCATCGAACTGGCCGGGCCGACCATCCTGGCCTTCGGCAGTGAAGAGCAGAAGCGCCGCTTCCTGCCCGATATCGCCGCCGGCAAGACGATCTTCTGCCAGGGTTTTTCCGAGCCCGGCGCTGGATCGGACCTCGCCTCGGTGCGCACCAAGGGGCGGCTGGAGAACGGGGCGTGGATCGTCAACGGCCAGAAAATCTGGACCAGCCTGGCGCACATTTCCGACTGGATCTTCGTCGTCACCCGCACCGAGGAGGGATCGAAAGGCCCCAAGGGCCTGACTTTCCTGATGATGGAAATCGACCAGCCAGGGATCGAGATCCGCGGCATCAAGCAGATCAACGGCGATGCCGAATTCAACGAGACCTTCTTCACCGATGCGCGCTGCCCGGCCGACAGCATGATCGGCGCGGTGGGCGATGGCTGGAAGATCGCGATGGGCCTGCTGGCCTTCGAACGCGGGGTTTCCACCCTGGGCCAGCAGATGGCCTTCCGCAACGAGCTGGACGAGCTGATCGCCGCTGCCAAGGCCAACAGTGCGGCCAGCAACCCGCTGATCCGCCAGCGGATCGCCAAGGCGGAAATCGGCCTGCGGCTGATGCGTTACGGCGCGCTGCGGATGCTGTCGAACACCGATCATTCGAAGATCGACGGGGCTGCCCTCACCTACAAGATCCAGTGGGCGACCTGGCGCCGCAATCTGGGCGAACTGGCGATGGACGTGCTGGGCCAGGCGGGCGAAGTGACCGAGGGCAGCGAGTACGAGTGGGATACCCTCCCTAACCTGTTTCTCTACAGCCGCGCCGACACGATCTATGGCGGAACCAACCAGATCCAGCGCAACCTGATTGCCGAACGCGGCCTGGGCCTGCCGCGCGAACCGCGGGGTGACGTGTAATGGCTGCTCCAATCCCGCCCTATCCGCAGGGCCGCAACCTGCTGACCGGCAAGACCGTGGTGGTGACTGCTGCCGCTGGCACCGGCATCGGCTTTTCCGCCGCCAAGCGCGCGGTGGAAGAAGGCGCGACCGTCCTGATGAGCGACTTTCACGAGCGGCGGCTGGGTGAAGCAGCCGACCGGATTGCCGCCGAGTGTGGGCAGCGCCCCGCCACCTTCGTCTGCGACGTGACCAGCCAGGACCAGGTCGATGCGCTCCATGCAGCGGCCCTGGCCGAGCTGGGCCATGTCGACGTGCTGATCAACAATGCGGGCCTTGGCGGCGAAGTCGACGTGGTCGACATGAGCGATGAGCAGTGGTTCCGCGTGCTCGACGTGACGCTCAACTCGGTGTTCCGGATGAGCCGGGCCTTCCTGCCGGCGATGTATGCCCGCAAGGCGGGGGTGATCGTCAACAATGCCTCGGTTCTGGGCTGGCGCGCCCAGAAGGGGCAGGCGCACTATGCGGCGGCCAAGGCCGGGGTGATGGCCTTCACCCGCTGTTCGGCGGTCGAGGCGGCCGAGCATGGCGTGCGGATCAACGCCGTTGCCCCCAGCATCGCGATGCATGCCTTCCTCGCCAAGGTAACCACCGACGAACTGCTGGCCGAACTGTCGAGCCGCGAAGCCTTCGGTCGGCCCGCCGAGGTCTGGGAAGTGGCCAACGTGATGATCTTCCTCGCCTCCGACCTGTCCTCCTACATGACCGGCGAAGTCGTCTCGGTCTCCAGCCAGCGGGCCTGACCATGGCGAAGATCTACCACTCCCCACGCGACCTGATCGGCCAGGAAGGGACGCGGCTTGGCCCGACCGAATGGCTAACCATCGATCAGGATCGGGTCAACGGATTTGCTGACGTCACCGGCGATCATCAATGGATCCATGTCAATGTCGAACGCGCCAAAGACGGCCCCTTTGGCGGCACGATCGCGCACGGTTATCTGACGATGAGCCTTGTCAATTTCTTCCTGCCGCAGTTGATAGAGGTGCGCGGATTCGCCCATGCGGTGAATGTCGGTGCCGACAGGCTGCGCTTCCTGGCACCCGTGAAAGTTGGCAGCCGCATTCGCGGTGTCGGCGAGATTGTGGGCGTTGAAGAAGTAAAGGGCGCGATCCAGTCGGTCGTACGCGTCACCGTCGAGATCGAAGGCAGCGAAAAACCTGCCTGCGTCGTCGATACCATCAGCCGCTATTTTCCGGAGACCTGACCATGCCCACCACCGAACAGAAACTCGCCGCCGTCCACGGCTATGTCGATGCCTTTGTCAAAGGCGATGCCGAAGCCGTGGTGGCGCTGTTCGATGCAAATGCCACCGTTGAGGATCCGGTAGGCACACCCATTAAGCGAGGACATGATGAAATTCGCGCCTTTTATGCAGGTTCGATGGCGACTGGCGCAAAGCTCGAACTATATGGCACGCCGCGTTGCGCAGCTGACTATGTGGCGTTCGATTTCGCGGTCAAGCTCGAATGGCAGGGACAGAAAACGGTGATCGATGTGATCGATACTTTCCGCCTGAACGATGAAGGCAAAATTATCGAGATGCGCGCCTATTGGGGGCCGGAGAATATGAAGGCCGGATGATGCTGTCTCCCCTGCCCCCGACAATCCCGCACGCCGCCGAGGCCGCCGCAAAGGCGTGGCCCGATGCGCCTGCAGTGATCGAGGGCGATCTGGCACTGAGTTTTGCCGAACTCTGGAAGAAATGCCGGGCTGCCGCTTCTGCATTGATCGCCCGCGGTATCGGGCCGGCCGACAGAATCGCGATCTGGGCGCCCAACCGGTATGAATGGATTGTGGCAGCGGTAGCGACCATGTCGGTCGGTGCCGCTGTTGTCACACTCAATACGAGGCTTAAAGGCCGCGAAGCCGGAGATATTTTGCGGCGGACCAAGGCGCGTATCCTGTTCACGGTGAACGATTTTATCGGCATCGATTACCGCGCGCTAATCGCTGATGAAGATTTGCCAAACCTATCCGAGACAATCCTGTTCGATGATGGATTTACCGCTTTTCTGGCGAGCGGAAAGGGTGCTGCTGACGCCGCAGTCGATGCGGCGCTTGCCACGATAAATGCGGACACGATTTCCGACATCCTCTTCACCAGTGGCACGACTGGCAGCCCGAAGGGCGTGTTGATGACACATGGCCGCGTGTTGCCGCAATGCGCGGTATGGATCGGCAATACAGGGCTATCCTTTGGCGAACGCTATCTGATCGCCAACCCCTTCTTCCACAGCTTTGGCATGAAGGTCGGCTGGGTCGCCTGCTTGCTATCGGGTGCGGTCGCCGTGCCAATGGCACAGTTCGAGGTGCACGAGGCCATTGATCTGATCGAACGGCTGAAGATCAACTTCCTGCCCGGCCCGCCGACCATCTTTCAGATGCTGCTGACCGAACGTGACAAGCAGGTTTTCGACACATCCTCGCTGCGTGGCGGAACCACTGGTGCCGCTACCGTACCGCCCGTGCTCGTCGACCGTATTCGCACGGAACTCGGCATCCGCGATATCATCACCGCCTATGGCATGACCGAATGCGTTAACATCACCGGCTGTCGGCCTGGTGACCCGGTCGAGTTAATCGCGCAAACCTGTGGTGCAGCGATACCGGGCAACGAAGTCATTATTGCCAACGATGAGGGCAAAGAAGTTTTGCGCGGCGAAACGGGGGAGATATTGGTGCGCGGTCAGGGCGTGATGCTCGGCTATCTCGACGACCCCGAAGCGACCGCCGAAGCCATTGATGACAATGGCTGGCTGCACACCGGCGATGTCGGCACGATGGACGAGAATGGCTATGTCCGGATCACAGACCGAAAGAAAGACCTGTTCATTTCAGGCGGGTTCAACGTCTATCCGGCTGAAGTTGAAAAGCTGCTGTCCGCCCATCCCGCAATCGCGATGGTCGCAGTTATCGGTATCCCCGACGAGCGCATGGGAGAGGTTGGCCGGGCATTTGTCGTACAACGCCCCGGCGCAAACGTTACAGAGTCCGAACTCGCAACATGGAGCCGAGAGAATATGGCAAACTATAAGATTCCGCGCAGTTTTGTGCTGGTCGAAGACCTGCCCAGAAATGCTTCGGGCAAAGTCCTCAAGACTGAATTGCGGACTCTTTAAACTGCTGTCGCGCCGCCATCGATGACCATCGCGTGGCCGGTTACAAAGCTAGCTTCGGCCGAGCAGAGCCATAGCACTGCGCTAGCAATTTCCTCCGGTTTACCCATCCGCCCCATCGGCGTCATGCCGTCCAGCACCTTGCGCATGTCGGGATTGGCGGCGAGCGGTGCGGTCATTCCCGTTTCGACTACACCGGGACAAACGGCATTGACACGAATTCCCTGCTGCGCCCAGCGGAGAGCACCATGCCGGGTCAACCCGACCACCCCATGCTTGGTCGCGACATAGCCCGGTTGTGCGCCATTGCCGACGAGGCCGTTGATCGAAGCGGTGTTGACGATTGCGCCCTTCCCAGCCTTTAACATCACCTCTGACTCTTCGCGCATACATAGCATGACGCCCGTCAGGTTGATGCTGACACTTCTTGCCCAGATTTCATCTTCATATTCGTTCGCCATCATCGAATTGATGCCAGCATTATTATGGGCAAAATCGAGACCGCCAAATTCGGAAACTGCGCGCGCCACCAGCGCCTTCACTTCACCGCCATTGGACACATCGCATTTCTGGAACACTGCCGCTCCACCTGCAGCTTTTATCATATCTACGGTTTCGTTGCCGCTGGTCTCGTTAACATCCGAAACCACCACCCGAGCACCCGATGTTGCAAAACCCAATGCTGCCGCACGGCCAATACCGCTGCCCGCGCCGGTAACCAATGCCACTTTTCCATCGAATCCATAGTGCATCGTGCGCCCTTCCTTGATTTGCGTAATTTTTTGCATAGAGTGTTACGCAATTCGCGGTCAAGGACGTTATCTTACATGCACGACATTTTATTCACTCCCTTCAAACTAGGAGCGCTCGAGCTCGAAAACCGCATCATCATGGCGCCTATGACGCGCGATCGTGCCGGTCCAGGCGATGTGCCGACCGATCTTATGGTGGAATATTACCGGCAACGGGCCAGCGCAGGGCTTATCGTCACCGAAGGTGTCCAGCCTTCCCTCGAAGGCAAGGGCTATTGGCGCACCCCCGGTATCTATTCGCAGGAACAGATCGACGGATGGGCTAAGGTCGCCAATGCGGTCCATAACGAGGGCGGAAAGATTGTGATGCAGCTGATGCATGTCGGCCGCGTTGTTGTCTCCACCAACCGCGGCTATGATGCAGACATCATCGCACCATCCGCAATCGCCTGCCCTGACAAGGTACCAGGCCCTGATGGTGTACCTGCCGCATGCGGTGCGCCCCGCGCGATGACGCAGGAAGACATATTTCGCGTTGCCGAAGAGTTCGCAATTGCCGCCAGCAACGCGCGCGCCGCAGGTATCGACGGAGTCGAACTGCATTGCGCCAGCGGCTATCTGGTCAACCAATTTCTGAACGCGGCCAGTAACAAGCGCGACGATGCCTTTGGCGGGTCGCCTCAAAATCGTGTTGCCTTTGCGGAACTTCTGCTCGGTCGCATGGCCGACAGCATCGGCGCCGACCGTGTAGGCTTCAGGATTTCACCCGGCAATCCGTACAACGGCATGGATCCGAGGGATCCAGAGCCTGTGTTTGCCGCCTTGCTTCGCGCGGCAGACAGCATCGGCAATCCGCGCACGGGAACAGGCTTGGCCTATGTCCATGTGATCGACATGGGCTTGGAGCATCTCGATACCTTGGCAATGATCCGGAAGAATTGGTCCGGCCCAATTATAGCAAACAATAACCTCTCCGCCGAAAGCGCGCGCTTATTGCTGACGGAGGAGCGCGCAGAAGCAGTATCGTTTGGGCGAGCGTTCATTGCAAATCCGGATCTGCCAGCAAGACTAAGAACAGAAATGGCGCTTGCTAAGACCAACTATGTATATCTCTACACCGGCGAGGAGCAGGGTTACACAGATTATCCGCAGCTTATGAGCTGAACCGATACTCAAATCCGCTGACACAGCCCGTGGTGCCAGAAGCCATTTGGACAGCGAAACCGATGTCGCAGATCTCGATAAAAGGGTCAGGGCCTATATCGCCTCCGTGCAGGCCAAGGCCTTTCCGCTGCTACGCAGCATCTATGCCAAATCGGTCGATGAAAAGGCCTGAGAGTTCGATGTCGATGTCGAGGCGCGCGGCAAGGCCAACCGCACCTTGCGTCTTACCGGCCACTGGTTTGTGAACAACCGCAACATCAAGGGCATCATGGACGAAATCCATGAAGATGTACTCGCCATGCGCTTCGATCGGGTCGAGTTCAGGGCCCACAAATATGACGATATCACCTGGTTCGACATCAAGCCCCTGCCTGATACTGAACTTGCAACCTTCAGACATAACCGCTGGACCCCGATTGCTGAATGAACGCGTGACGACACGGCGTTTCCTCTACCTGCGCGGCACGCGCCCCCTTGACCGCGATGCGGATATTGTCGCTGGCAAGCGCGGGCGGGGATACTTTATCAGCAGTCGCACGAACGCGGCTGCGCACTTTTGCAAAATTGGACATGATGTTGCTCCGTTTAACAAACCCAACAGCTCCGGATGACACACGGCCGGATCGAGCTCAGCTCGAAACAGGACATTATCTCCGGGCTGCTGCTTCGATGTCAGGAAGACAAAATGCTGCTGCCGCTGTGCACCTCTTGGGCAAAAAGCGGAGGCGCGCTGAGCTGATATTCCAGCTTCCGCAGGATTGCATCTATCATATTGAATTAATGTAATAATTAGCGAAGGAACGCATGCTGCGCCACTTTCAAATTGATTCATCCATGGCGACTAGCGGGCACAGTCCCCTGTTGGCCGCCTTCACCTTCCGGTGAACTTTGCCGGGCGCTTCTCCATGAAGCTGGCAATACCTTCCTTGAAATCAGCGCTCTGGAATAAGGGCAGCAACTGGAGATACACATGCTGCACATGGGTGTCGAAAGTCTCCTCCATGCCCATACGCATAAGCCGCTTTGCGCCCTGCACCGCCAATGGTGCATTATTGGCAATCTCGGTCGCCAACTCCCGTGCGCGCGCCGCGACTTGATCTCTCGACACCACTTCATTTACCAACCGCTCCTTAAGGCAATCGTCTGCAGACAATGTACGACCAGTGAAGATAATCTCAGCTGCTTTCGCCCAGCCGAGCATGCGTGGCAGGAACCAGGTTCCACCGGATTCGGGTAGCACACCCCTTTTGACAAATGCGGCGGCCAATTTGGCATCATCCGCCATCACGCGGATATCGCAGCCCAACGCCAGGTCCATGCCATAGCCGGCGGCCGATCCATTGAGGGCTGCGATCACGGGCTTGTCCAGCGCGTGCAGCACTGTCGGTGGCGTATTCCGAAGGTCGATCGTGGCTCCAAAGGTCGCGGACGACGATCCGATCCCCTCACCCTTCTGCGCCGCACCCAAGTCCAGACCGGCGCAAAAAGCGCGGCCCGTGCCGGTCAATATGATGACGCGAACGTCACGATCCGACCCGGCCTGCACCAACAGGCGAGTCAGTTCATCGAGCATCGGGCCAGAAATGGTATTCATGCGCTCTGGCCGGTTCAGCGTCAGCGTTGCGATACCATCCGACACATCATAGCTGACGTCTTCGCTCATTTTTCTCTCCTCATTCTTTCACTGCCACTCAATATGCGGCAGCATCCCTGTTTCGCAGCATGCAAGATAGTTGCGTAGCGAAACGATATGTGGATGCAATAGTGCTACAGTATGTCTGTAACGGTTCCTGCTCAGTCAATGAGCGTGGTTGTCGTATTTTCGTAACATGGTCGAAGCATAGCTGTTATTGGTATTTTGGGAGGCAGCTTTGACAGGCAGGAAGGTAATCGAGGGCGACTCCGGCATGTCCCATTCCCGATTCTTCAACCGTGAACTCAGCTGGTTGCAGTTCAACCGTCGCGTGCTTGAAGAAGCATCCAATCGCAGCCACCCTTTGCTGGAGAGATTACGCTTCCTGTCAATTTCGGGCAGCAACCTCGACGAATTTTTCATGGTTCGAGTTGCTGGTCTGCGTGGTCAGCAAATCCGGAAGATCGAAGAACTGTCCGTCGACGGCATGACCGCGAGTGAACAACTTGAGGCCGTGACCCTCGAGGCAAATGACTTGATGGCTGACCAGCAAAAATTGTGGCAGCAACTACGCAAGCAACTGGCGAAAGAGGGAATTTCTGTAATCGACCCGAGCGAGATCGGAAAAAAAGCCGAGATGGCCGTCGAGCAACATTTCCGCGAACAGATTCTGCCCGTTCTTACACCGCAGGTACTCGACCCTGGCCACCCCTTTCCTTTCATCCCCAATCTCGGACTAAGCGTAATTTTCGAGATGCGGCGGCAGCATGACAAGGAATTGGTGCGGCAGTTGATCATGATACCCTCGGCCCTACCCCGCTTCATCCGCGTGCCCGGCTCACGTCGGCGCTTTGTGCCTATTGAAGAATTGATCAAATCCTATGTCGGCCTGCTGTTCCCAGATCATAAATTGCTGGCGGCAGGCGCGTTTCGCATCCTTCGTGACAGCGACATAGAGGTTGAGGAAGAAGCCGAAGATCTTGTCCGCTATTTCCGCAGCGCGATCAAAAGGCGCCGACGCGGCCGGGTCATAAGGTTGAAAATGCAACGCGGGCTGCCGTCACGCATTCAGAAACTGATCCGGCACGCCCTTGGTGGCGAGGAATCGATCGTAACCGAAACAATCGGTTTTCTGGGCATTGGCGATCTGGCTCAACTGGTTGAGGAAGACCGAAAGGCCCTAAAGTTCAAACCCTATACACCGCGATTTCCGGAACGCATTTTGGAACAGGATGGCGATTGCTTCGCCGCAATCCGCCAGAAAGACATTGTCGTCCACCACCCCTATGAAAGTTTCGACGTCGTGCTCGCCTTCCTACAGCAGGCGGCGGCTGATCCCGACGTTCTTGCGATCAAACAGACCCTGTATCGCGCAGGCAAGCAATCTGCGGTGATCCGCGCTCTCTGCGATGCCGCAGAGGCTGGAAAATCTGTGACTGCTGTTGTCGAACTCAAAGCCCGTTTCGATGAAGAGCAGAATCTGATGTGGGCCTCGCAGCTTGAAAATTCGGGCGTGCAGGTAATCTACGGCTTCGTCGACATGAAGACTCACGCGAAAATTTCGATGGTGGTCCGACGGGAGAATGGCGGCATCAAGACCTACTGCCATTTTGGCACAGGCAACTACCATCCGATCACGGCGCGGATTTACACCGACCTCAGTTTCTTCACCGCCGACCCCCGGCTGGGTCGCGATGCCGGACAGATTTTCAATTTCGTGACCGGTTATGTCGAACCGCATAACCTCGAAATGCTGTCCATGAGCCCGCTTGGCATGCGCGAACGCATAATGGAATTGGTGGACGCCGAGATCGCTTTCGCCCGCAACGGCCAGCCCGCGTCGCTTTGGGCCAAACTGAACTCACTTGTCGATCCACAGATCATCGAAAAGCTGTATGAAGCCAGCGAGGCTGGCGTCGAAATTGATCTGGTTGTGCGCGGCATTTGTTGCCTGCGCCCCGGTGTCAAAGGAATGTCATCGCGAATTCGGGTCAAATCGATCGTTGGCCGCTTCCTCGAGCACAGCCGGATATGGGCATTCGGCAATGGTCAGGAAATGCCCAATCCCGGGGCGCGCGTGTATATTTCCTCAGCCGACTGGATGAGCCGCAATTTTGACCGGCGGGTCGAATATATGTTGCCGATCGAAAACCCGACGGTGCACGACCAGATCCTTGATCAGGTGATGGTCGCCAATCTGATCGACAATGAACAAAGCTGGAAACTGATGCCGTCTGGCGAATATGTGCGGCTGAAACCGGAAGGCCGCCGTTTCAATCTCCACCAATATTTCATGACCAATCCTTCACTGTCCGGTCGTGGCGGCGCCTTGGCCCAACGCAACGACGTGCCGAAGCTGGACCTCGTTCGCCAGTAAGCCTATTCGCCGAACATGATCCAATCCCCTCGCGCCGTCATCGACATCGGCTCAAACGCGATCCGTCTGGTCGTCTATGGCGGTCCCGCCCGCGCACCCATGCCCATCTACAACGAAAAGGCGCGTGTGGCGCTCGGGGAAAGTGTCGCAAAAAGCGGAGAGATAGCGCCCGAAACCATGAAGCAGGCTATCGCCGCCCTGCAACGGTTTGATGCACTGACCGTTGCGATGAATGTCGGTGAGCGTCATGTCGTCGCGACTGAAGCCACCCGACAAGCCAAAAATGGTGGCGAATTTCTGCTTCGGGCCGCCAAGGCAGGCGTGCCCATCGACCTCATCACAGGGGAGGAAGAAGCGCGTGCATCCGCATTGGGCGTCGTTTGCGATATGCCATGGGCAACTGGATATGTCGCTGATCAGGGTGGCGGCAGCCTCGAACTGGCCAAGGTGGAAAATGGCGAGCCGCAGCAACCGCTTTCCATGCCATTCGGCACAATACCGCTCTCCAAGAGCCCCGACTGCAGCCCCAAATCCATAGCGCGCGATATTGAAGAGAGGATCGAAGAGACCGACGGATTTGAGATCCGCAAAAATCTTCCCCTGCATCTTGTTGGTGGGGCATGGCGGACACTCGCCCAATTGCATATGCACGCAACCGGTTACCCGCTGACGATTTTGTCCAACTATTCGATGCCGCTGGATGCAGGCAAGACGCTCGCTGAATTGGTCGCAAATCGATCGGCAATGGAGCAATCGGGTGTCGTTTCGAACGCACGCTTACCATTCATGTCGACAGCCTATTCGACCATGGAGGCACTGATACGTGTCTTTGAGCCGTCCGAAATTATTGTCAGCGTGTATGGACTCCGCGAAGGCCTGCTTTTCGACCGCCTGTCGAGCGAGCAACGAAACGAAGATCCCTTGATCGCTGCTGCCCGGCATGAAGGCGCGCGCTTATCCAGATTTGCCTATCATGGAGACCGGATTGCGCACTGGATCGCACCCATATTCGTGCATGATCCGCAACCGCTGCACCGGCTCCGCAAAGCGGTGTGCCTGCTCGCCGACAGTGCATGGAACAGCCACCCTGAATATCGCGCAGAACATGCCGCCGAACTTGCGCTTGAGGGAAATTGGCCCGGTGTTACTGCGTCGGATCGCGCCGTTATGGCAGCCGGGCTCTATGCAGCCTATGGCGGCAAGAAAACACGACCACCTTTATTGTCCCTGCTCGCAACCGATGACCTGCTCGACCGCGCAACGCTGTGGGGGCTTGCAGTCCGGCTAGCCCAGCGCCTCGATGGTGGAACAGGCATTGGTCTGGAGGGCGTTGCGCTGAAGCAGGAGAGCAAAAACCTGAATCTACAATTCGAGCTGGAATTTGCCCATCTGGATTCACCCACGGTGCGGCGGCGTCTCAAACAGTTGAACGATATCTTTGTCGGGAAATCAAGTTAGTTCAAAATAGGACATTTCTGCATTCAACCCGCCACAGACATGCAAGATTCTTAATGTTAGCGTAGCCAGGGTCAGCCCATGTGGGCGGAGGATATAAATGGCAGTCATTGCGATTTTCAGCCCCAAAGGTGGCGTCGGCAAGTCAACCATGGCGGTAAACCTTGCTTGGTGTTCAGCGACAATCAGTAATAAGCGCACTTTGCTATGGGAACTCGATCCGCAACGCGGTGCGGCCTATTTGCTGGGTGAGGATGAGCCACTAGGAAAGCAGGCCTTCTCTATCTTTTCAAAGGACCGATCGGCGAAGTCACTGATTACCGCGACTGAGGTAGAGGGACTTGATCTGCTGCCAGCAGACAACAGCATAATCGAACTCGATTCCTATTTCAGCCAATTGGGCAAGAAACGTCGGCTCGCAAAAATCGCGGAAGAACTGCAAAGCGAATATCAGATCATCATCCTCGACTGTCCGCCAGTCATGAACGAAGTCGCGCGACAGATCATGCGCGCCGCCGATCTGATCATTGTGCCTCTCTCCCCCTCTCCCCTGGCTAGACGTTCACTTGATCTGGTTCGGCTGGAGCTATCAAGAATCGTCAAAGCTCATGCGGCAATCCTGCCCGTCTTCTCGATGATCGATCGCAGGCGATCCCTGCACCGTGACGCTTGCGCAGCCCAACCCGACTGGCCGATCATTCCCATGTCGAGCGCGATCGAGCAGGTTGCTGTCCGCCGTGCCCCCATAGGTGCATTTCAGCGAAGCTGCCCGGCGTCGGTCGCCTTCATGAATCTGTGGAAGGGTATCGAGGCAAAGTTGAAGACACTGGCCTGACCTTCGTGTCGTTGGATTGTGGTCGCACACGCCAACCATTTTCAGCGAACCCAAAAGAGTCACGATTCTGTCATTTGAAGGTTGCAGTTAGGATTTAACTCAGACCTGCGGATTTTATGCCATGACCGGATCGAAGACAGTTCTGTTCACTTCACAGAACCCTTCGCTGTTTGTCGAATTGCAACGGGCGAGGCCAAATATTGCACTGGTTGCCATTGGATCAACCGTGCCTGCACTGGAATCGGGCGGTGATATCTGGTGCTTTGTCGATTTCATTCTGCCAGAAATTTCCGGGCTGGAAATGTGCAGACGGTTGCGCGCCGATCCGGTCACACAGAAATCTACCATCACGATGGTTTTCGATCAGGCCGACAAGGATATGCTGGTGCGAGCCATGCAGGCCGGCGCTGACGATTATGTCGTCGGGCTGTTGTCGCCTGAAGAGGTGTTACGGCGTATCGAGCATGGTGCATTGCATGTCATGCCCTCTGACACTGCTGAAAGGATCGAATTAGGCGACGTGGTGGTTGAACCGCAAGCCTATCGGGTGAAATATAAGGGACAGCGCGTCAATCTGGCCCCGAATGAATTCCAGCTGCTGCTGCATTTCGCGCATAGCCCCGACAAGGTTTTTTCGCGCGAAGATCTGATCCAGCTCTCGGGCAAACCGCTCGATGAGATTGAAAGCCGAACGGTTGATGTTTGGATTGGGCGCCTGCGCCGGGCGTTCAAAAAAGTCGGCGCGCCCGAGGTAATCCGCACGGTCCGTCCTATCGGCTATGTGTTTGAGATACCCTGAACTGCGGCTTGAAACAAAGCCGCAACCAAATTGTCCCTGTACCGTCATCACCCGGCCCCCTTCGCGTAACAGTCCGCGGTTAAAAGCACAGCGTCCCAGCCAACACAGGGAGCGCGGACTTTGCTACGAAATGCTGCCACCGATCTGATTATCGACAAAGCAACGACGATTGCACCGCCTGACTGGATCAACCACCCCGAACCCCGCAGTTTCAGGCCAAAGAGCAAATACCGCACCATCTGGATCTCAGACATCCATCTGGGCACCAAAGGCTGCAATGCCGAACTGCTGCTTGATTTCCTCCATTCGGTCGAGTGTGAAACACTCTATCTGGTGGGTGACATCATCGACGGCTGGCGGCTGAAAAAGGGCTGGTATTGGCCTGATAGCCATAATGAAATCGTCCGCCGCATCCTGAAAATCGCGCACAAAGGAACACGCGTCGTATTCATCGTCGGCAATCATGACGAAATGTTGCGCGACTATGCCGGTTTCAGCTTTGGCGGCATCACGCTCGCGCAGGAAGCCATCCACGAAACGGCGGACGGCAAACGCCTGCTGATCACGCATGGTGATGCGTTTGACGGTGTCGTACTCTACGCTCGCTGGCTCGCCTTTCTGGGCGATCAGGCCTACACGCTGATGCTGCGCGCCAATGTCTGGCTGAACGCGATCCGCAAGCGACTGGGCATGCCTTATTGGTCGCTATCTTCTTATTTGAAGAAGCGCGTCAAAAATGCGGTGCAATATGTTTGTGCCTTCGAAGATGCCGTTGCCCGCGAAGCCGCCGAGCGTGGCGTCGATGGGGTCGTTTGCGGCCACATCCATTGCGCAGAGATCCGGCAAATTGGCGATGTGACTTATTATAATGATGGCGATTGGGTCGAAAGCTGCACAGCGCTGGTCGAGGCATCCGATGGCACCATGTCGATCCTCGACTGGTCCGAAACGCACCGTGCCAGGGCAAAACAGCTACAAATGCAGGCCGTGGCATGAGGATCGCTATCGCCACCGATGCCTGGTTTCCGCAAACCAATGGCGTCGTGCGCAGCCTTGCGACCACCATTTCGATCCTGCAGCGCCGGGGCTATGAAATTGAGCTGATCTCCCCCGACCAGTTCATCACTTTACCCACGCCGGGTTATAGCGAAATCCGCTTGGCTGTTGCGCCGCGATTTGGCGTCCGCCGCACGCTTCGCCGCTATCAGCCGGACATTGTCCACATCGTCACCGAAGGGCCAATCGGCTGGGCTGCACGTTCGTGGTGTATCGCCAACAATGTACCCTTCACCACCGCCTTTCATACCCGTTTTCCGGATTATGCAGCCGTGCGGACAGGCCTGTCCCCCGACCGTTTCTGGCCGATCATGCGGCGCTTTCACAAGCCTTCAAAGGGCGTACTGGTTTCGACCTATCGGTTGATGGATGAGCTTGCGCAGCGCGGTATCAGCCAGACCAAATTATGGTCGAGGGGCATCGACCGCGAATTGTTCCATCCTGATCACAAACCGCTGCAAGAGTTGGCGCACCTGCCACGACCGCTTTTGCTTTATGTGGGCAGGGTAGCGGTAGAGAAGAATATTGGAACGTTTCTCGGCGCTGCCGTCGCGGGCACCAAGGTCATCGTCGGCGACGGCCCTGCGCTTGCCGAGTTGCGCGACCAGTTTCCGGATGCGTATTTCTTAGGCGCGCTGCACGGCGAAAAACTCGCGCGCGCTTATTGCAGCGCCGATGTCTTCGTCTTCCCCAGCCTGACTGACACATTCGGACTCGTCTTAATTGAAGCTTTGGCCTGTGGCGTGCCAGTCGCTGCCTTCCCGGTACAGGGACCGATCGACATATTGGGACCATCATCGCGAGGTATCTATAACCAGATAGATCAGGCCGCAGGGGCGCTGGATGTCTCGCTGTCTGCCGCCATCGTCAAGGCACAGAGCGCGTCGCGGCGGGCCGCTGCAGAGCTGGGAGCAAGTTTTGACTGGGAAAAATGCTGTGACCAGTTCGTCGATGCCCTGCACGATGCGATGGTTTCGGGTGCGGAAGCCACAGCCGAACTTCAAACGGGGTGATGGCTAGAGCCGGACGAAGACCAAAATGACCGTCGCAGCGGCCAGAAGCGAACCGAATGGCAGTTGCTGCATCGACTGCTTTCTGAACGTCAGGAACAGCGCGAATGCAATGCCAAGCGTTGATGCTATGAGGATCAGCAGCGGCAAATCATATGGCGACAGCCAAAGTGCAAGCGCTGCGAACAATTTCGGATCTCCAGCGCCCATCCCCTCCTTGTGCCGGACCGCGCGAAACAAGCGTCGCAGGCCTTCGAGCAAGGCAAATGCAAATGCGGCTGCGAACAAGCGCATGATCAGTTCGGCACCGCCCGACGTCAAGCCGCCCAGTAGTAAGCCGCACAGCGCTAGAGCGATCACTAAGCGGTCGGGCAACCATAAATAGCGTGCATCGAGCAATGCCAACGGTAAGAGCAGAAGAAACAATAGCGCGCACGCGGCTGCGATCTCCAACGGCAAATGGTAGAAGGCCAACCCGCACAGGATCGCGCCCACCCACTCCGCAATTGCCTGCACCGGGTCTATCGCGGCTTTGCAATATCGGCACCGTCCTCGCAGGAACAGGTAAGACAGCAACGGCAGAAGGTCATACCAAGCCAGTTGCCGTTGACAGCTATCACATCGCGAACGCCCACCGACGGTAGGCTCCCCTGATGGCCAGCGCAGCACCAGAACGCCGATATAACTACCGATGATCGCGCCAACGAAAGTGGCCAGTACCACGAGCGTCGGCGGTCCCACTGACGCGATGGGCTGCAATAGGCTGCTTGGCTCTACCAGAACCGGCCCTTGCCTGATTTGCGGTAGCCGCCTGCGATAGGCGCAAATCCCGCCAGCGAAAGCATCGGCGCAATCTCCGCGTTGGGCTGTTGCAGTTGCACCGCCGCGCGGTAGCGACCGTCAGCCGATATGCGCAACTCCACCCGTTCCATCGCCGACGCACTGGCCAGCGGCAGCAACAGGTCGCCTGCCTCACACCGCACCCGACCCATCAATCCCGCGTCGACACCAAGCGCCGCAAACAAAGGACCCTCGGGCTTTAGCCGAACGCTGCCACTGGCCGTGCGGCATTTCCCGGCTGAATAGAACGCAGATACATTATCAAATTCAAGTTGCGCGACGGGGAAACCGGGCAGGATTTCGGCAACCGGTACGCTGCCATTCCACTCTTCGGCAGAAACACCGCCGAGCCCTTTGAAGACTGTACCCCGAAAGCCGGGTAGCCCAGCAGTGGCCGGCTGCTCGAACCAGAAACCGACTTGGCCGAAGAATAGTCCCAGCGGTTGAATACCGGCGTCCAAAGTGCCGATGCCGAGCTTGCCCAGTTGCACATCATAGATCCGGCCCGACCAGATTGTTCCGTCTGCTCCGGAAGCTGCCACCATTGATTTTTCCGGCACCGCTAAGTCGACAACCCAGCGCAGAGGCATGAAGGCAATTGCCGCAATGGCGAACAATATGGCCGCCGCATAATAAAAACGCCGTGACGGCCTCATTGCCCGCCCCTCGCTAGCGTAGCGTTGACCGAAACCGTGCCCGCGCTCCCCGCCTTTACTTCAATCTGCTCGGCGACGATGCCTGCCATCTCCAACTCGGCAAGCCATTTCATCAAGGCAGCAGGCCGGGCCTGCGCCATTGAAATACTTACGCGACCATTGCCTGCGGCATCGGCTTTTTCGAGGGTGAAGCCCGCCCCGGTTGCGCGCTGGTTTACCACCTGCTCCAGCGGCCCAGACTTATCAGCAACCACTGATCCAGCCTGTTTCTGGCTCGCCTGTGCCACCATCGCCTCTATCGTCACCCGCCGTTCGAGCGCCTCGCGATACTCCACCCGCTTTTCGTGGATCGCGTTGGTCAGCGGGAAATATACGCCATAGATCGCCACCAAAAGCGCAGACAAGGTAGCCGCCACGCCGACCAGTATTTTCTCACGCAGCGACAGGCCGTCAAACCAGTTGGACAGTTTCTCGCTCATGGCGCCCTCACCGTGATAGCCACCGCGGTAATGCCATTGGCTTCCTGTCGCGGCGTTGCTGTCACCTTATAGCCTTGCCGTTGCAGGTCGAGCAGCAACCGGTTGACCGGATCAACCGTTGCTGCCGTCACTGTGGCCGACAGCAGCTTGTCCGAACCAAAGCGCAGATCGCGCAGACTGGCTCCCTCGGCTTGCTGCAACGAACGCCACAAGGCTGATGCCGGAATGGTGAAAGCCCGTTGTCCACCACCGCGCGAGCTGAGCATTTGTTCAATTTTAACAGAAGCCTCTGCAGCACTGTTGATACCCGGTACAATCTTACGCGCCGCGATCAATGCCCTTTCGTCTTCCCGTGCGATAGCGCGGTCGACCTTGAACCATGTCATCAGCGCCAACAGCAAACTGCAGAGCAATCCGAAAGCGACGATGGCTGCGGCAAGCTTTAGCTTGTTTCGATCCAGCCCGACGCGGGCGCTCTTTTTCGCGAACAAGCCCGAACGCAAATCGAGCGGCGGTTCGGAAATTGCGGCACGCAGATATCCGGCAAATTCGGCTTGGCTGATTTCGCAAACCTTTCGTTCGCCGGATAGCAAAGCGGTCAAAGCTGGTTCATCAGGAAATATGTACGACCCCGAGCGCAATGCAATCGCCCCGCCCAAATTGGCACGGGCAATCTGATCAGCGTCGTCAGGGAGAACCAACCCGAGTGGCCAGACAAGATCGGGATCAATGCCGCCGACCTTCAGCCGATCCAGCCCGCGTGCGAAGAGGATGCTATCCATGCTCCCCGAAACCACCGCGCCATTACGCTCTTGCGCCGCAACATGGAGTGCAGCGGCGTTGATCGAAGCCGAAGCGGCATCCAGTCGCGCTGCCGCCTCAGCCTGCCGCGACGCCAGCCCGTCATATGCATGCCAGCGGATCACAACATGTTCGGGCGCAACAAGCGCAATTATTGGTAGGGCTTCGTCATCGTCAAAAGGCGGTTCGGCAGGAATCAAGCCATCCTGGGTCAGCGACCAGATTTGCAGCGCCGTGGCCTGATGGTCCGGGAACAGCACGATATGGGCAAGCAGGCTCATCCAGCCTCTCCCCAGCTGCGCCAAAGGGCCCGCACCGGTGTGTCGGTGGCTTGCAGCAGTGCGTTACTCTCAAGCTCTATTGCCTCGGCCGAAACCCGGCTTTGCAAGAAAAACCAGTTGCTTGTCACACCCACCTGACCCTGAATATTTGCGGGGATTTCCGCCGCTGCCAATTGTGGCATTGCCCAGAATTTGATTGCGCTGCCATAGCCACCTGCCGGGCGGATAGCGAGCAAAGCCTTGGCCTGTGCTGGCGAAATTTTGCCATCGAGCAGCGCCGAAAACAGAATCGCGCGATCCGGCGCCAATGTGTTGGCGTTGAGCTTGACAGGCTCGGCCACAGGCAAGGCGCAAATCCATGGGCGCAGCCGGGCATAATAGGTCGGCGTCATCCCGCGCACCGCCTTCAACTCGCCCCGATCGATGAACAACCGGTTTGCCGCCAAATAGGGTGCGGATTGTCCGCTATAAAAGCTGTCCTCTGCCCCCGAAGGCAGCGCGTTGGTATCGCTGTCGAGCCAGTCGGCTGTGGACTCGGTGATGACGACCGCATCGTTGGAGGCTATACCGAGCAGATCCATCAGCTTGGTGAATTGCTGCATCCCCAACGGGCTGGCGGAAAATGCGCCTTCCTTGCCTGAAACCAGGCTGTTGAGATTGAAGCAATTCTGCCCGTCACTCAGCTTTACCGTTGCCTGTCCGCTATCGACCGGAACGGGTATTTCGCGATCAAGCCAGTTGCCGTCATTGGTCAATTGCGCTGCATCGCGCTGCAACAGATCCTCTATACGCGCAGTCGCAATCCCCTCCGCCGCAAGGCTGTAAGCGCGGGCTTGCGCCATTGCTGCGCCGTTTACCGCTAAGCGCGTCGACAGGCGCAGCCGGTCGAGCGCGGTCGCGGAAATGACCGCCATGACGGCAACAAGCAGAAGAACCGTCAAAAGGGCGGCCCCGCGTTCGTTTGCGGGAGCTTTAAATGGCTTGGCCACTGGCGGCCTCCTCATCTTCACTTTTGACCTGGTCATTTCCCGCACCGACCAGATACAGCATGCGGTAGTTTCTGCCGTCTTGCGTGGTCAGCAATATTTCCAGCGCGCGCGGCAATGTGTCCGCATCGACCGCTGTCCAATCGTTACGCCAGCCGCCATTAGGCTCGCGAAGACGCACGGTCGCTTGCCGCAAGCCCTCAATCAAAACGGCATCACTGCCACTGCGCGAACCATCAGCGTGGCTCGCCGCACTACGAATAAGCCTGCTGCCGTCTAAGTGGTAAGCAATACGCGCGAGCGAAGGCTGGGTCGTGACTGCGTCCGGTGCAACCCCGATCCGGCTGAATGTGAAGAGTCTCCCGTCACCCGTTTCAAAGGCCGGACGTGTCGACCCGCCTTCAAGCCGCGCTGGGCGAGGCACCGCCTGCGCGAGATCGGCTTCGATCAGGTTCGAGAGCCGGCTGAGCGTCGCCCGTTCACCCAGCCTGTCGCGCAGCTGTATCTGGCTGTCTGCCGTGCTTCTCAGCAAGGTCACACCCGCGGCCGAAATCAGCCCGAAAACAAAAAGGGCAACGAGCATTTCGACAAGCGTGAAGCCGTTGCGGACAGCGGTACGGGAATCAGCCATCGACGTCATGGCCGCTGCTTCGCGACGGTTAAGAGAGCACGCCCGCCCGATTGACCGCTGACCAATATGTCGATCCGCACAAACCGGTCGTCACCGGTCTGTTTGGCCGTCTGCTTCCAGATGAATTCCTGCCCGCCATTGTTCTCGCTGCCCTGGCTTTCACCCAGTGCGGGCATGGCAGGATCGGAGATGATTTCAACCGCCCGATTGCGCGCCACCTGCCACGCCAGTTCGTGCGCAATCACATCCCCACCCGTCCGCAACGAAAAAGCGGACAGCTTTATCAGCGCCAGCGCCGCGAGGCTGAAGACAGCCAGCGCGACGACCACTTCAATCAGCGTGAAGCCATTTTGTGCAGGGCGGTCAGCGCGCAACGGCCACCTCCCCCGATGCGCTGATCGAGACAAGGCTGCTGCCTTCGCCATTGGTCAGTTCGATTATTGCTGACGAGGACGGAAGGCCCGAAGCATCGAACAGGATGCGGTTCTGCGCAGCACCCAATATGCGTGTGCCGTTGTCAAAATTGCGGTCCTTGAAAGCAGCATCCGGATGCGCCCGCCACTGCCCGTCGAAACGCTGTTCAAAGCCATAACCCGAAGCGCGGGTCCATATGGCAATAGGGCGCGCCTGCATGACCGCCTCATCGCGCGCTGCCGCTATCCGCGCCGCCAAACGCTCTGCATCGTTGCGCACCGTGCTGTCGCTGCTGGGCAGCATTAGCACCACGGCCGCCGAAGCGAGGCCGAGCAGAAAGATCACCACCAGCATTTCGACCAGCGTGAAACCGTTCGGCGCAGGTCTTTGCTCAGTCGGAATAGATGTCGGCATTTTCATTATCGCCACCAGGCGCGCCATCGGCGCCGAGCGAATAGACATCAAACGCCCCGTTGCGGCCCGGATTTGCATATTGATAAGGGCGCCCCCAAGGATCGGTAGGCAATTTCTTGATATAGCCGGGACGTGCCGAGGAACCTGCAGCTACCGGTGGGGTCACCAAGGCCTGCAGCCCCTCGCTCGCCGACGGATAGGTCATATTGTCGAGACGATAGCTCTCCATTGCCTGTGCCAGCGTCGAGACGTCTGCCTTGGCCTTGGCAACCATCGCCTTGTCCTGATTGGGCAGCACGTTGATGACGACCACAGTTGTCACAAGCCCAAGGATGAATAGCGTGACCAGCATTTCGGTCAGCGTGAAGCCGTTGGCCTTCGCCTTCGGACGACGCCCTTTTCGGAAGCGCAGGTCAGGAAGCATCAGGTCGGTAAAAAGGTTCCAGAGAAGTTTGCGTGAAATCATGGTCATAGCCCCGCAAGATTTTGCAGTTGGAGGATAGGCAATAGGATCGACAGGATGATGACGGCGACAATGCCGCCCATCGCCACGATGATCAGCGGTTCGAGCAGCGACAGCGCGGTCGTGGTGAAATTGTCAAATTCGCGTTCGAGATAGTCTGCGGCGCGCTCGAGCATCAGTTCGAGTTGCCCCGAGCCTTCGCCGCTGGCCGTCAGGTAAACAAGCAACGGTGGAAAGACGCCGGCGGTGCGCATTGCACCCGAAAGGCTGCCGCCGGTGCGCACCTGTTCGATCATCTGGTCGTTCGCGACACGCAGCGCGCGGTTGCCGACGGTGTCGCGCGTCAGGCGCAAGCCATCGAGTAGCGGCAGGCGGCTCGACACCATGGTCGACAATGTTCGCGCCAGCCGTGCCGCATTGAGATCCCGGATAAGGCGGCCGATAAATGGCAGGCGCAGCAGGAAGCTGTCGAACCGCAAACGGATATCTTCGCGACGCAATGCGGCAGTAGCCGTGACGGCGGCGACTGCAATCAGCAGCAGGATGGCCCACCAGTAGCTGGCAAGGAAAGACGAGAGGCCGATGACGATGCGCGTGATCGTCGGCAGTTGCTGGTTCACATCGTCAAACTGTTCAACCACGCGCGGGACGACCGAAATCATCAGCCCGGATACGACGAGCAGCGCCACGAGCGTCAATATGATCGGATAGGCGAGTGCCGAGAGCAGCTTGCTGTTGATTGCTGCGCGACGCTCGAGCAGGTTTGCAAGCCGCAACAGGATTTCAGGAAGCGCGCCGGAGCTTTCCCCCGCCGAAACCATCGCGCGGTACATCGGTGGAAAACTCGTGTCTTCACGCCGCATAGCCTCCGATAGTCTTTGGCCTTCCACAATGCCTGCATGGACATTGCCCAATATGGTCCGTGCCGATTGGGATTCGGTTTGTAGGCTTGCGGTACGTAGCGCTTCTTCCAGCGGAGAGACTTGTACCAGCGACGACAGCTGGCGCGTGAAAAGAGTGAGTTGCTTCAGCCGAAGTTTCGGGGCTCGCTGGAGGAACTTGGGCAAGCCTGCCGATAGTGTTGGTTTTGTGGCCGCTGGTTCGACGGCGACGACATGCAGCCGCTGCCGCGCCAACCGTTCGCGCACCGCCTGATCGTTGGCGGCAGCGATGCGTCCGCGTTTCTCGCGGCCTTCCACATCGATCGCACGCCATGCAAAATCAGGCATCAGCCGTCGCCTCCGAACGCATGATGCGCACGGCCTCTTCCGCGGTCGTCTCTCCATCACGGACAAGGCGGCGGGCGGCGGCGGCCAGGTTCGGGCTGTTGGCAAAAACATGGCGTGCAATGATAGCTTCATCGCCGCCATTGCCGATATAGCGACGGACGGTATCGTCGACCTTGATCGCCTCAAACACGCCGATGCGGCCCTGATAGCCTGTATGTCCACATTTATCGCAGCCAACGGGCTTGTGGATCACACTGCCTGCATCCAGCCCCAGCAGCGCTGCCGCGCCCGCTTCTGCCTGCACAGGTTCGCGGCAATCAGGGCACAGCCGTCGCACCAGACGTTGGGCAATCACAGCGCGCAGCGTAGAGGCAAGCAGGAAGGGTTCGATCTTGAAATCGCGCATGCGGGTGATGGCACCGATCGCGTCATTGGTGTGCACCGTCGACAGCACCAGATGACCGGTCAGCGCAGCTTGTACCGCGATCTCAGCTGTCTCCCGGTCGCGGATTTCGCCGACCATCACCACATCGGGGTCTTGACGCAGGATGGCGCGAAGCCCTGCCGCAAATGTCATACCTACCTTGGCATTGACCTGCGTCTGGCCGACGCCTTCGAAAGCATATTCGACCGGGTCTTCAACGGTCAGGATGTTGCGCTTGCCATCGTTCAACTGCTTCAGGCAGGCATAGAGGGTGGTTGTCTTGCCCGAACCGGTAGGGCCGGTGACAAGGATGATCCCATTGGGTTCGGCCAGCGCAGCGGCAATCACAGCGCGCGCATTATTCGACATGCCGAGCAGATCAAGCGAGATGAAGGCATTGTCCTTATCAAGGATACGCAGCACCACCCGTTCGCCCGCCCGGCTGGGCAAGGTCGATACGCGAACATCAACCTGCTTGCCACCGAGTGTCAGGCTGATGCGGCCATCCTGTGGCACCCGCCGTTCGGCTATATCAAGCCGCGCCATCACCTTGATGCGGCTGACGACAACAGGCGCAACATGCGGCGGCATGCGCAGCCGTTCCTGCAACACACCATCCTGTCGCATGCGCACGACTAGTCCGGTTTCATAAGGCTCGATATGGATATCGGACACACCCTGCCGGATCGCCTCGGCAATGATGCCGTTGATCAGGCGGATGACTGGCGCGTCATCAGCGCTATCGAGCAGATCGTCTGCACTTGGTAGGCTCGAGACCAGCAGGTCATCATCGGCGTTGCCCGCCTCGATTGATCCCGCCATTGCCGCAGCGGTTCCATCCATCGCATAATGGTCAGAAAGATGACGATCGAACTCGGCAGGCTCCGCAATCTCGACATCGAACGGCATTGCAAGATAACGGCGGACTTCAAGCAGGTCAGCGGGATCGGCCCCTGCCCGCATCGCAACTTGAAGGCGCCCTTCCTCGCTTTTCAAAAGGACGACGCCGCGCGATTTGGCAAAGGCATAAGGCAGGTCGAGCGGTATTGCGCCGGTATCTGGCTGAAGTTCGGCATCCGCTCCGCGCCCGATCTTCATGGCTTGACCTCGGCTTCGGGTAAAGGCTGGATTTCGCCATCGGCAGGCCGTGTGCGATCAGCCGAGGCGCCGACCAGCGTGTCACCCGGCGCCAGCGTTGGCGCGACCGGGATGGGCGCGCCCATATAGTCGCGGAACAGTTGGTCGATCGAAGGCTCAAGGTCTGGATTGCGATCGAGTTGCAGCCCGCGCACATAATCATAGCGGCGTGCTGTATGGACATCACCGTCGGCCCGGCTGCGGATGATCGTAGGCCGGATAAACACCGTCAGGTTGGTCTTCCGCCTTGTGCGGCTCTTCGATTTGAACAATTCTCCGAGCAAGGGAATGTCCGAGAGTAGCGGGATTTTCTCGATCGTCCGGCGTTCATCATCATTGAGCAAGCCGCCAATGGCCAAAATCTGCCCGTCACCAACGGTCAGCGTGGTTTCAAATTCGCGCTTGTTGAAGATCAGGTCGGATGATCGGTTGGAAACCGGACCAGCAACGCTCGACACCTCCTGTTTGACGAACAGCTTCACTTCACCCTGATGGTTGACCTGCGGCATCACTTCCAGTTTGATGCCTACTTCCTTGCGTTGCACGGTGCGGAACGCATTGTCGAAATTGTCCGATAACGCCTCACCGGTGGTAATCGGTACATCCTGCCCGACGAGGAACTTCGCCTTCTGGTTATTCAGCGTCACGATATGCGGCGTCGCAAGAATATTGGATTCGGTGTCGTTCTGGACAGCGTTGATGATCGTCCCGAAAATTGCATCTGCACCGATATCGAGCGCGAAGCCGCCAAAGCCGCCGGTTGCATTCAGGATCGACTGCGCCGCCGCCTGCTGCAGACTGTCGCCCAGCGGGCTGCGCGAAGTGGTGGTCGTTACATTGCCGTTCACCGTCGTCGTTTGGGTCGCTAGTTCTTCTGCCGCAATCGCACCACCGATAGTCAAAATGCTCGGCACTGCGTTTGAATAGTTGGTGGCTGCGAAAGGCGCATCCTTGCCGCCGATCAGAAATTGCACGCCCAGCCTCTTTGCGGCGTCATTGCCAATTTCGACAACAATTGCCTCGACCAATACCTGCTGTGGGCGGGAGTCGAGCTGACGGATCAGCCCGCCCAGCATCTTCTGCATATCCGGGCTGGCCGCAATGATGATCGCATTGGTGCCTTCATAGCGGCTGACGACAATCTTGCCGCGGCCGCCCAACGCACTCGCCGTGCCAGTCACAGAAACCGGAGCCGAAGCAGCGGCGGGCGCAGACCCTTCCCCGGAAGAAGCCCCGTTGGCTTGTGCCGGTTGCGCAGCCGGAATAGTCGAAGTCGCACTCTCCCCAATCAGCGACTGGATCGTCGGCAGCAGCGTTTCGGCATTGGCATATTCGAGCTGATAGACGCGGATTTCGGATCCGGATTCCGCCCGCTTGTCGAGCTCTTTTGCCATAGAGGCAAATCTAGAAACCGAAGTAGGATCGCCGCGTAAAGCAATGGCATTGCTCGAATCTATCGGCACAACAGTAACAGGCGGGCGGGCTCCTTCTCCCGCGACGCCCTGCCCCGCCAGCCCTTGCAGCGCGCTTGCGATCTCACGTGCTCCGGCATTGTCGAGCGCGACAATCTGCGTTGCCGCGCTGTCGCGATCGATCTGGCGGACGAGGTCGCGGATGCGGCGGATATTGTCGGCATAGTCCGCCACGACCAGGCTGTTGGCGTTGCGGTTGGCGGTAATCGATCCCTCGCGACTGATTAGCGGGCGCAGGGTTTCAACCGCAGCTGGTGCATCGATCGAGCGCAACCGGAACACTTCGGTGACAAACTGACTGGCAGGCGCGGACGCTGAACCAACCCGGGTCGGTTGCGTTGCGGCACCATCGGCCTGCTGGACACGATAGCCACCCCCACGCAGCGGAATGGCAACAAGCCCATTGGCGCGAAGCGTCGAGAGGAATACTTCAAAATATTCAGATCGGCTGAGCGAACGGTCGGTCACAACCGAAACCTTCCCCTGCACACGGCTATCGACGATGAAAGTCTGGCCGGTGACGCGCGCGGCGTCCTGAACGAAGGCACGGATATCCGCATCACGTACATTCAGGATATGCTGCGCCTGCAGCGGAGTCGACGCCAGCAGCGTTGCGAGCGACAGGGCGAGGAAAGGCTTCTTCATCATTGTTCCAGAATGAGGGCGACTGGCAATTTTTGCGCGCCGCGTTCAATTTCGAGAGTGAGGCGGGCACCGGGCCGCAGTTGCGCAGCGAGTTCGGCGGCCGCGGCAACTGGCCGGCCATTGACCGAGGTAATCACATCACCCTTTTGCAACCCCGCTGCGGAGAGCATTGTCCCGTCATCCTTGGCCGATACGACTAGGCCGGTCACCTTGCCTCCTTCGTTGCGGGGATTGAGGCCGATGGACTGCTGCAGCGTCTGCGCGTTCAGTTTGGCCGCGGGTTCGCTGGTTGGCACGGGGGTTGGTGCTAGGGTGTCGGGCGTAACATTTTCGGCTGGCACCGACTGGTCGATATAGAGTTTTTCGAGAACGCCATTGTTACTGATAACCACATGATCGAACGCGACCGCGTGCAGCGTCGCGCCGGGCATGATTGTTTCACCCACCGACCAACTGTTCTGAACCCCATCTGCCCCCGCGATAATCGCGGACCCGCCGCCAGATGCTTCATTGGTGCGAATGCCAAACAAGGCCAGCGGTAAGGAGGTGACGACTTCCGAATCGGCAGAGACCTGTGCGGTGCGGAAAAAGGGATCAAAACCACCGAACAAAGCCGCCCGTTCAGCCGCGGGTACGACATTGACCGGGCTAGGCCGCCAATCACCAACCGGGGCAATCGGCGTGACCAGCACCCAGAACAACCGGGCAGCCTGAACTGCGGCAAAGATAAACGCCAGGCCCACAACAACATCGGTTGGCGTAACGCGACGTAACGCCAAAACCAAGCTGTCGACAGCCTTTTGCAGCAAAGCCCGTGTCATCGATTCTCCTGTACTGAGTCGGCGTTAGGCTGACCAGAAGACAGTTCGATGACTTTTGGGTTTCATTTTTATGACAGGCAAGCAGACGAAAGGCAGCCGGTGTGACGGCTGCCTTCCAATAAGCGATATTTAGAACTTCACTGTAACGCTGGCCGAATAGCTGGTCCCGACATCATAGCTGTTGATGTTGAGCACCGAGTCGCCCAGCCGTTGCTGTTCGCGATAATCGGTGCCGGTCAGATTACGACCTTCGAGTTTAAACTCCAGTTCCTTGCCTGCAATCTTCAGGCCCTGGCGCAAGATGAGGTCGAGGCGCAAACCCGGGCGCTCGATATAGTCGGGCGACAGGTTCGGGCCGCGATTGGTGGCGCGCGGGCTGGTGTAAGTAATCAGCAGCGACTGTTGCGACAGGCTCTCGGTATCCTCCAGGCTGAGCTGCAAGTTGACCAGATGCTTCGATTGCCCCGTCAGGCGCAATTTGCGGCTGGTATCAAAAACCGTCGATGCAGGCACCGAATTGGGCGCGCTCGAAAAGCTGACCGTCGTATCATTGGCACCGATTTTGATCTCGGAATCCGAATAGGTGTAGTTTGCTACCGCAGCGAGACGGCGGTTGAGCCAGAAATCACCACCCAAAGTTTCGAGCGGAAAATATTTCTGGGTTTCGATTTCCACACCGTACAACGTCGCTTTTGGCGCATTGGCAAAACTGGTGAAGAAGCTTGAACCGACCTGCACCGCGACGCTTTCAATCGGGTTGGTGATTTCCTTATAGAAGCCTGCGATCGAGAAGCGCTGGTCACGATCGAAATACCATTCGTACCGCGCCTCGACATTGGTCAGTTCGGAATCCCGCAAATACTGGTTGCCGAAGAAGGTGCGGCCGGAATCGGTATCGCGATAAGGTTGCGGCGCAAGTTCGCGGAACTGCGGGCGCGCAATGGTACGCGAACCGGCAAGGCGAAGCTGCATGTCTTCGGCAAAATTCCAGGTAATCGTCCCCGCAGGCAGGAAGTAATCATTGTTGAGGTCGGTGCGCGGCGCTGGCGTCAAGCCGAACAGCGCGGTCGGCTGAACAAACTGTTTGCCGTCTTCATAACGCACACCGGCATTAAGCGTCACGCCATCGATTGGTTCGATTTCGAGCATGGCATATCCGGCATGCACCCTAAGGCCAGCAGTAAAGGCCGCTGAACCAAGGCCACCTGTGGTTTCAGTCAGCAACACATTGTAGCTGTAGACGTTATAGTCGCTCAGAAGATAATCGATGCGCTGTTGTGTAACAGCCGGGTTGAGCGCCGAGGAAGGCTGGAACTGGAAATCGCGGCGGATGGAATCGCGGCTATTGTCATAATAGGCATAGCCCGCCGAAAGGGTCAGCGGATATTCAGTGGGCAGCTTATAGGCCACATCCGCGCCACCGGCCCAAACGGTATCTTCCAACTCGCTGAATGCGACAAAGGCATCCTGACCAGGCGAACGCAGGTCATTCACATAGTCCTGAAAGGCCTCGCTATAGACATAGCTGTACGACCGCTCATAGGGCGCGTCGCGCTGCGACTTGGCATAGGTGCCGCGCAGGTCGAGCGAGAGATCTCCAAACTGGAATTCGCCGATGATCTGGCTGTCAAACAACTGGCGTTCGAACCAGCTGGTGATGCCTGTCTGGATCGTTGCGTCGGGTCGAGTCGGGCTGGGTCCCACGGTATCAAAATTGTTGCCGAGGGCTACCCGCGCTTCTTTCAGAGTGTCGCGGATGAACAGATTGTTGAATCGGATCTTGTGCTCGCCAAATTGCAGGCCCAGGCCGATCATGCCGTTGAGGATGATACGGTTTTCAGTCGACAGATAGTCGAAATCGCGAGCGGGTTCGAGGAACGAGCTGCCATTGGCGGTCGATACGTTACCAAACTGCTGCATCCCGCTGCGCGTGCGCCAGTTGTTGTTGTAACCGGCAATGGCAATGACACCCAGATCGACAGCTCCCAATTCGAAGGTCTTGCCCATCGCGATATCGCCGCTGATGTTCGGCTGGATATCCAGATTGCGCTGGATCACATTGGTGCGCGAATTGCTGAGGCTGGCGGTGATTTCCTGCACATCGGCTACGCTGAACTGCGAGCCCGCTAAAATACGATTGCCGGTGGCCAGAGCGTTGGCAAAGGCTCCTTTGGGTGAGCGTTCCCCGCTGTCATAGCCGGTCCAGTCACCGCGACTCCCGAAATAGGTATAACCAACTTCGAACGTGGTTTCGGTATCACCGCCGATGCCGAAACCGACATCGAAAAAGCCTTCCGAGGGCGCATTTTTGGTGGTCAGGTTGATCACGCCGCCGCCAAATTCACCGGGATAGTCGGCGGAATAGCTTTTCTGCACGACCGTCGAGGCCAATATGCTGGTCGGGAAGAGATCGAGCGGAATAACGCGGCGCAGCGGCTCAGGCGAAGGCAGGGGCGAACCATTGAGCAGCGCCAGCGAATAGCGCTCACCCAGTCCGCGCACATAGACGAATTTGCCGCCGACAACCGAAAGGCCGGTGACGCGTTGCAGGGCACCTGCGACTTCGCCTTCACCCGTGCGCGCGATATCGGCAGCCGACAATACCGATACGACTTCAGGCGTCGCGCGGATCACATTGGGGATGTAGCGCCCCTGAACAACGATCTCCTGTCCTTCGCCGCTATTGGCACCCGGACCTGAAATTTCGACCTCTTCCTCTGCAGGCTGGGTCTCCTCAACTGCCGGAGCAGCCTCTTCCGCCGCCTCTGGCTGGGTGACATCCTGCGCAAGCGCCGCCGGAGCGACAAGAGCGGAAGTGAGCAGCAATGTGGTGCCGAATATGCGTTTCATGATCTTTGGGTGCCCTGATTATTTGGAAAAAGGGGCGGCGACATTCCGGCGCCGCCCCTTTGGGATTTGCGATGCGTTAGCTCAGCCTGCGGCGGGGATTTCAAGGCACGAGGCCTGACCCGGAAGGCCGCAAGCCCAACCCGACCACCAATTGGTCGTGCTGTCCCGAACCGCGCCGATATAGGCCCGGTTGATCAGGTAGCTGGCTAGACCGGCTGCTGCGAAGGGCGAGACCGCATTTTCGTTAGCACCATTGATGAAGGTACCCGAAAGCGTCGAGGTGCCATTGGCGGTGTTGTTGGTGCCGGCCGCGAAGATCGCCTGCACCTGTGCACCGGTAACGTCGGCATCATCAGGGAATGCGGTTGCGCAAGACATGAACACAGAGTTGAAGACCGGCGGACCGTCCTCATCCTGCGCAGCGTTTGCAGCCTGCACCGTCGACGCACCATCGATATCAATGCAACGCGGGCTGCCCGTCATGATGCCGTTGACGAACGAATAGTCGCCGCCACCACGGAGCAACAGGGTCGTATTGCGTCCAGTCTGGCCAATGAACGTGAAGTTGGAGAAGCGGACATCGGTTCGCGGCAGGCGGGTATCATTGCCCGACGAGTCGGCTTCGACGATATGGTCACCACCGTCGGTGCGCTGCAGCACGATGATATCCTGCAGGGCGGCCTTGAAGCCCGAGTCTACGTCGAGTGAGTCATCGTCATTGCCGGTCAGCACGAGGTTGCGACCGTTTACGCGTCCACCGAACCATTCGATGCCGTCGTCAGAGCTGTTGTGCACCTGGACATTTTCGAAGATCGTGCCAGCGCCCACGCCGGCCATGGTGATGCCGTTGAGTTCGTTGTTGGTATCCACACGGAAGCCCGGATAGCGAACCTGCAGATAACGGATGGTGCCGCTATTGTCGTTGGGCGACGCACCGCCGTAGATCGAACCGCTGGTGCCTTCGACCGGAGCGACGCAGCCCACGGTGCCGCCAGTGGCAGCAGCATCAGCGCAGTCTGCAATCGGCGCGCGGCCAAGGATAACGAGGCCACCCCATTCGCCGATGCTTGAAGCGGTTGACGTGCCCAACACGTTGTTGCGGCTGGTCATGACGACCGGACGGGTCGCAGAACCATCAACATTCAATTGCGAGCCGCGGTTGACGACCATGAAGTCAGCGCCCGATGCGCCGAAGATGGTCACGCCTGCGTCGATCGTGAGAACGCCCGACTGCGCGCCTGCGATCGGCGCATTGGGATCGGCACCCAAATCCTGGCCAACCTGCACCTTGCCATTGAGCGAGTAGATCGTGCCTGCAAGGTTCTGCAGGCGAAGTGCGCCGGTGATGGTGCCCGAAATCTGGCAGTTGCGGCGATTGGCAATGGTACCCGCATCGACGGTGCCCGAGGGGCAGCTGGCTGCTGGGCCTGTCGGCGGCGGAGGGGGCGGCGGCGGTGGCGGGGGCGCAACCACCGGCGGCGGCACAACTACGATGCTGCCATCGCCAGGCGACGCAATATCATCGGCACCACAGGCTGAAAGCAGGCCTGCTGCTGCCGTTGCATAAACTATCCCACGCAATTTCGGGTCTATCATTCTGATTCTCCGCAATAAACTTTACCCGGACGGGTCTTCGGACATGCGGGGTACGAATCAAAAGGGCCCCCACCGGTCTTCGGTGAAGGCCCCTAGAATATGGATGTGACTCTATTGTTCGATGTTGGAGACGGTTTCGTGAAACTTATGTTTCAAGACTGTTACATCTGCGTCAAAACCACCATCAAAAAGCGATCAGCAACCCTGCTGGCGACTATCTTTTCAGCGACTGCAGCGACAGCATCGCTGCCTTGCGCGAGTTCATGACCTTGCCGCTCGACAGCACGATATCGAAATGTTCCCGACAATTGGCTGCCGCCTCAAATGCCTGCTGCGCCTGTGTCACATTCCCCAAGCGCGCATGCGCACGCCCAAGATTGATCAGCCTTGCAGGATCATTGTGGGGCACACTCTTCGCAGACTGGATCTGGCGCAACGCGGTTTCATTGTCGTTTGCCATAAGCGCTTCAAAGCCCAGCGCACCGCGTTCGTAACCGATTTCTGCTGCGGGCGCCTCCGCCGATGCTCCGGATGCTGCGAAAACCATTGACGCCAATCCGATCAAAACCATTTTCATAGCGACTCTCCTATCCGCCATTTTGATGATTGTTACAGTATCATTACAGCGGGAGAGGAATGAAAGAAAAAAGCGTGATTTACGGCTAAAAAACCGCAGAAAACCTTACTATTTCATCTATACGACAACTATATGACATCTATTTGACTCCATCGCGTCAAAGGAGATGTTCATCCAGCAGGAATCGTGCTTCAGCCTCATTCAACCAATGTCGAATTTGACGCCCTGGGCGAGAGGCAACTCAGTGCTGTAGTTGATCGTATTGGTCGCCCGGCGCATATAGGCCTTCCAGGCATCAGAGCCGCTTTCGCGCCCGCCGCCAGTCTCTTTTTCGCCGCCAAAGGCTCCACCGATTTCTGCGCCAGAGGTGCCGATATTGACATTGGCGATGCCGCAATCGCTGCCTGCCGCAGACAGGAATAGTTCGCATTCACGCATGTCGAGCGAGAAGATAGACGAGGAGAGCCCGGCACCCACGCTGTTCTGCAGGGCGATGGCCTCTTCCAGCTCCGAATATCGAAACACATATAGAATGGGCGCAAATGTCTCGTACAGGCAGGGCCCGACATGCTCTGCCATTTCAACAATGGCCGGGCACACATAGACGCCGGGGCGGCCAATCCGTTCACCACCATGTATCCGTGCACCCATTGCCTCCGCTTCACCCAAGGCGGCTTGCATCCGATCGAAGGCAGCTGCATCAATCAGAGGACCAGCCAAATTGGCGATATCCAGCGGATCACCCACAGGGATGCTAGCCGCAGCGACTTTCAACTTGGCGACAAAATCATCGTAGATCGCATCGTGCACGAACAGACGACGCAGACTGGTGCAGCGCTGACCACTGGTGCCCACTGCCGAAAACAACACCCCACGCAATGCAAGGTCAAGATCGGCCTTGTCACTGACGATCGCGGCGTTGTTGCCTCCCAATTCGAGGATGGTCTTGGCAAATCGCGATGCTGCCACCTGCCCGACAGCACGGCCCATCGCGGTGCTGCCGGTAGCCGACACAAGTGCGATACGCGGATCCGCAACCAGCGCGGTGCCGGTGTCGCGCGAACCGATTACGACCCGGGAGAGGCCCTCGGGTGCATCTTCAAAATCCCGGAGCACGCTGTCGAGCAAGGCCTGAACCGCAAGCGCCGTCAGCGGCGTTTTCTCCGAAGGTTTCCACACGATGCTGTTGCCACACACCAGCGCCAGCGCCGCATTCCATGCCCATACCGCAACCGGAAAGTTGAAGGCGCTGATAATCAGCACCGGCCCCAGTGGGTGCCATTGTTCCATCATCCGGTGGCCGGGACGCTCGCTGGCGATGGTCAGGCCGTGGAGCTGGCGCGACAGGCCGACAGCAAAGTCGCAGATGTCGATCATCTCCTGCACTTCGCCCTCGCCTTCGCTGATGGGTTTACCGCATTCGATGGTGACGAGGCGAGCGAGGTCGGCCTTATGGGTGCGCAGGGCGTTGCCAAAGCAGCGGACGAGTTCGCCGCGGCGAGGTGCCGGGACAGTGCGCCATTTGAGGAACGCGGATTGGGCGCTGCTCAGGGCTAAGTCGATTTCGGCCGTAGTTGCTGTTGTGACTGAAGCGATCTCGCTGCCGTCGATCGGGGTGCAGACTGGAAGGTCACCGGTGGGGATGGTGCAACTTAACCGCGTTAACAAGCTTCCCACTTCAATGGATAAAACTGACATGACCTAATCCCACCTCGTTATTCCCGCGAAGGCGGGAATCCATCACCTGAAATGTCGGCACTACACAGCCGTCGCAGTAAACTGCAAGCTCTGGGGATGGATTGACGTCCCGTCACTTCGTTCCCCGCCTTCGCGGGAATGTCGAAGCCTTGTTTTGTAGGCAGGTGTTGCCCAAAATCACGAAACATCCTAAGCGCCCAACCAGTTTCAGGAGTTACGAATATGGCCGAAATGGCAGCCTTTGATTGGTCCGATCCCTTTTTCCTCGACGACCAGCTGACCGAAGAAGAACGCATGATCCGCGATGCCGCGCATGGCTTTGCGCAGGATGAGCTGCAGCCGCGCGTGATCAAGGCATTCCGCGAGGAGGTTGACGCACCCGAACTTTTCCCACTGATGGGTCACGCTGGTCTGCTCGGTGCGACCATTGACCCGGCCTATGGCGGCGCGGGCGCAAGCTATGTCGCTTACGGCCTGATTGCCCGCGAAATCGAACGCGTCGATTCGGGCTATCGTTCGATGGCCTCTGTGCAGTCGAGCCTCGTGATGCACCCGATCAACGCTTATGGCTCCGAAGAGCAGCGCCGCAAATATCTGCCCGGCCTCGCCGCGGGCAAGCTGATCGGCTGTTTCGGCCTGACCGAACCCGATGCGGGCAGCGATCCGGCCGGTATGCGCACCGTCGCGAAGAAGGTCGACGGCGGCTATGTGATCAACGGCAGCAAGACCTGGATATCGAATGCCCCCTTTGCCGACGTCTTTGTCGTTTGGGCCAAGAGCGAGGCGCATGGCGGCGGCATTCGCGGTTTCATCCTCGAAAAGGGCATGAAGGGTCTTTCCGCGCCCAAGATCGAGGGCAAGCTGAGCTTGCGTGCCTCGACCACCGGCATGATCATGATGGATAATGTCGAGGTTGGTGAAGACGCCCTGCTCCCCGAAGTGCAGGGCCTGAAAGGGCCGTTCGGTTGCCTCAACCGTGCACGCTATGGCATCAGCTGGGGCGCGCTGGGTGCCGCCGAATTCTGCATGCACGCAGCCCGTCAATATGGCCTCGACCGGCACCAGTTTGGGAAGCCGCTGGCTGCAAACCAGCTTTACCAGAAGAAGCTCGCCGACATGATGACCGACATCGCGCTCGGCCTGCAGGCCTCACTGCGCGTTGGCCGCCTGATGGACGAAGGCCGCTTTGCGCCGGACATGATCTCGATCGTCAAGCGCAACAATGTCGGCAAGGCTTTGGACATCGCCCGTCAGGCGCGCGACATGCATGGCGGCAACGGCATCAGCGAAGAATATCAGGTCATCCGCCACATGGTGAATCTGGAGACGGTCAACACCTATGAAGGTGCGCACGATGTGCACGCGCTGATTTTGGGACGCGCGATTACGGGGATTGCGGCTTTCTAAAAACCTCCCCTCCCGCTTGCGGGAGGGGAAACTACTACCGTCCCAACAAAGTCCTTGCCTGCCCGGCAATCTGCGCGAGCATGGCAGGCGTCGGCAGACCACCCCGGCGTGCGCGGTCGATCATCGAACGGAACATCGCCACCCGGTCGGTATGCTTGCCAATCCAAGCCGTCACAGCGTCGGCATCCATAGCCTTCTGTCGGCGCAGGAAATCGAGCCGCATCGCCTGGAAATCGCGCGCGAGGCCGGCGACCAACAAGCGTTCCCACGGATCCTTGGGGTCCATCTGCATCGCGCTGTTCTGGGCCCAGCCAAGGCCCAGGGCATCACCCAGCAGGACGAATGCTTTGGTCAGCGCTTTGGCATCCGCCTTGCGTTCGGTGGCAAGTGCGGCAAGGCCGATCGCGCCATCGAGTTGCGCGATGCGAACCAGCTTCGCCACCAGTTTGGCAGGCGCGCCGCCTACAGAGAGCTTTTCACCATAAGCTTCTGTTTGCGCAGTAACATCCGGCGTCAGCAATTCCTTGCGCGCCGCCGACAGCTCTTCGATCACCGGCGCGTAATCGGAGATTGCGGCGCCGACGCTGCGGCCTTCCTTACCATTGCGGATCATGTCCGCCATGTGCGCGCGGGTTTCGACCGCAACCTGTTGGAACAACATGATGCGCGTCGCTTCGGGAATTTTGGCTTCGTCAATTTCGGCCCATAACGCGGGCAGGTCAAACAGCCGTTCGGCTATTGCAAAGGCTTCGGTCACGACGCCCAACGTGCAACCTTCTTCCTCCGCCAGCTCGAACGGATGCAGCATGCCCATGCGGTTGATCATGCGATTGGCAAGTTTTGTAGCGATGATTTGCGGGCGCAAGCGATGCGACAGGATGGCGTCGCGATGTGCGTCGGCCATCGGTTTGGGGAACGCCGCTAGCAACTCTCCGTCCATCGCGCTGTCGCCAGCAAGCGGGCCGTCCTCCGCCGCGTCTTGCGCCGCAAGCTTCGCAGTCGAGAGCAAAACTGCAAGTTCAGGCCGGGTCAGGCCATGGCCTTCGGCTTCGCGGCGCAGATATTCATCATAACCCTCCAGCCCCTCGACCGCACGATCAAGGCGGCCCTGGCTTTCGAATATCTCCATCAAACGAACAACAGCTGGGAAACCCCCGGCCCCGCCGCTTTCGGCGATCGAAAGCGCCAGCGTCTGCATCCGGTTATCTTCGAGGACGAGATCCGCGACCTCATCAGTCATGCTGGCGAGCAATGTGTTGCGCGGTTCGATCTTCAACCTGCCAGCCGCCATTTCGGCGTTGAGCGCGATCTTGATGTTCACCTCATTATCCGAGCAATCGACGCCCGCGCTGTTGTCGATGAAGTCGGTGTTGATGCGCCCGCCCTTCAGGCCAAAGGCGATGCGCGCGGCTTGCGTCACGCCAAGGTTTGCACCTTCGCCGATCACCTTGGCGCGAAGATCCTGCGCATTGATGCGGATCGCATCGTTGGCGGGATCACCCACTTCGACATTGGCTTCGCTGGCGTACTTCAAATAGGTGCCGATTCCGCCGAACCAGATCAGCCCGACCTCCGCCTTGAGGATCGCCTTCATCAGCGCAGCCGGTTCCATCACGCCATCCTCGACACCCAGCAGGGCGCGAACTTCCGGCGAAAGCTTGATCTCTTTCTCGCTGCGCGCGAACACCCCGCCGCCCTTGGAAATCAGCTTGGCATCATAGTCAGCCCAGCTGGAACGCGGCAGGTTGAACAGCCGCTGCCGTTCCTTCCAGCTCGCCGCCGGATCGGGGTTGGGATCGAGGAAGATATGGCGGTGATCGAACGCGGCGACCAGCTTGATCGCTTTCGAAAGCAACATGCCGTTCCCGAACACATCGCCCGACATGTCGCCCACGCCGGCGACCGTCACCGGCTCCTTCTGCACATCGATGCCCATTTCGGCAAAGTGCCGCTGGACTGAAACCCAGCCGCCTTTGGCGGTGATCCCCATCGCCTTATGGTCATATCCAACCGAGCCACCCGACGCGAAAGCATCGCCCAGCCAGAATCCGCGTTCGAGCGCGATGGCATTGGCGACGTCGGAGAAGGTTGCGGTGCCCTTGTCGGCGGCGACCACGAAATAGGGATCGTCTCCATCGCGGATTACGACGCTGTCGGGGTGAACGACCTTATTATCGACCAGATTATCGGTGATCGACAGCAGGGTGCGGATGAAGATGCGATAGCTTTCGGTGCCCTCTGCCAGCCAGGCATCACGATCAACGCGCATATCGGGGAGGCGCTTGGGATAGAATCCACCCTTCGCGCCCGTAGGCACAATCACCGCATTTTTCACGCGCTGTGCCTTCATCAGGCCAAGGATTTCGGTGCGGAAATCGTCGCGCCGATCGGACCAGCGCAGCCCGCCACGTGCAACCGGCCCTGCGCGCAGGTGGATGCCCTCCACCCGCGGCGAATAAACAAAGATTTCGCGCCATGGCAGCGGCGCGGGCAATCCCGGCACCTTCGAGCTGTCCAGCTTGAACGCCAGCGCTTCTTTCGAAGCGGGCGCAAAGGCATTGGTCCTCAGCGTCGCCTTCACCACCGCCTGCATCAGGCGCAAGATACGATCTTCATCAGCAGCCGCAACCTTGGCGAGGCCAGCCTTGATTTCTTCGTCCAGTTTCACCGCAGCAGCCGCGCGGTCACCAGCGAAAGCGGGGTCGTGCAGCGCGGTGAACAACGATACAATCGCGCGTGCAATGCCGGCATTGTTGCCCAGCGCCGCAACGATGGTCGGAACACCATAGTTGAGGCCAGTCTGGCGCAGATAGCGGTGCCAGGCACGCAGCCAGACCACAGCCTGCGGTTCCAGCCCGGCAATCGTGATCAACTGGTTGAAGGCATCATTTTCTGCCTTGCCATCGATCACCTGGGTCAGCGCCGTTTCGATAACTTCCTTGCGCGCAAAGAGCGGCGCTGTTGCTGCGCCGCCACGCAAACCAAGATGAAAATCATGGATATGGGCAATCTCGCCCAACGCGGTCGGCACTTGCTCGATTACGTTGAAGCCAAAATTTTCCAGCACCGGAACGATGTCCGACAGCGGCATCGCGCCGCCTGCATTGTAGACCTTCAGGCTGAGCGTGCTGTCATCCTTGTCGGCATCGGCAATCAGGCGAGAGATGCGGCTATGATCGCGCTCCATCGCCAAAAGGCTGATCATGTCCTGCGCCGCCTCTCCAACCGGATAGGCAACGCGATGCGATTGCGGGAAGGCGGCGGCATAGCGCTCCATCAGGGCAGCTGCGCGCTTTTCGTCTGCTACGCGTGCCAGCTCCGCCTCTACGGCTGGTTCCCAGCCGCGGACCATCAACTGGAGGCGGCGGTCTAGTGCTGATTCGTCGATTTCAACGCTGCGATCTTCAAGGTCGAGCAGGTAACGCAGCAGCCCGATGCCGCCATCCTCAAGTCCGATCGACCAGCCAAGAACGCTCGCGCCCTTGGTTTCGGTCAGCATCGCCTCGATGGCACGACGCAGGCCGGTCGAGATTTCATCGCGCGGCAGCCAGACAAAGACAAACACATGCCGCCCCAATGCCGAGCGAACAGCGAGCAGCTTCGGACGCGGCCGATCGGTCAGCGACATCGCCGTCAGCGTTACGCGCTCCAGATCGGCGCGGCTAAACGACACCAGAAGATCATGCGGCAGCGAGGTGAGCGCGTGCGACATCGCCTTGCCCGCATGGCCCGACGGGTCAAAACCATATCGGGTGAGCAAATCGGAAAGCTGGGTGCGGAGCAGCGGAATACGCTCCGGCGGGGTTGCCAGTGCATTGCTGGTCCACAGACCACCGGTCACCCCCAGCCCCTTGATCTTGTCGCCATCGCGCACCGGCACGACCAATATGTCGAGCTGTACCGCGCGGTGCACCGTCGACACTCGGCTCGATTTGAGGATCAAAGGCGCCTGCCCGCCTTCCGCAAAAAAGCTGCGCGCACGGGTGACGCTTTCTTCGGAGAGCAGAGCTGTTTCGCTAGACCGCGCCAACCCCAGCCGTGCTTCACGCACACCATCCCCTATAATGCGTTCATGCGCCAGAACAGTCATTGCGCCATCCATGAACCAGCGCATGAGCGCTGCTCCCTCACCTTCGGGCAGGCTGTCGGCATCTTCGGACATCGCGCCCTGCATCTTGCGCCAGTCAGTCACCGCGCAGCGCACATCTTCCAGCACCGCAGCGAGGCTGTCGGCAAGCGCGCGCCGTTCCTTCGCATCGATGCGCGAGGTTTCGACATAGATGAAGCTTTCGCGCTTACCCGTCGATCCGCGCTTGTCGCTAAGCGCGGTGAGCGTGCCCGAGGCATCGCGCTCGACATCAACCACAGGATGGATCAGCCGCTCAATGGCGACATTGGCCGAAGCAAGAGCAGCCGCAACCGAATCCACAAGGAAAGGCATATCGTCATTAATTAGCGCCACACGCATCGCCAGTCGCCCGCTGGCATCGGCAAATGTATCAACCGCGATGTTGGACTTGCCGCTCGACCGATTGGCTGCTGTCGCCAGCATGAACTCAACCGCCTGAGCCTGCGCGTCCTTGCCAAATCCGTCAATCTCACCGGGCAAAGTGCGCGCCAATATCGCTGCCAGCAGGGGTTTCGCCAATTTGGGGTCGGCACTTGCCATGTCTAATCGCTCCGCGTCGTTTGAGGGCCTTTCGCCCCTTTTGATTTTCCTTGCCTATGCCCCCGATGGAACGACCAAACAACCAGATAGTTGCGTTTGAAACGAAATTTACGCTGCGGAAACGGATGCGCTTGCCGTGTCGTTACCGCTCGGTTACCACAGCCAAAGAACAGACCAAGATTAAGGGGAAGCATAAATGGATCGCCGACTGACATGGTACATCCTTGCCGGGATGATCCTGGGCGTGGTTGTCGGCTATGCCGTTCATATCGGCATAGCGCAGGACAATGTCTGGTTCGAATATGCGACCAAGACGTTCAAGCTGCTGTCGGACATATTCCTCAACCTGATCAAGCTGCTCGTCGCGCCCTTGATCCTGTCGACGATCGTAGTCGGGATTGCGCATATGGGGGACAGTTCGGCGCTCGGCCGTATCGGTTTCCGCGCGATCAGCTGGTTCATTATCGCCAGCTTCATATCGATCGGCCTCGGCCTGTTGATGGTCAATGTCTTCCAGCCCGGCGTTGGTGCGCCGGTGGATACAGTCGCCGCAGCGGCGCAGAATATCGGCGAGGTGAAGAAGCTCGATTTCTGGGAATTCATCCTGTCGATCTTCCCTAAAAACGCGTTCGAGGCGATGGCGACCAACAACATCCTTCAGATATTGGTGTTTTCACTTTTCGCAGGCGTCGCGCTGTCGGCGCTAGGCGAAAAGGGTGCGCCATTGGTCCGCGGGGCCGATGCGCTCGCCGAAATGATGTTGCAGATCACCCATTATGTGATGCGTTTTGCTCCGTTCGCCGTCTTTGGCGCGCTGGCCAAGGTGGTGGCGACCAGTGGTCTCGCTATCCTCGGCACCTATCTGGAGCTGGTGGTTGAATTCTATCTGTCGCTGACAATCTTGTGGGCGATCCTTCTTTCGCTAGGTGCGATTTTCCTCGGCAAACGGATAGGGCCGCTGATCCGATATACCCGCGAGCCGATGCTGATCGCTTTCTCGACCGCCTCATCCGAAGCCGCCCTGCCCAAGCTATTCGAACAGCTTGATCGCTTTGGCGTGCCGCGCCGGATTTCGGGTTTCATGCTGCCGCTGGGCTATAGCTTCAACCTCGACGGCTCGATGATGTATATGAGCTTCGCGACCATCTTCATCGCGCAGGCCTATGGCATGGACCTGTCGATCGGCACACAGATCCTGATCCTGCTGACGCTGATGATTTCCTCCAAGGGCGTGGCCGCCGTGCCGCGCGCCTCGCTGGTCGTCATCACCGGCACGCTTGCCATGTTCGATTTGCCGGTCGAGGGCGTTGCCCTGATCCTCGCCATCGACCAGTTCCTCGACATGGGCCGCACCGCGACCAATGTTGTCGGCAATGCGGTTGCGACCTCTGTTATCACCAAATGGGAGGGCATGCTGGAGGTCGAGGAACCCGAATTCATCGAACCACCCCATGCCCCGTCGCACACTGTCGCGGGTGGCAAGGCCGGCCTGGAATTGGCCGAAGATATGGTCGAGGATCAGCGGACGAAATCTTAAAACACAACGTCGCCCCAGCGAAAGCTGGGGCCGCTGGAGGTTGTATCCTTCAAAGCTGACTAAACCGACTGCGGCCCCTGCCTGCGCAGGGGCGACGGATTAGATTTCCCGCAGAATATCGACCAACCGGTCCACATCCTGCGCATCCTGATAGATTCCGAAACCGATGCGCAGCACATCGCCGCGTACATCGGTGATGACATTATTTGCCTCCAGCTTGGCGTGCAAAGACGGTGCCCCTTGTCCGCGATAGGCGAGGAAGCGGGCATGTGGACCACTATCGTGCGGATTGAGCAATTCGAAACCTGCCATTGCATCCGCTTTAACAAAGCGAAGTTGCAACGCCTCCACATGCGCCGAAATGGCACCCGTCGTCAGGCCCTCCGCATCGAGCATCCGGCGCACGGCATTGAAGCGGTACAACCCCGAAGCGTCAAATGTGCTGCCGAGAAACCGCCCGCCATCCTGTGCATAGCCGACTGCGCCGGGCGGAAGCGCTAGGTCTTCAAATGCGGCATACCAGCCCGTTACCAACGGCCTCGGTGCGAACCCCGGCGGTGCGTGGAGGAAGCATATCCCTTCGCCCGCCATCGCATATTTGTACCCGCCGGAGACATAGAAGATGCGGTTGGCGACGGCAGACAAATCGGTCTCTTTCGCCATAAAGCCATGATAGCCATCAACCACCACCCACGGCCCGTCGGGCTTGGCCAGCGCTGCCAACCTTTCAAGTTCACTTATGATCGCGCCGGAGTTGAACAGCACCTGGCTCGCAAAAATCAGGTCGAACCCGCCGGCCTCCGCCGTGGCAACCAGTTCATCTGCAGGCGCATTGACCAACACCGCCTCCCCAGCCTCTACCCAGCGCGCCATCTGGCGGCGGAAGCTGTGGAACTCGCCATCGGTAGCGAGCACACGCACCGGTCGTTTCGAAATCGCGGAAAAAATGCGAACAAGGAAATCGTGCGTGTTGGGCGAAAAAGCGATGGTTGAGGGATCGGGCAGTTTCAGCTCACGGGCAATATGGCCCTGCGTTTCTTCCCACACCGGCCCCATGATGCGGCCCCATTTGAGATCGGCAAGCTGCGCGGCATCCTCCCAAGCCTCGACCTGCCCATCATAGCTGGCGTCTGGCCAGAGGTGGTGGCTGTGCGCAGCAAAATGCAGGCGGTCGGGATTGGCCGAAAGTGCGCGTGAGAAGAGGTGCTTGAAGCTCAAAGCTGCGTCCTCAGCGACCACAGCTCTGGAAAAGCGCGTTTTGCCAGAGTGGCTTGCAAATAGCTCACCCCCGCCGTGCCTCCGGTACCGCGCTTGCCGCCAATAACGCGTTCGACAGTAATCACGTGCTTGTGCCGCCAGGTGGCCATCGCATCGTCAAGATCGACCAGCTTCTCGGCGAGCTGGTACACTTCCCAATAGCGTTCCGGTTCGCGATAGACAGTCAGGAACGCAGTCTCGACCGCGGGGTTTGCAACATAAGGCTGGCTGAAATCACGACCCAGCACTTCGCCCGGTATCGGCAATCCGGCACGCGCCGCAGCGGCAAGGGCATCGTCCCAGATACTGGGCGTTTGCAAGGCCTCACGCATCGCCGCCTGTGCCTCCGGACGATCCTCCTGATATTTCAGGAAGCCGCCATCTTTCAGGCCCAGCATATATTCGACAGTGCGGAACTGGTCGGACTGGAAGCCTGAGCTTGGCCCCAACACATGGCGGAATCGGGTATAATCGGACGGCGTCATCGTTGAGAGAACATCCCAGCTTAGCGTCATAACCGCTTGAATTCGGCTGACCCTTGCCAGCGCCTTATAGGCCGGTACCAGCGCATCGGCCTGCACCTGCGCTTTCGCCAATTTCATTTCGCGAATGATCTGTTTCAGCCACAATTCCTTGGTCTGGTGGATGATGATGAACAGCATTTCATCATCCAGTTCGGATTGCGGATGCTGGCAGGCGAGCAGTTCGTCGAGCGCCAGATAGCGGGCATAAGTCATGTCGGTCATGGGCCACCGATACAGTTGCATTTGAAACTATGCCAGCCTTTGCGATTGGCTTTGCATTTTGGATAGACAAGCTATTGTCGCCAAAGGGAGAGGTTATATGAAATTGAAACGCCGCGATATGCTCGCAACGCTTGGGGTAGCACCGCTGTTGATGGGAGCGACGCCAACGCCCGTCACCATTTACCGTGCCAAGCGCATCATCACCATGGATCCAAAACTGCCGACCGCAATCTATGCAGCAGTGGCCGACGGAACGATTTTGGGCGTTTCAAACAACCTCGGCGCGCTCGAACCCTTTATCGGCAACCGGGAATTCAACATCGATACCCGCTTCGAAAATGCGGTGCTGATGCCGGGATTCATCGACCCCCATGTCCACCCGATGCAGTCCGCCGTGATGCTCAACCTGCCCTTTGTTGCTCCCGAAGATTGGGTGTTGCCGTCGCACACATATAAAGGCGCGCAGACGCCTGCGGCTTATCGCACACGAT
>NZ_CALMSV010000175.1 GCF_937872355.1 uncultured Sphingorhabdus sp. | reverse complement strand
AACCACCCTGGCGGCCGACGCGGCCCCGCTGTCTGCCCTGCCGCAGCCATTCAATCGCCGCCCCGGATGGCAGCCGCCAGCCGTCGTCGTGCCCATCCAGGGCCAGCAAGCGCGCCCCCTGCGACCGGCCCGCCTCCCCGCCCCGCGCCCCCGTGTTGCCCCCGCCGTCGCGGGCGCCATCCGCCCCGCCCCGCCAGCGCCCAAGATTATCGCGTCGTAATTTCCGGCTTTCATCGCCTGCCCTTGGCATGGCATAGCCATAACATGAAGAAATTTATCGCCTTGCTCGCTTTGGGTGCCGCCGCGGCCCCGTCCTTCGCCAACGATAGTAGCGCCGCCATTGGACTGGGCGGTCTCGAACTGACGCAAAATGCTGCAATCAGCATGGACAGCGAAGACCTTTTTCTTTCGCGCCAATTGGTGACGGTGAAGTACCGTTTCACCAACAGCAGCGACAAGGATGTCGAGACACTAGTCAGCTTTCCCCTTCCACCTTTACCGAACGGGATAGAAGGATACATAGACGCCCCGTCCTTTTCCGACTGGCGCGAGCAACTGGAGTTCAAAACGTTGGTCGACGGGAAGCCGGCAACGCTGGGTTATTACGAGGTGGTAATATTAGCGGGAAAACCCGATGCCAAAGGCGTAGAGGCGCGCCTGAAGACGCTAGGATGGCCAATAAAACATTGGGATGATTATGAATTTAGCGAAAAATATGTCGACAAGCTGACTCAGGCCGAAAAAGACTCACTGGTCGCCGATGGCTTGCTCCGCAAGGAACCGGACAGCGATTATTATGCGCCCAACTGGCAGATTCAGGCGCATGTAACACGCAAACAGCTCTTCCCTGCAGGCAAGACCATCACCGTCGAACATAGCTATAAGCCCATTGCGGGCGGGAGCGTCGGCGGAATGCTGTCGCCCGAATATCGCAAGGACAGCGAGTATTTTAACGAGTATCAGGCCGCCTACTGTATCGACAATGCCTTCCTCAAAGGCTTTGACAAACGCATATATGCTGAGCGTGCCAAAGCCAAAGCACGCGGCGACGAATATGGCGTCGCCTATACCGAGCATTGGCTGGACTATGTATTGAAGTCGGGCGCAAACTGGAAAGGGCCAATCAAGGATTTCCGGCTTGTCGTTGACAAGGAAAAGCCCGAAAATCTGGTCAGTTTCTGCATGGATGGGGTGAAGAAAATCAGCCCGACTCGCTTCGAAGTCCGCAAATCCAACTTCGAACCTGCGCGCGACATCCAGATCCTGATCGCTGAATTCTATGATCCTAACGCCTTGTAATATGGCGTATTGAGAGTGATTCGCAAAAAATCCAAAACCCTGCTACATAGGTCAGGTTCTTCTGGTTGACAGTTTCGGGAAGGAGTCTGTCCATGGAGCGTTTCGAAGATCATGACGAATTGACAGAAACTGAAGCCAGCGGCGGCGTGAAGGAACATGGTGTGCGCTATGTCCTCGGCATTTCGCTGTTCTTGGCAATTGTTCTGCTGTCGATCATGTGGATCATTCCGGCGGCGAACAGTAGCGGCTAAACCATTGCCATCAGCGCGGCTTTGCGGCAAAGGCGCTGCCCATGACTGACAGCAACAATCTTCCGCCCGACCGCCTTTCGATCCACCCCTTCAGCGAATATTTCGATCAGGACGCGCTTTCGCGCGGCATCGGTATACGCTTCAAGGGCGAGCAGAAGACAACGGTTGAGGAATATTGCATTTCCGAAGGCTGGATAAAGGTTTCCGCTGGCAAGAGCCGTGACCGCCACGGCCGCCCAATGCAGTTGACCCTCAAAGGCCCGGTCGAAGCATGGTTCGAAGATCTGGGTGACGACGCACCGGTCGCCAAAGCCTAGCTTTTCGGAAAGATTGCTATCAGCTTCGCGATCTGATCATTGATCGGATCGAGTTGATCGTCTTGCGTCTTGCCAAGACGAACGATCGTCAGCCGATGTTGCGGCGAAACGACAATGAACTGGCCGAGATGGCCTAGCGCCGCGAATACATCCGATGGCGCCTTTCCGGGGAATAGCACCTGATCCCTTCCCTCTGGTCGCCTTTTGTTGAGCCACACATGCCCGCCATAGGCCGGATCGTTCGCGCTCGACGTCTTCATGAATCGAGTCCAGCTGGTTGGCAGCAATTGTGCCGAGCGAACCGATCCATTGTTGCGCAGGAATTCGCCGAATTTTGCCCAGTCACGCGCGGTAGCATGGATCATGCTGCCACCAAGCATCGTACCGCTGCGGTCAAATTCGGGAACCGCGCTGGTCATGCCCAACGGCTCGAACAACCGTCCGCGCGCATATTCAAGCATTGCGTTACGCCGGACAACAGGATCGCTGCTATCGGTCAATGTCCGCGTCATGATGTCGGCCAATATGTGGCTGGTCGCTGTGGAATATTCGAACTTGCTGCCCGGCTTGGCCTCTAGATTGCGCTTTTCCGCATAACGCGCGACATTTTCACGACCGTCGAGGAACAGCAGGCGGGTTGTATCAGCCTCGTAGATGGCTTTTTCGCCTTCTGCCATTTCAGTATGATCGAGCCCCGACGACATATGCAGCAAATGGCGCAAGGTAATCTTGGCCCGCGGATCGCCGGGGCTGGCCCATTCGGGTACCGGTGCAGGATCGTCAAGCACCAACAAACCATCAGCCACCATCATGCCAATAAGTGTGGCCGTCACGCTTTTGGCCATAGACCAACTGATCAGGCGACTATCTGGTCCGTAACCGGGCGCATACCGTTCAGCGATCACCCGGCCGCCATGCATGACGACGATCGCGCGGGTAGCCTCCAGCGCTGGATCCTCGAAAAAAGGTGCGATGGGCGAAGCAAGACGTGCCTTCCCGGGTGCAGCATCATCGGCAATATTTTCAATCGCCGGTAAAGTGTCCGCAGGCTTAGGCTCGGCTTCACCGCCGCAACTTGCGAGCAGCAATGAAATGGCGGTTGCACCAAGAGGCAATTTGTATCTAGGCATGGTGCGGATGAATGCACCAGGAAGGCAAGCCATGGCAACCGCAACTTCAAAGCCACCGACAAAAGATGGCTGGCCGCTGGCTAAGAAAATCAAATTTGGTGCGACGACCATTGGTGCGTTGGTTGCCCTCTGGCTCGTCTTCAACTTTGCCCACATTAAGGCGCAGGCCAAACTTGGCGCATCCTATGGCGCACATATCGCCTGCTCATGCCGCTATATCGAAGGTCGGCCGTTGGCATCGTGTGAGAAGGATTTCGAACCCGGAATGGGGCTGGTCTCCGCCAGCGACGATCCGGACAACAAACGGGTAACCGCGTCAGTTCCTTTGCTTGCCAAGGCTGTAGCCGAACGACGCGGAGAATTTGGCTGTATTCAGTTGAACCAAAGCGAAATCGACGCGCTCGACTAAGCAGCGGCGCTTAGCAACGCGCCTGCCGTTTCCTCAATCCAGCCGCCGCCCAGCACTCTATCGCCTTCATACCGCACAGCGGCCTGCCCCGGCGCCACGCCATATTCGTCTGACGCAAAGCGCAACCATTCGCCGTCCATCTTTGCCGGGACGGGCCTGGCGAGCGAACGCACCTTAGCCATCACCTGGCGTCCTTGGACATCCGCAAGCCAGTTGGGTTCGACGATGCGTGCCGCACTGACAGCCAAGGCGCGCTTTGGCCCGACAACGACCGCCTGCGTTTGCGGATCAAGCCGGACGACATAGAGCGGCTCCGAAAGTCCACCGATTTCGAGCCCGCGCCTCTGCCCCACCGTATAATGAATCAGCCCTTTGTGCCGCCCTAGTTCGCGACCTTCCATATCGACGATGGGACCATCACTGTCCGCTTCGGGACGAATTTTGCGGACTACCGCTGCATAGTCCCCTTCAGGTACAAAGCAGATATCCTGGCTGTCTGGCTTGTTGGCGACGACCAAACCCATTTCCTGAGCGATTTCACGCACCGCAGGCTTGGGCATACCGCCCAATGGGAAGCGTAAGAAATCTAGTTGCTCCCCGGTAGTTGCAAACAGGAAATAACTTTGGTCTCGGGCGGGATCGAGCGCGCGGTGTAGCTCTGGGCCTGACGCACCCTCGATACGGCGGACATAATGGCCGGTCGCCAGACAATCCGCACCCAACTCCTTGGCAAGACGAAACAGGTCTGTGAATTTCACACCCATATTGCAACGCACGCACGGAATGGGGGTGCGGCCACGCATATATTCATCTGCGAAATGGTCGATCACCGAATCGCGGAACCGGCTTTCATGATCGAAAACATAGTGCATGATTCTCAGACGGTCGGCGACGGCGCGAGCATCTCTAATATCCTGACCGGCGCAACAGCTCCCGGCCCGCTTCACCGCACTGCCATGATCATAGAGCTGCAGCGTGACGCCGATTGTCTCGGCGCCGGATCGCGCGGCAAGCGCAGCAACGACCGACGAATCGACTCCACCCGACATCGCGACCACGATTCGCTTGCCAGCCAGATTCTGACCCAACTGGAAATCGGGAAGGGAAAAATTCTTATCCATTGTTCCAAGATTATGTCGTTTTAGCGCACTACAACCCTTGGCCGGACGAAAATTCTCGTTTCGGTACAGCTGGGGCGCCTAAATGATAATTACTGTTAACCTCACCTAATGCCGTGTGAATGGCCAATTTACCAGACGTTATGTGTGTTGGTGTAAATGCATCGACATGGACATGAACTTTCCCCATCCGAAGCGTCGGCAATTGCAGCCGCACCGAGGCGGTAAATTTGCCGAACTCGTTGCTGCTGCTGTGACACGCCAGATGGCGAGCATAACCACGCAATTTGCTGCAACAGGTCCGGACGGCATCCTTGTGTCGAACGATCCGATTAGCGAGCGGATGCGCTTCTTTGCAGCGCCTAAAGGTTCGCAAAGACAGGCGGCGTCTGGCGCGTTTTTGCCGTCGGAATTGTTCGGGCCAACCAAAGTAAACAAAATCGACGCAAACATTTACCCTGACGCTTTAGCGAATGGAAAACCCTATCTATTTACTGAGAGTTCGCCGGGACAACCGGCGGCTTTGCGGGGCATGGAAAATTGAGGATAGCATGATTGAAAACCAGAAAATCCGGCCTGCACAGGTAATTGGCCCGCTCGGCGAGCCGCTTACCATAGACAGTTTGCCGCCTCCAGAGACCACCCGATGGGTAGTCCGTCGCAAGGCGGAAGTGGTCGCAGCTGTTAACGGCGGTCTCTTGTCGGTTAGCGAGGTTTGCGAGCGCTATGGGCTGACACTGGAGGAATTTGCTTCATGGCAACGCGCCATTGATCGTTCGGGAATGCCGGGATTGCGGGTGACTCGGATCCAGCATTACCGAGATCTGTATGAGCGCCAGCAAAAATACTGACGCGGCCTAAAGTGATCGCGCAAAAAAGCCCGGTATTCCCGGGCTTTTTTGTTGCCCTGTGTAAACTGTTTTAGTCGGCTAAATCAGTATTTGCGTTCCTATGGTCAGGCGATATGCTGCGTGAAGGCAGGAAAATGCCTTTTTAGAGCAGGAGGACAATCTATGGGTTGGATTATTGCAATCATCGTCGGTGGCATTGCAGGCTGGCTCGCCAGCAAAGTAATGAACCGTGACGCTTCCATGGGAATAGTCTGGAACGTTGTTGCTGGCTGTGTGGGATCGGTTGTTGGCAACCTTATCGCAAACCAGTTCGGAATCGTCGGCAGCGTGAAGGAGTTTTCGTTGACTGGCCTTCTTGTGGCTTTGGTCGGCGCGATAATCGTGCTGGGTATCCTGAACCTTATACAGCGCGGCAAAGTCCGCTAAGTCTGACGACTTGAATTTTTGAAGGTCGGGGCGGGAGCGCTCCGACCTTTTCCTTTTTGTTTTCTATCTCTTGACGTCGTTTGTCGAAAATAGTCGCAGAAGTTCCTTTTTGGATGTTTTCAGCGGAGTTTGGCCGTATTTGTCGACCAGTACCGACATAATCCCGACTTGCACCCGGTGATTTATTACAATAATACACCCGTCAATAGTTACAACAATCTCCCCGCGGGGTCACCCGAATGGACACTACCATGAATTTCGAAACCAGTATAACCAGTGACACCGACCTTCTCGATCCGGATGGCGCTGCCCAACGTCGGCGTAAAAGAAATATGTGGATCGTTGCCGTTTTGGCCGTGTTGGCCGCTCTGGCAGCTGCCTATTTCTTTTTTGGCGGCACTGGTTCCGAAGGCGGTGCCGCAGCCGGGGCCGACAAACAAGGTCAGGCACAGACCGTTTCGGTAATTGCTCCTGGGCGGGATACGATTGCGCGCTCGATTTCGGCTACCGGAACATTGGCGGCCCGCCGTGAAATCCCGGTGGGCGTTGTCGGTGAAGGCGGCCAAGTATCCCAAGTATTTGTCGATGCAGGTGACTGGGTCCAGCAGGGACAGGTTCTTGCGAGCATTGAGCGTTCTGTCCAGTCGCAACAGATTATTGGTCAGGAAGCGCAGATAAATGCTGCACGTGCCGACCTACAACTCGCGCAGAACGAATTGGATCGTGCGATGCAGTTGGTCAATCGCGGCTTCATCTCGAAGGCCGATGTCGATCGGAAAACTGCAACCCGCGACAGTGCAAGGGCACGTGTGGGCATCGCGGAAGCGCAACTAAGAGAGTTGCGCGCACGAACCGCTCGTCTTGACATTCGGGCGCCAGTTGGCGGATTTGTTCTAGAACGCAATGTAGAACCCGGGCAGACCGTAACCCAAGGCAGCGGAGTTCTTTTCCGCATGGCGAAGGGCGGCGAACTGGAATTGCAGGCACAACTTGGTGAAGCCGAACTGGCTGGTATCGCAGTTGGCGTTCCGGCAACTGTCACGCCTGTTGGCAGCGATCGTCAGTTTACTGGCACGATTTGGCAAATTTCGCCTACTATCAACGCCCAATCCCGTCAGGGTATTGCCCGCATTGCCCTGCCATTTGATCGCGCGCTCAAGCCGGGCGGTTTTGCCTCGGTGGAAATCAAGGCAGGGGCAGTTACTGCCGCGATTTTGCCAGAGTCAGCAATCCAAAATGATCGCGACGGCAGCTTTGTGTATATCGTCACAGCACAGAACAAGGTTCAGCGGCGCCCGGTAAAAACCGGCATCGTCACCCAAGAGGGCATAGCAATCAGCGAAGGGCTGGATGGCACCGAACGGGTCGTTCTCTATGCGGGCGGCTTCCTGAATCCGGATGAAACCGTCACCCCCAAACTCGTCAAGTCCGCGTCGCAGGGTAAAGCTAAATGAACTTCCGCAACATATCGGCATGGTCGATACGCAACCCAGTCGTACCGATTGTCCTGTTCATTGCCCTGACACTTGCGGGAATCATGTCCTTCTCGCGCATGGATGTGCAGAATGACCCCGATATTGAATTCCCGGTCGTCGTCGTTGCCATTTCCCAACCCGGTGCCTCACCGGTAGAGATTACAACGCAAATCACCCAAAAGGTCGAATCTGCGATCCGCAGCGTTCAGGGCGTGCGCAACATTGATGCCTCGGCCTCGGAAGGTAACACTTCTGTCAGCGCTGAATTTGAAATCGGTGACGATATCAACGCGGCTGTCAGCGAAGTAAAAAACGCGGTGGACCAAATTCGCGGCGATCTGCCGGATGGCATATTGGAACCGCAGGTTTTCAAGGTAGCAACCTCAAGCGATCCGATTGCCTATTTTGCGGTTGAAGCTTCGGACATGACGCTCGAACAGTTGAGCTGGTTTGTCGATGACACCGTTTCGCGGCGCCTTCTGGCGGTTGAAGGCATGGCATCGGTTAGCCGTAATGGCGGCGTAAATCGGGAGATCCGCGTTATTCTCGATCCTGCCAAAATGCAGTCGCTTGGTGTTACCGCAAGCCAGATCAACTCGGTTTTGCGGCAGCAGAATCTGAACGCCGCAGGCGGGCAATCGGAAATTGCAGGATCGCGCCAGTCGGTTCGCATTCTGGGCAATGCCACCAACGCCTATGAACTTAGCCAGCGAAATATCAGTCTTGGTGGCGGACGGTCGGTTAAGCTCGCAGATGTTGCAGAGGTAACAGATGGCTATAGCGAGCAGCGCTCTATGGCCTTCGAAAGCGGGCGCCAAGTTGTCACTTTCGGCATGTCGCGCGCAAAGGGCGCTTCCGACGTGACCGTGTTCGACAATGCCACCATTGAAATGGAAAAAATTGCCAAGGAAAATCCGGGCATAAAATTTACGCCGCTGTTCAACAGCGTCGCCTACACCAAGGCCCAATATAAAAGTTCGATGGCTGCAATGATCGAAGGCGCATTGCTCGCGATCGTCGTTGTGTTCCTGTTCCTTCGCGATTGGCGCGCAACCATCATTTCGGCAATTGCCATTCCGTTGAGCGCAATTCCGACATTCTGGTTCCTCGACCTCATGGGCTTCACTTTGAACACCATGTCGCTCTTGGCACTGGGTTTGGTTGCGGGTGTGCTGGTCGATGATGCGATTGTGGAAATCGAAAATATCGTGCGGCATATGCGCATGGGCAAATCTGCCTATCAGGCGTCGATTGATGCGGCGGACGAGATTGGCCTTGCGGTTGTGGCGACAACCTTCTCAATCGTGGCAGTGTTTTTACCCGTTGGTTTGATGCCCGGTGTTGCCGGACAGTTCTTCAAGAATTTCGGTCTGACCGTCGTCGCTTCGGTGCTGATGAGCCTTGCCGTCGCACGTATGATCACACCGATGATCGCTGCCTATTTTTTGAAATCCGGCGGCATTGCCGAACATGGCGAAGGTCCGCTGATGGACCGCTACATGAAGATTTTGCGCTGGTCGCTAGGTCATCGTCGCTGGATGATGGGAATAGGTGTTCTCGCATTGGCGCTGACGGTGCTGCTGATGGCAGTTCTTCCGAAACAATTCTTCCCAGATGGCAATCAGGATTTCACGCGAATCCGTATTGAAATGGTTCCCGGCACTACGCTCGAACGGACCAAAGCGGTTTCCGATGAGGTCGTTGCGATTGTCAGGAAGGAACCTGAAGTAAAAACCGCATTGCAACGTGTGGGTGAAGGTAGCGGGAACATTTTTATAACGCTGCACGAAGAACGTGATCGCACCAGTCAGGAATTCGAAGAGGCATTAACGCCAGTTTTGTCGAAGATTGCGGACGCACGTGTATCGTTTTTGACATTCGGTCCCGGCGGTGGCGGTTCTGGTCGCGACGTATCCGTGATGCTTTCGGGTTCCGATCCTGCACAACTTGACCGGACAGCGCAAACGCTTGTCGAGGAAATGAAGACGCTCAAGGAACTGCGTGCACCGCGCATCGCAGCCGATCTGCAGCGCCCCGAGCTTATTATCAAACCACGGCTTGATCTGGCATCACAACTGGGCGTTACCACTGTTGCGCTCAGCCAGGCCATTCGCATCGCGACCTTGGGCGACATAGATCAGAACAGCGCCAAATTCTCGCTGTCTGACCGGCAGATTCCAATCCGCGTGATGCTGGCCAAGGAATCGCGCCAGAACCTTGCTAATATTCGCAACTTGCCAGTGCCAACGGCGAGTGGTGGCTCGGTTCCACTGGAGCGCGTTGCCGAAATTAGCTTTGGCGCGGGGCCGACTACTATCCAGCGCCGCAACCAGAATTTCCGTATCTTCGTTGGCGCCGATTTCGCGCCAGGAATTATCTCGTCTGATGCCGACGCCAAGATCAACAACCTTCCTGTGATGAAGAACCTGCCCACCGGCGTGTCTCGTGCACCTTTTGGCAGCCAGGAATGGGAACAGGAAATGCAGCGCGACTTTGGTATCGCGCTTATTTCAGGGACGCTGCTGGTGTTCGCCGTGCTGGTACTGCTCTATCGGCGTTTCATGTCGCCGCTTGTGAACATGGGATCGCTGCTGTTGGCGCCTCTGGGCGGGATGTTGGCCCTTGCAATCGTCGGTCAACCGATTTCGATGCCCGTGTTCATCGGCGTGTTGATGCTTTTCGGAATCGTCGCGAAAAACTCGATTCTGCTAATCGACTTTGCAATCGAAGAGATGGAACGTGGCGCCCCCAAATTCCAGGCAATCATGGAGGCCGGGCACAAGCGCGCCCAGCCGATTGTAATGACCACGGTCGCAATGACCGCAGGCATGATACCAACGGCACTGTCGCTCGGTGGCGATGGCCAATGGCGTGCACCGATGGGAACCGTGGTGATAGGCGGCTTGATCGTTTCAACGGTGCTGACGCTGTTGATCGTCCCGGCGGGTTTCAGTCTGGCCGATGGTCTGGAGAAGCGTGCGGGGCCGTGGCTGCGTGATCGTCTGCTGACTTTCAAACCTGGCGATGATGCCGACGATCCGGAAAGTAGGTCAAAGTCCGGTGGACCTTCCACAGGCCTGTCCCCCGGTTTGCAGCCGGCCGAGTGACTTTGCCCGATAAGCACGCTAAACGTTTGCTTGAATGGTAAAATCGGTCAGCCAGCTCAATCAGGCAGAACGGGAGCGCTATATTTGGCGCGATGACGAACTGCGCAAGATGCGTCGTATCGCTACGGCGTTGCTCATCCTGATGGCGCTGCTGTTTGTCGCTGGCATCCATCTCGAGCGCAATGTGCATCCACACTGGGGCTTTTTAACTGCCTTTGCCGAGGCTGGCATGGTGGGCGGTCTGGCAGACTGGTTTGCGGTAACCGCTTTGTTCCGCCATCCGCTTGGCATTCCGATCCCGCATACGGCGATCATCCCGAACAACAAGGAACGCCTAGGCAGAACGTTGGCGGGTTTCCTGCGCACCAATTTTCTGCGCACTGGCATTGTCGCGCGCAAAGTGCAGACGATGGACGTGGCAGGCGCAATGGGGCGTTTCCTGACGACACCTGGGTCCGGCGAAGGCCGGATGCGGATGGGGGCCTCACGGCTGCTCGGAGACATTGTCGAATCGCTCGATGACGAACGGCTGGGCGGCATTGCCAAAGGCGCGGTACGTACCCAGCTTGAAAAGCTGGACATTGCGCCGCTGCTCGGACAGTTGCTGGCAGCGATGATCAAGGAACGACGGCATTTACCCGTGCTCGATGGCATCATCGCATGGGCCGCCAAGACACTCGAAGCCAACGAGCATATCATCCGTGCCATGGTCGAGGAGCGCGCTGGCACGATCATGCGCTGGACTGGGCTCGATGACCGCTTAGCCAATGCGATTGTCAGCGGCCTTGAAAAACTGCTTAGTGATATGGCTGAAGACCCCGACCATCCCTTGCGCGAAAAGGGCGAGGAAGGGCTGGAAAAACTCGCGCATGGTTTGCGTCACGACAAGGAATTGCAGGCCAAGGTCAATCATTGGAAGCAGGAACTTTTGAAAAACCCGGCTTTCGCCAAATGGATTGATGGGTTGTGGGGTCAAGGTCGCGATGCTTTGCTGAAGGCCGCGCGCAATCCGGACGCTGCGCTGGCCGGAAGCTTTGGCGAAGCCTTGACCAAATTGGGTGCAACCCTGCAGGACGACGAACGTCTGAAGCGTCAGATCAACCGCTTCGCCCGCCGCGCCATCGTCGGCACGA